>NZ_JBYBHH010000007.1:0-335718 GCF_059025405.1 Pseudomonas sp. 5.2
GCTCCAGGGGGCGTGCAAGTGCTGAATTTTGCGCAGTACTAGTGGGTCGTTACCTGCCCAAGGTCATCCCCAGAGGTGTGTTTCACGACATCGTCCGCCTTTGCCCCAGCTGGCGCGAAGGTAGGAGCAGCCTTGTGCTGCGAAGAGGCCAGTACCCGCCACGAATTTCTGTGGTCGGACCGGCCTCTTCGCAGCACAAGGCTGCTCCTACAGGGGGCGTGCAAGCCTTGAATTTTGCGCAGTACTAGTGGGTCGTTACCTGCCCAAGGTCATCCCCAGAGGTGTGTTTCAGGTCATCCGTGCGCAGCTTGGCGACATCGCCCGCCTTCACCGCCCCGCCCTGGTTGCCCCAGCTGGTGCGAATGAAGCTCACCACATCAGCGACCTCCTGATCGCTCAGGCGCCAGCCAAACGCCGGCATGGTGAAGTTCGATGGGGCGGTGTGCGTCGCAGGCACCGTGCCACCGGCCAGCACCACATGGATCAGCGAGGTAGCATCGGCGGTCTGCACCACTGGGTTGCCGGCCAATGCCGGGAACACCCGGCTGTAGCCATGGCCATCGGTGCGGTGGCACGCGGCACAGTTGTCGATGTATACCGACGCCCCGCGCTTGCTGTCATCGCCGTTCCACAGCGCCTCGGCGACCTGCTTGTCATACGCATGCGGCTGGTCATCGGGGTTGCTGGGCGGCAGCGTTTTCAGGTACCGGGCAATGGCCGTCAGGTCAGCCTCGCTCATGTACTGCATGCTGTGCTCGACCACATCGCTCATGCCACCGAACACCGCACTGCGGTCGCTTCGGCCGGTCTTGAGAAACTGCACCAGCTGCGCTTCGCTCCAGCTGCCCAGGCCATCCTTGTGATCACCGCGCAGGCTCTTGGCAATCCAGCCTTCAAGCGGGGCGCTGCCTGCCAGAAACTGCTCGCCATCCTGCGGGCTCAGTGCCTTTTCCTGCATGGTCAGGGCGCGCGGGGTATGGCATGCGCCACAGTGCCCCAGCCCTTCGACCAGATAAGCACCGCGGTTGACGACCGGGTCGGTGGCAGCCGAGGCCTGCCAGGCCTTCACCTGCGGCGCGAACAACCCCCGCCAGATCGCCAACGGCCAGCGCATGCTCAACGGCCAGGGGATGTCCGTCGCCTTGTTCGGCTGCGCCACCGGCTCGACGCCCTGCATGAAGTAGGCATACAACGCGCGCATGTCGTCATCGCTGACGCGTGCATACGAGGGATACGGCATGGCCGGGTACAGCGTGCTGCCGTCCTTGCCGACGCCATGGCGCACGGCCTGGTCGAAGTCTTCGAAGCTGTAGTTGCCGATGCCGCTGGCATCAGGGGTGATATTGGTCGAGTACACCGTGCCGATGGGGGTTTCCATGGGCAGCCCGCCGGCGAATGGCTTGCCGCCTTTGGCCGTGTGGCAGGCCACGCAGTCGCCCGCGCGCGCCAGGTACTCGCCTTGCTTGACCAGCGCGCTGTCCGCCTGGGCTGAAAGGCTTGCACCGCACAGGATGGTGGCGATCAACAGTGTCTTCATGCTCATCGCTCCTCAAGCCTGAACCAGTGGGCCAGGGTTTTTCAGGTACTGCTCACGGATCGCCCGTGCAGACCAGTACGTCAATGCCGCGACCAAACCGGTCGGGTTGTAACCCAACCCCTGCGGGAATGCCGACGCCCCCGGGACGAAAACGTTGTGGACGTCCCAGCTCTGCAGATAGCGGTTAAGCGCACTGGTCTTGGGGTCAGTGCCCATGATTGCGCCACCGTTGAGGTGGGTGGTCTGGTAGCTGGCAGTGTTGAAGTGTTCCTTGACCTTTTTGCCCAACACAGCAATGGACTTCGGGTTCATCGCCTGGGCGATCTTGCTGAGCTTGTCGACCATGAACTGGTTCATCTTGATATCGTTTTCCTGCCAGTCGAAGGTCATGCGCAGCAACGGCTGGCCAAAGGCGTCCCGGTAGGTCGGGTCCAGGTCCAGGTAGTTGCCACGGTACGACTGGTGCGCGCCATGCGCGTCCATCGAAACCTGGTGGGTGTAGTAGTCGGCCGTGGCCTTTTTCCAGGCGCTACCCCAGGTGGGCGTGCCGGGCGGGTTGGCGATACCGGCGATCGGGCGGCTGCCCGCCTGGTTGACCCACATGGGTGAACCACCGACAAAACCGTGCGGGCCGTGATCGAAGTTGTCAGCGTTGAAATCATCGATCGCAATGCCGTTACCGCCAGCACCGATGAAGTTGTTGGTGTAGGTGTCCTTGTCGAAGAACGCCTTGACCGTGCCCATGTTCTGGTACGCGAAGTTGCGCCCGACAACGCCTTCGTTCTTGACCGGGTCATAAGGCTTGCCGATGCCGGACAGCAGCATCAGGCGCACGTTGTTGAACTGGAAGGCTGCGAGAATCACCAGGTCCGCCGGTTGCTCCACCTCTCGGCCTTGGGCGTCGATGTAGGTCACGCCCGTGGCTTTGCGCTTGCTGTCATCCAGGTTCACGCGCAGCACATGGGCATTGGCGCGCAGCTCGAAGTTCGGCACCTGGCGCAGCGCGGGCAGGATGTTCACGTTGGGCGAGGCTTTGGAGTACATGTAGCACACATAGCCGCTGCAGAAGCCGCAGAAGTTGCACGGCCCCATCTGCGCGCCGTACGGGTTGGTGTAAGGGCCCGACGTGTTGGCCGAAGGCAGGTTGTACGGCTTGTAGCCGAGGCTGGTGGCGGCCTTCTCGAACAGTTTTGCCGACACCACATTTTTTTGTGCAGGCAGCGGGAACGGGTTGGAGCGATCAGGCGCATAGGGGTTGCCGCCCTTCCCTTCACCCACCACCGCGCCGTTCACGGTCCAGGCCTGGCCCGAGGTGCCGAACACCTTCTCGGCAAAATCGAAGTACGGCTCAAGCTCCTGGTAGGTGACGCCGAAGTCCTGGATGGTCATGCCTTCAGGGATGAACGCCTTGCCGTAGCGTTCTTCGTAATGGCTGCGCATGCGCAGCTCGATCGGGTCTACCCGAAAATGCACGCCGGACCAATGCAAGCCCGCGCCGCCCACGCCCTTGCCTGGCAAGAAGGCGCCCAACTGACGGTTGGGCAACGCAACGTCGTTGACGCTGTGACGGATAGTGACGGTCTCTTTCGATACATCGACGAACAGCTTCTTGCGCACGCTGTAGGTCAGCTCATCGATCACCTGCGGGTAGCTGCCCTCAGGGTAGGTGTCCTGCATTGGCCCGCGCTCCAGGGCGACCACCTGCAGCCCCGCCTCGGTCAATTCCTTGGCCATGATCGCGCCGGCCCAGCCGAAGCCCACGATCACGGCGTCTACTTTCTTCAACACATTCGCCATGCTTCAGGCCCTCTCGCCACGGATCGACACTGCCGGGAACGGGTAAGGCTCGTTGCGCTCGACCCAGTCCATGAAGTCTGCCCGTGCACCGGGGAAGCCGATCTGGGTCCAGCCCACCATGCCTTTGTTGCCACCGTGAATCGGGTCGCAGAAGAACCCCTCGCGAGTGTTCTGTACCAGCAAGCTGAAAAACAGCTTGGCCGGCAGCGCGTCGAACACCAGCTCACCGGCTTCGACCTTGGCGAGAATGCGGTCTCGGGTAGCGCTATCTTGCGCAGCAAACACTTGGCCCGAGTTGGCTTTGCACCAGCCGTCCACGGCGGCGATGCCTAGCCGGTAGATCTGTTGCGGGCTGAGTTGCAGTTGGTAACCCAATTCTGGTGGGGCGTCGGCGTTGAACGGCCCCTGCATGTACCACTGGGCGCCAGTGGCATAGGGGGTATTCATCTGGCGGTCGATGAACTCGGCGGCACCCGCTTCGAGCGCACCTGGGCCCAGTTCGTCCGCAGGGATGATGCGGGCCACGGCCGCTTGCACGAAGGCCCATTCTTCGGCGGTGAAAAAGGTTGGCTGATAATCGCCCGCAGGCGCAGCGACAGGCACCTTAGGCTCACGCACAGTTTCGGCGAGCAGTTGGCTGGCACCCAGGCCCAGCCCGGTGCTGGCCACGGTGGCGACCGGTATCAAGGTCAAGGTCTTGCGCAGGAATTCCCGGCGCGGATTGTCTGGGGCATGCTCAGGCATTTCAAATCCTCATCAGCGGTAGGGGCGGCCTTGGTTTGCGCCATCTGATTTTTCAATGGGGTACTCGCGCAAGCGGGCGCGTGTAGAAGACAGCCGAATAATCTAGCGCGTTCAGAAATGTTTTGAAACCGGTTTCATTCTTGACTTTTTTGATGCTCCGTAAGCGCTAAGCCGCCGGCATGGGCATACCCAGCAAGACAATTTTCACATCTGCCTCACTTACTGCTGACATCCGCCTGCCTAAAGTGCGCGCACTCTCAAAGGATCCGAGCCTCAGGTTCGCATCCGTTGCCCGTGCTCACTGGAGTGACAGCATGCTGCATGGCGTCATCGACACCCCGCCGGCCCTTAAACTCGCCCGGCCCTACCGATTGCCCCGCGCCAAAGCGCTGCTGGTGGCGCTGTGCGTATCGCTCGCGCTGGTGGCTCTCGCTGCCTGGGCAACCGCACGCCCCGCCCTTGCAGACCTTGGCAACCCGCATACGCTGCACAGCAGCGGCTTGCACAGCGCCTGGTCCAAGGGCTCAGTCATTGTGGTTATTCGTCACGCCGAACGCTGCGACCGCTCCCGCGGTGCCTGCCTGGACGACCCCACCGGTATTACCTTGGCGGGCAGCCGGGTAGCCGCCGACGTCGGCCAAGGCCTGCAACGCCTTGGCCTGCTCAGCGCCGATGTGTGGGCCAGCCCGGAAGTGCGCACTCGGCAGACCGCGCAGTTCATGTTCGGCAAGGCCATCACCACCCAGGACTGGCTCAACCAGTGTGACCACACCTTCGCCAGCAATGCCTTCGCCCATAAGCAACCCGGCCGCAACCTGGTGCTGGTCAGCCACAGTGGCTGCCTGGAGCAGGTGGAGCGCCAGCTCAACGTCGACACTGACGCGGATTCCAACCGCTATGCCAGCGCGCTGTTCATCACCCAGGGCGAAGATGGCAAGGCCCGCGTGCTGGGCCAGATGGATGCCAGCCAGTGGCGCAAACTCGCTGATGCCCGGGAAATCTGACCATGCCTGTACCTTCACGCGCCGCCTTCTACCGCAACAACCTGCTGCTACCGCTGCTGCTGGCGGGCATCGTCTTCGTCGCCTTCGACCTGACCGAACTCGACCGCTGGATCAGCAACCTGCTGATCGACCCGGCCACCGGCCAGTTTCCGCTGTTGCACAATCAATGGTTCGAAAAGGTCACCCACAAGTGGCCACGGGTTTTACCGAACTGGACCGGTGAACTGGCCGTGATCGGCTCGCTGCTGTCGTTCGCCTGGCCGCGCCTGGCCAATCACCCGCAATGTGGCCTTACGCGGTGGCTGGAAACCGCCCGAATCGCGCCGGTATTGCGCTTCACGACCCACCACCGTCGCGACTTGTTGTTCGTGGTGGTCGCGTTCGCGCTGTGCACCACGGTCATCCACTACCTGAAAAGCCATACCAGCGTGTACTGCCCGGTGGAAACGACGCTGTACGGCGGCCAGCAGGCGCGGGTCGAGTGGTTCGAGCACTTCACCTGGCTGGACAAGGCCGGCGATGGCCGATGCTGGCCAGGCGGTCATGCGTCCAGTGGTTTCACCTTGCTGGCCCTGTACTTCGTAGCGCTACGCCACCGCTGGATGCATGCGCGCAAGCTGCTGGTGGCGATCCTGTTGCTGGGGTTCGTCTACGGCACCACCCGCGTGCTGCAAGGCTGGCACTACATGTCCCACACCTTCTGGGCAGGGCTGTTCGTCTGGTTCACCACCTGGGCCACTGCCTTGCTGTTCTATGGGCGCCTGGCCCTGCAGGCGCCAAATCACAACCCTGCAAGGCATTGTTCCCCAGTTCATTCGATCAGCTCAATACCCTTGCAAGCCCAGCGTTGCGCCGAGCAAGAGCCGAATCGAGATGCTTGAACACACCCTTCGCCTTGTTTACCTGCAACCAATTGTTTCTTAAAAGAATAGAAATCGAACTTTCCTACACGTTTATAGGACGCTCAGTACTCACCCATGAATTGATTCCTCGTTAGTGTTCAGGCTTCAGCTAAATGCTTGTGTCTGGCCACACGGTCGGCCCATGCCCAGTGCATACGCTGCCTGCCCAAACACGAGGACCAGGAATGTTCAGTGAGCCCGATGGCACTGGTAAAACAGTGCCCACCAACCAGCCAATCCTGCTTGAAGACGCGCGTGGGGAGCAGCCGTCGCATAGCCGTCCATCACGTGAAAGCCCCCCCACTGCGCAAGCTGTCGGCAATACCCTGGAGCCCGCAGGTACTCTCCGTCATCCCCGCCGAAGTTCTCGAGTCGCTCAACGTCATCTTGCAGCAGTAGCGGGCAAGTGCTCGTCATGACCGTACTCAGGCACTTTTGGGGGAATCCGCATGCCTAGCCAATCCGATTTGCGCTTCACCTTCCAGCCGCTGGTTGGCCAGGTTGAGTTTGAAGTGGTTTCGTTCGAGCTCGACGAAGCGATCAGCACACCCTTCCAGTTAAACCTGGAGCTGGTCAGTTACCAAGACGATGTCGATTTTGGCCAGCTGCTCGACAAACCGGTGCTGTTCACCCTCTGGCGGGGAGACCAGCCACTGCGCTACATACACGGCCTGGTCAGCACCTTCAGCCAAGGTGAGACAAGCATTCACCGGACGCGCTACCGCGCCTTGGTCGAACCCACGCTGGCGCGTGCCGGGCTGCGCTCGAACTGGCGCATCTTCCAGAACAAAACCGCCCCGCAGATTCTTGAGCTCATGCTCAAGCGCCAAGGCATCCTTCATTTTGAGCTGCACAGCTGCGGTGAACATGCGGTACGGGAGTTCTGCGTGCAGGCCGGTGAAACCGACCTGGACTTCATCGCCCGCCTCGCCGCCGAAGAAGGCTTTATCTACCGCTTCGAGCACACACCCAAACACCACATGCTGGTCATTACTGATCGGTTGCTTTCGCTGGGTCAGATTAGCCAGGGTGGCAACAAGACCGGTGATGACGATGACATCGACCCCAACTTAGTGCTGTACCACGCCAATAGCGGCGGCGCTCAGGCAAAGCCTTGTCTACGCCGCCTACGCTATAGCGAGCAGGTGCGCACTGCACGACAGGTGCAACGCGACTATACGTTCACCAACCCGGAATACCGCCAGGAACACCGCGCAGACGCGAGTGGCCTGACGCACCAATCCACCGCGTACGAGCGCTTCGACTACCCCGGCCGCTACAAGCGTGATGCGGTCGGCGTGCCCTTCACCGCCACCCGGATCACCGCGCTGCGCCATGATGCCCGCATTGCCGAAGTGCAAGGCGATGACATGCGCCTGCAACCGGGGCTGAGCTTCACCCTGATCGGGCACCCGCGGCCAGACTTGAACGATCACTGGCGTGTGGTCAACGTGCACCACGAAGGTACCCAGTTCACCAGCCTGCAGGAAGAAGCCGCCAGCGCCAGGCAAGGCACGCGCTACACGCAAGACGCCGTGCTGGTGCCAGGCAAAACCGAGTGGCGCCCGGCGCCGTTGGCCAAGCCACGCATCGACGGCCCGCACATGGCCACCGTCGTCGGCCCAATTGGCGAGGAGATTTATTGCGACCAATGGGGCCGGGTCAAGGTCAGCTTCCCTTGGGACAGGGAGAGCGAAAACAATGAATTCAGCTCCTGCTGGGTGCGGGTGTCGCAAGGCTGGGCCGGTGGCAGCTGGGGCTCGATGGCCATCCCGCGTATTGGCCAGGACGTGATCATCCAGTACGTCAACGCCGACCCGGACCAGCCGATGATCACCGGCCGCACCTATTGCGGCAATCAGCTGCCCCCGTACGACCTGCCCGAGCACAAGACGCGCATGACCATCAAGAGCCAGACCCACAAGGGCGATGGCTTCAACGAACTGCGTTTCGAGGACGAACTGGGTCGCCAGGAGGTGTTCATCCATGCAGAAAGGGACCAGAACAACGTTGTAAAGCATAACGAAACGACGCAGGTCGGCAACGATCGCGCCGAGCGGGTCGAGCGTGACGAAACGGTTTCGATTGGCCAGGACCGCCGGGAAGACGTCGGCCGGGACGAGTCCGTCAGCATCGGCCAAAATCGGATTCACGACATCGGCAATGACAACAGCCTGACAATTGGCCGGACGCACACGATCGTCACCGGCCAGGACCGCATCGAGACGGTTGGCAACCAGCGCCAGGACATTACCAAAGCCAACCACACGGTAGAAATTGGTGGCCACCTCGAACAAGTGGTGGGCGGTCATCACGTGTTACAGACCGGCGAAGCCATCCGGCACACCACCAAGGTTTATGACATACAGGTCAGCGAGAGCCTGACGATCCGGAGCCCAGGCGGGCTGCTGCGAATCGATGGGGCCGGTGTCACGCTGGACGGTGTGGCAGTGGCCTTCAAAGGGCCGATCCACCAGCAGGCAAAGGGCAGCCAACGCACAACCTCGACCGCTGGCATTCCTGAGCCCGGCGAGCCCGTTTGCCTCAGTTGTTTGCTGAAAGCGATCACAAACGGCCACACCATGATCCGTATGGCGGGAGCACACTGATGCCCAGCCCATTCGTCAGAGCACTGGTCAAGGCCCTGCGAGTATCCGACCGGTACCGCCTGAGCGCGGTTGTGGAAATGGCCGATCTTTCACCGAAGGCTCGGGACAACCTGCTCGAGTATTACTCGCAGCGCTGCTGGCCACTGTTGCAGCAAGCCCAATTCAGCAATTTGCGGGCAGTGGGCCCCTGGCTGTTCGGCTCGCGTCCCGGCTCCGATGTTTCAGCCCAGTACGACTTTAAATGGCAGCTCGAACAAGGTGCAGAGGGCGCGGTATGTGGCTGGATAATCAGCGCATTGCCACCTGCCGAACTCGCGCTGCATTTGAGCCAGGCCAACATCGTCACAGGCGCAGATGGCCATTCGTACCTTCTGCGTTACCACACCGCTGCTGCACTGCAAGCGCTCGATAGCCACCGTCACTTGCCTGGGGTGAGCGAATGGTTGGCGCCCATCTATCACTGGTGGGCACCTGTAGCACATCCACACAAAACGCTGTGGTTGCAAATAGCGGGCGGCGACCAACCTCACGCTGCGCACGTCACGCCGATCACACTGGACGAAGATTGCTGGGCAGCATTGGCCGGCGACCCGCTGAGCTACCAGCTTGCCGAGGTACTGAAGGACGTTCAGCACTGCCCAGCCTTGACGGGTGCCTGCCACGGCACGCGCGTCGGCCTGATCCAGCATTACCTCGACCAGGCACGCGAGCAAGGCCTGGCCCGTGAGGAGGACCTCATCACCTATGTACTGATGATGGCTCGCGACGGTGATCAGCTCAACACCTCACCGGCCTGGCAAGAGGCAATCATCGCCACCCGCGAACAGCACACCGCCCTTATCGACAACGTGCAGCGACGCCTGCGCACAAAGGACTAAAACACACGCCCATGGATTCGCTCACCGACACGCTCGACCTGTGCAGACGTATCACAACCGGCTACCGCCCCGCGCTACGCAACAGCCCCGTCGCGGACTGCACCCGCCGCTTCGAACTGCTGCCCTTGCGCTATGCCGCCGTTGGCGGCAACCCGGCACAACGCGCCCGCTTGCCCAAGTTGCCGGGCTACCTCAGCCCCTTTCAGGAGGTGGCTGCACTGACCCACTCCAGCTACGCCATCCGCCCGCTGCGCGAAGGCTTTCTTTACCTGCTGATCAAACGCCACAGCGCACCGGCGCACGAATGGCACAGCCAGTACCGCGTGGCGCCGAATGGCTCACTGTTGTACATCAGCGCCGACGCCCCATGGGAGCCTGCCCCCAGCGCAGGCAACCTGGAGGACATCATCCGCGCTTTCGGCTGGACCATCACGCTCTACGACCTGGACGACATCCAGGAGCTGCGCCCGTTGTTCAGCCCCTCCCCGCTCACGCCACGCATGCTCGACAACTACCGCCTGCTCGAAGATGAGTACCGCAGCAGCCTGCCCGCGATCGATATCGCAGGGTTCATTCAACCCTCTGACGCGTCGCCACAGCCCCACGTGCTCAAGCACGACCAACTGAACTGGGTAGCCGACTTCAAGGCCCAGGACGACGCAGACCTGCAGGCCCTGCTCGACCTGCAGCCGTTCAACAACGCTCAGATCGTATCCCCGCACGCTTCACGGCAAGCCCTGGCACCGCCCATGAATCAAACCAAGCCGCGCGGCGCCGCTATCGTGATCGAGGATGCCCTCGGCATTACCCAAGAGCTCAATGCCTGGCGCAATGCAGCCGTCGACGAGGTGAAGACCCACTGGCTACAGCGCGTTGTGGAACCCGGCGTGGACAATGAGCGCAAACTGCTTGTTGCGCAGTCGTTTCTGGAGATCGAGAAGCTCTACCCGCAGATGATGGCCGAGCGCATCGTCAAGCGTGAGGTCATGGCCGAGGCCGTGCGCAAGCAGCCGGTGACGCCTGTGGACTTCTATGGGTTCACCGACCACGCTCGCCAGCAGGCCGATGCACATGACGCCCGGATGAAACCTCATCTGGCGCAGTACGAACGCGAAGTCCGGGCCAAGGTTCAGGCCCGCCAGGATGCTGGCGAATTCAGCAAGAAGTTTGACCAGAAGTACGGCCATCTGGTCGACCGCCAAGCCATGCACGATCAGCTCGCAGGCTTCGAGCAAGCGATGCAACAAGCCCAGCAAGCTGCAGAAGACCGCGCCAAAGACCATACCCGATGGCTCCTCAGCGAACGCCTGCTGCAGGCCCTGGACCGTTACGACAATGCCGACCTGATCAATGGCTTGGCCTTTGCCGAGCAAACCGGCCAGTGCGTAATCGGCATGGAGCTCAGCGAGTGGGGCGCGACAGTACTGGACCACTGGTGGCGCAGCGATGTGGCGCATCGGAGCAATCTGGCAATGCGCGGCATCAGCTACAACCAGGATGACATCCGCGAAGCGCTTGCCGCGCTTCTGGAAGCGGCCAAGGCCGAGCCGGCCTCAGAGACCTCTTTCACGTTACGTGAGTCGCTCGCCCGGCAGGCGCACATCGCGGCGAATGCCTTCGGGCGCATCAACACGCTGTACGAGGAGCTACAAAGCAGAAACAGTACCGCCAGCATCGGCTTGTATGCCTGGTACGTCGCGCTGGGGCGCCAAGTACTGCGTACGGGGGCACCCAGCAGTGTGGACCGCGCGCTGCACCAAGGCCTGCGCCTGACATTGTTTGCCTCAGTGCATGAAACGGCTGTCGACATACGCCTGGGCGAAGCGGCTCGTAGTGGGCAGCCCTTGAACCCACAGCGCAGTGGTGCCCAGGTTGCACGCTATCTGGACCAGGCCTGGGCCGAAGGCCTGATGCAGGCCAACAACAGCGACTTCTACAAGGTGCGTGCTGCAGGCCTGGTGTGTTTGCTCGAAGGCATGCTGATGGCCTTCAAGGCGCGCGAACTGCCTGACAGTGATGCACGGGTGAAGACCGAACTCTTTGCAGCGGCCATGACTACGGCTGCGGCGGGCTTCGAGATTGGCGCCAGTTATGTGGACCAAGTTGTGACGCGGTATGGCGCGAATAGCGTGACCGGGAGAGGGGCGGCGGCGACCTTGGGGAGGTTGAAACTTTGGGGGGGTAGTTTGGCCAGTATCGGCGGGGGGGTGCTGGCGTGGTGGGACTTTGTAGATGGAGTACAGAACTTTACCGAAAATAGTACCTCAATAAAATCGTGGTCATTGAGCGGAGCCTACTTCACGCGTGCGATAGCGACTGTGGTCCTATCTCTAGCAGAGCTTGGGACTGCCGTTGCGCTGGCCCATCCCTTTTTCGAGCGCTTGGCGCACAGCAGCAGACACCCAATTCTCAGAGCGCTCGGCCATTCAATGAGCACCGTTTCAAGAGCATTAGGCACCCCCGCGGCTCGCATACTAATGGCTCGCCTAGTTCTTGGCACTTTCTGGATAGGGCTAGCATTAACGATAATCATATTTTTACTGGAAGATGACGCGCTAGAGAAATGGTGCAAACGTAGTAGTTATCGCATCGATAAACGATCAAAACCTTATGCTGATGAAGAATTGGCGAAACTGCACTCCGCATTCAGAGAGGTGCTGTAAATGTACCTGATTGAATGGGGATTCTGGAAGACATGCACTGAGTCAAAAGCTGCGCGCACGGCAGCTGATGCCGAGACAGTACCACCCCATAAGCATCTAGCTTGTGATCTGTACGAGGGTGACTTACGGGAGGGTGTTCATTTCAAATCGGTGAGTACTACTCCGCATTCGCGCGGCCCCGTATTTGCGTTCAATGACACCTACATGGATATGCGCTGTGGCGGCTCGGAAGAGAAACGTGGAGTAATCACAATGATGACTCTCGGAGGCCTAGGCCCAATGACCTACGCATGGCTGCATATAACCTTTGGCTCCATTTACATCAACGCCACCCAAGCTGAGTTCCTTTCAGTGTTCTCTATTTTATTCAGCACATACATGCTGTCCATAGGCTGTGGGTTTTACTATATTTATGCTAAATATGGATTCCGCTTTACACGTCTAGAAATACTCACCAGTCGACACCTGCTTATCCGCTTCAATCGAAAAACTCAACAGGTTCATCTTCATCGACCTGCATACTGCGGGGGTATCGCGACGTTTCCATGGAAAACCACCGGAAGCACCGCTGTATCTCCTGAGGATGACTCACTCAGTCTCGGCATGAGACTCGGCTTGGTCTGGCACCCGAGCCATACCGGCCTCCCCCACATGGAAATGGCCTTCGTCGGCAAGCAAGGCCAAGGCGGCAGCGAGCTCCGCGACGAATGGGAGTTCATCCGCCGCTACATGGAAGAAGGCCCACACGCCGTCCCCCGCCCCCGTCTGAGTACCCAGTTACCCTCGCCCATTCAGGCATTCAGCGCCCAATTCGAAGGCCTCGGCCGTTTCTTCCGCAAAAGCAGCTGGCTGTTCAAACTCGCCCTGCTCATGGTCTGGCCCGCTTTCGTCATTGTCGGCTCCGCGCACTGGGTCAGCCTGCTCCTGTGCTGGCGACCACGCTGGCCGAAGGTGATTCGCGAGGCCGGCTTGCCCGGCAAACCAGTGCCTCCACCCACCACCTTGGGTGACTACCCGCCCGACATCCAGGAACGCCTACTCGCCAATGCCGACCGTTGGCAGCTAAAACCCGGCAAGCGCCCCGAGAAAAAACCACGGAAACCGCGCACCTCCAAATCGCGAAAAACACCGACATAAAAGCGGGCTGCACAGGCACGCGAGTGGGTCGCAACCACCGACCCAATTCCCCAATGCTGGGGGTACCGGGCCCATTGGCAAGCAGCGTAAAAGAAACCCACGAAACGGCCGTATCCCCCGTTGTACAACGCCTGCGAGTCATTTATTTCGGTTTGGCACGCCTATTGCCGATCTCCTCCTAGACGCCCCAAGTCCATGGGCCCGTTTGCAGGAGGAATTGACTCATGCTCCGACCGATACCCCACCCGCTGGCAGTGGCGATTTTCGCCGGCATGCTCCAGATCCCGGCACAGGCTGCATTGAACGCTGTCGACCCCGGCCCCTACAACCTTGCCAATGGCAACTTTGCAGGCTGGTACCAGGACAGTCATGGTCGCACCCTCGACCTGTGCTTGACCAAAGCGGTGAGTTCAAGGGTCGCCGGTGCTCCCGGCGCGCCGGCGTACATGTGCACACTGCTACCCACCCCCGGCGTGTTCGACGACACCCAACCCATCGCCTTCCCCACCAATTTCCCTGACGAAGCCTTCTGGTTCACCGCCGACGCCGCCATCGTCGACGCTGCACGAGGCATCGACCTGAGCTACGGCACGGCCATCGAGGCAGCATTTGCCGCCGAAGAGCCGGTCGAAGGCGACCAGGTCAGCTTCGCCCGGGTGCGTATTCGCGTCGATGTGCCGACCGCAGGCACCTACGTGGTCACCCATCCCTACGGCGTCGAAGTCTTTGACGTACCGGCCGGTGGGCGCCGGGCGATCAACATGACCCGCGACATTGGCATCGCTGGCGCTGGCGACTTCAGCGGCGCACTCAAAGGCGATGTCGGGCCGTTCCTGCGCAGCGTCAATGGCCCCTACACCGAAGGCAGCGAGCGCTTCATCGGCGACCCGAACCTGGATGAGCGTGTGACCGGAAGCCCGTTCAACACCAACTTTGTGCGCATCGAAGGCCCGGGGGGCATCGACCTGCGGACCGAGCTGTTCTCGATCTCGGGCAAGCTTTCCGATGTTGCCCTGCCCACGCCGCTGATGCCGCAGCGCACCACCTACTCGCGGCGCACCGAGAATGGCGACCTGCACGCCCAGCAAGATGTCTTCGTCATGGCCCCGCCGCCACCGGCCGCCGTCATCCTGACCAGCCAGACACCAAACCTGAACCTGACCGAAGCCAACGGCACCGGTGCCTGGTACGCCCAGTCGGTACTCAACCCGAATGTGCCCACCACGCTGGTACTGACCGCCGACAACAGCGTGGCCATCCCGACCAGCAGCCTGTCCACGGCCAACCTGCCACTGACCGACCTGGTGACCATCACTCAGGCTGAATACCACCTGTCCACCGGGCAACTGACGCTGGTCGCCAGCACCAGTGACGAAACCAGCCCGCCCGCCCTCACCGCCCACACCGGCAACGGCACGTTGCTGGGCAACCTCAGTGGCAACGGCGCGGTGAAGACATTGAGCACATCCCTTTCGCCCATCCCACCGGCCAAGGTGCAAGTCACCAGCGCCAATGGCGGTAGCGACAGCGAAGACGTGGTGCTGGTGCCATGAACAGACAAAGGCTCAGCCCTCAAGGAGGCAGCATGAACACTTGGCCACGCCGTGCGCTGTTCGCCGCCGGTTTCTCTCTCACTGTCACCAGCGCTGCCTTCGCCGCGCTGTCCGATGTCGACCCCGGGCCCTACACCTTCGCCACCGGCGGCTACCCGATGTGGTACAAGGACGGCAACGACCTGTCGCTTGAGCTGTGCCAGTCACGCGCCACCAGTTCGCGGGTTGCCGGCGCGCCGGGTGCACCGTCCTACATGTGTACCTTGTTGCCGGAGCCGGGCATCTACGACGACGCCTTGCCCCTGGTGTTCCCCGACAACTGGCCACCCGAGATGTTCTGGTTCCTGGCCGAAGCCACCATCCCGGCGGTGGGCAACAGCGGTTATGAGCTGGACGCCTATGTCGCCGGCCTTGAGGCCGCCTTTGCCGCTGAAAACCCGGTGGATGGCGACCAGCAGAGCTTTGCCCGCATCCGCATCCGCGTCTCGGTACCCCGGGCCGGTGTCTACACCATTACCCACCCCTACGGTGTCGAGACGGTCAACGTCACCACCCCTGGCCGGCGCGCGATCAACATCACCCGTGACATCGGCATCGGTGCCCCCGGTAACTTCACCGGTGCGCTCAACGGCGCGCTTGGCCCATGGCTAAGAGGCGCTGGCGGGCCGTACCTGGAGGTCAACCCAGACACCGGCGCCACCGACACCTTCATTGGTGACCCGAACAGGCCCGAGACCGTGGTCGGCAGCCCGTTCAACACCAACTTCATCCGTATCGACGGCCCGCCCGGGCGCATCGAAACGTCGCTGTTCACGGTGTCTGGCAAGGTGCTCGACCAGCGTGCGCAAACGCCAGTGACCCTGGAGCGCGCCACCTACTCGCGCAACGGCTCCGGCACCCGTGTGGAGGTGTTCGCCAAGGCGCCGCATGACGCTAGTCTGTGCATGCGCAATGGCCTGGCACTGATCGGCACGCCGCCTTCGCCTTGCCAGTTCAACCTGCTGACAGACAACAACGGGCTGTTCTTCAGCCAGCAGTTCGGCCAGGCCGTGCCGCCCGCCGTGGTGGTGGTGACTGCCAGCAACAGCACTGCCGGCACCCAGCCGACCGCACTGTCGAGCAAGCTGACTGACGTGGTCAAGGTCAGCACCGCACGCTACGACTGGGCCAACAAGCGCCTGTTCATCGAGGCCCGCTCCAGCGACGAAGTGGCCATCCCCGACATGCTCGCCCAAGGCTATGGCCGGATGTCCAAATCGGGCACGTTGCAGAGCCTGACCGTGAATGACCTGGCACAGCCGCCGGCCACTGTCACAGTCAAGTCGGCCCATGGCGGCAGCGATGTGGAACCGGTGATCGTGGTCGGCAATGCGCCGGTCGAGGCGGCCAACCAACCGCCGCTGGCCCAGGCCGATGTCGGCAGCACCAGTGTCGGCATCCCGCTGACCCTCAACCTGCTGCTGAACGACAGCGACCCGGACGGCAACGTACCGCTGGCCATCAGCGACCTGACCCAACCGGGTACCGGCCTTGGCGGCGTCGTGCTCAACGGCACCACCTCGGTCACCTACACCCCACCCGCCGGTGCCACGCAACCGCTGGTGGCCACCTTCAACTACCGGGCGGTGGATGCCAAAGGCCTGAAGTCGGAACCGGCCACGGTGACCATCAACGTTGCGCCCAACCAGGCGCCGACGGCCAACCCGGAAACAGTCGCCACCCTGGGCGTGCCGCTGACCATCAACGTGCTGGCCAACGACACCGATCCGGAAGGCAACCTGCCGTTGACCGTTGCCGCCGTCACGCAACCCGCTGCCGGCCGAGGAGGCGTCAGCACCGATGGCACGACGGTGACCTACACCCCACCGGCCACGGTGACGGCGGCCTTTACCACCACCTTCACCTACCAGGTGCGTGACTCGCTGGGGGCGCTGTCCAACGCCGGCACCGTCACGGTCAACGTGTCGCCACGCCCAGCCGCCGAGACCTTTGCGGTCACCGCAGCCACGGTCACGGCACGCTCCAACAACCGGTACAACTGGGACATCAGCGGCACCTCGTCGGTGACCACCGGCAACGTTGTGACCGTACGTGTCACCACCACCACCGGCGTGCAAACCCTGGGCACCACTACCGTACCGGTCACCGGGCGCTGGCGCCTGGCGGTCAGCAACAGCACCACGGTGATCCCGACCGCCGCGCCGACGGCGACCATCACCACCAGCCCAGGGACCACACGCACCGTCAACGTCGTCGTGCAGTAGAAGGCGGGAGAACGCCATGAAATGCCTGTATCCACTGTTGCTCTGCCTGGCCCTGGCGGGCCAGGCCAGCTGGGCCGAGGACCTGATGGACAACGCCGACCTTGCGGCCGGCAATGACCTCGGTGACCCGGTGATCATCCGCCTGTTACCGGTCGGCGCCGGCCAGGCAGCGGTGATCGAGCAGCAAGGCACGGGCAACCGCGCCGCCCTCGACCAGAACGGCCAGGCCCTGCTGGGCCGCATCGTCCAGGCCGGGGGCGCGCAAGAGGCGTACATCCTGCAAGAAGGTAGTGACCTGATGGCCAGCATCAGCCAGCAGGGATATGGCAACAGCGCGTCGATCCGCCAGAGCGGCAGCAGCAACAGCGCTGCCATCGACCAGATCGGCAACAACAACAGCGCCAACATCGTGCAGTCCGGCACGGGCCTCAACAGCTCCGTGACCCAAGCCGGCAATGGCCAGCATGTTCAGATCACCCAATACCGATAGACCTGGAGGCACCACCATGTTCAAGCTCGCTCCCCTCAGTGCCGCTATCGTCCTCGCCCTTGCAGGCCAGGTCATGGCTGCCGACAGCACCTCGACCCAAACTCAAGACGGCAAGGAAAACATTGCCGAAGTGACCCAGACCCTCGCGCCGTTCGCCTCGGCCACCCAGTCGCAGACCGGCAAGGGCCACAATCACCTGGCGGTGCAGGCCAACAGCACCAGCGATATCCAACAAAGCGCCACCGGCTCGTACAACGCAGGCTACGCCGAGCAGTTGTTCGAAAATGGCAGCCAGATCACCCAGCAGGCCGGCGGCAGCTATAACGATGCCTTCGCCAGCCAGTCGCTGGGCGAGAACAACCAGTCGCTGCAGACCCAGCAAGGCACTGAAAACCGCTCGACCGTGTGGCAGGACAGCCAGCTGGGCAGCCAGGCCACCACCCAGCAGTCCGGCCAGCGCAACGAAGCCTTCGTCGAGCAGACCTTCGGCGGCAGCAATAACCAGAGCATGATCATCCAGGCAGGCGCCGACAACTACGCCGCCGCCGAGCACCTGACGCATAACGACGGCAACATCCAGATCTACCAGGACGGCAAGGAAAACTGGGCTTACGGCGACCAGCGCGACGGCGAGGGTGGCACCATCGGCCTCAGCCAGACCGGTACCGGCAACTCGGTGGAGGTCTGGCAAGACACGCAAGTCGGCAGCCAGGCCAACGTCACCCAGACCGGCCAGCTCAACGAAGGCTACATCGACCAAAGCTTCGGCGACGCCAACAAGGCCACCCTCACGCAAAAAGGCAAGGCCAACGCCAGCTGGTCGGACCAGTTCGAGAGCAACAACTCGACCACCACCATTTCGCAGACCGGTAACAACAACCTGCACTACACCTACCAGAACGGCGAAAACCTGAACTTGACCGTGACCACCCAAGGCAACGGCAACAAGATCACCGCCAGCAACTGGAAAGGCGACAAGATGGGCGGCCAGTTCGGCGTCAACCAGACGGCCGTGATCAACCAGTACGGTAACGGCAACGGCGTCAACCTGACGCAGAACGGCGACAACCACCTGGCCACGCTGAACCAGACCGGCAACAACAACGCGATGCAGACCAAGCAGGCCGACAGCAACAACGAACTGTTCTTCGAGCAGAACGGCACCGACAACATCCTGGTCGCCGACCAGCGCGGTACCGACAACTATGCCTTCGGCAGCAGCGAGGGCACCGGCAACGTCATCAACCTGGACCAGTCCGGCTATAGCAACCAGAGCTACACCAACCAGCTCTACGGCAGTGGCAACGAGGCCACCATCAAGCAGGCCGACAGCATCAACGTCGCCTACGTGACCCAGGGTGGCCAGGGCAACAAGGCGTTCGTCGACCAGAGCGGCATGGCGCAAACCGCCACCATCAGCCAGCTGGGCAGCGCGAACATGGCCACTGTGACCCAAAAATAACCTGCTCCCCCCTTGAACCGCGGTGCTCACTCTCCCTGGTGCCGCGGTTCCTTTTTTATTGTTTCCCTGCTACCTCACCGCCCTTTGTAGGAGCAGCCTTGTGCTGCGAAGAGGCCGGTGAAAACACAGTAAATTTGCGCTGCTATCACCGGCCTCTTCGCAGCACAAGGCTGCTCCTACACGGGGAGCGCATGAGCCGGGGTAGAATGGAACACCGTAAGCCTGGTGCTGCTTCCATGATCCAGTCCGACCTCGACCTGTTCGGCCCCCAGCCGCAACGCCTGGCCAGCCATACCGTGCTGCTGCCCGGCTTCGCCCTGGCCGAGCTCGAGGCCTTGCTAGACGCTTTGCGCACGGTGCTGCGCGCCGCGCCGTTCCGGCACATGCACACGCCCGGTGGCCTGCACATGGCTGTCGCACTGACCAATTGCGGGGCACTGGGTTGGGTCAGTGACGAGCACGGCTACCGCTACACCCTGACCGACCCGCAGAGTGGCCAACCCTGGCCTGCGCTACCGCCGGTGCTGCTCAGCTTGGCAAACCGCGCTGCGGCCGTCGCCGGTTTCGACGACTTCGTGCCCGACGCCTGCCTGGTCAACCACTACTTGCCAGGCACCCGTTTGAGCTTGCACCAGGACCGTAACGAGCAGGACTTCAGCCAACCGATCGTGTCGATTTCACTGGGCTTGCCCGCAGTGTTCCTGCTGGGCGGGCTGCAGCGTTCGGACAAGACCCAGCGTGTGCCGTTGAGCCATGGCGATGTGCTGGTGTGGGGCGGTGAGGATCGCTTGCGCTTTCATGGCGTGCTGCCCATCAAACCCGGCGTGCATCCGCGCATGGGCGAGCGGCGGATCAACCTGACCCTGCGCAAAGCAGGCTGATCAGGTAAAAACTTGAACATCCGGGCCTGAAAGGCTTCTAAAGAGGAGCCGCGTCAGCGTTCACAAGGAGCCCATGCCCATGAAAATGCCCGGCCGCGCACCCAATACCTTTGTGCAGCTGGATTACGTACGCGATACGTTGTTCGGCCCGGTCGCCCAGAGCGTGGAATGCCAATGCCAACTTGCTGCCCTCAACCTGCAGGGCCGCCCTGCCCTGCGCTTGCACATCTGCCCGCCGCTGCCCGACAAGGTCGATCGCGCCCACAGCGTGGCGTTCGTCTGGGATGGCCGCACCTACCGCGGGGTGGTGCGTGACCAGGGCAAATGTGGCGATGGCGGGCTGAACCTCCTGCTTGAGCTGCAATAAGGTGATCAACGGCGATCAAATGCGCTGAACCTGCCCGCAACTGCGCGTCTCCATAGAAAAGAGCCCATGCCTCCTGGAGACCGTCATGAACAGTCCACTGCTCAAGCTCTTTACCCGCCCGTCCGATGCCTGGATGGAGATACGCCGCGCCGAAGAGGACCATCCGCAGCAATACCTGCCTCGGCTGCTAGCCCTGGCGCTGATCCCCGCCATTTGCCTGTTTGTCGGCACCACCACGTTCGGCTGGAGCCTGGCCGCCGAAGAACGCGTGCGCCTGAGCATTGGCAGCGCGGCGCAGTTGGCAGGCCTGCTGTACGCAGCCACAGTGGTCGGGGTCATGATTATGGGCGTGATGATCCGCTGGATGTCACGCGGCTTCGATGCGCAACCCAGCCTGCAGCAATGCATCGGCTTTGCCGCTTACTGCGCCACGCCGTGGTTTTTCGCGGGGGTGGTTGGGTTGCTGCCGATTCGCTGGCTGGCGCTGACCGCGCTATTGGCTGCTTCGGCTTATGCCAGCGTGCTGCTGTTTGGCGGGCTGCAGACGTTTCTGCGGTTACGCAAGGAGCAGGCCATGCTGTTCGCCGCCTGTGTGTGGGGGGTTGGGCTGTTAGTGCTGGTGACCATCCTGGTGTCGATGATCCTGTTCTGGTTCAACGGCCTGATGCCGGAATATGTGCGCCCGGCCAGCCTCGGCTGACCGGGACACAAGGTGCAGGCTCAGGCAATCGCCCTTATTGGCGTGGTCGGCTTGTCACGCAGCGCATGCAGCTGCGAAACCAGGTTCACCACGTCGCGGCAACTGTTGAGGTCCTGCAGCGCAACGCCTGTCAGGGTAACGCCCGCATCGAGGCGCTGCCCCTGGCCCAGGCGAATGGTCAGGTGGGCGCCATCCGCGCAACTGACCTCGCAGCGATCAGGCAGGCAGGCTTGCTCGATCATTTGCCGCATCTCTAGCATTGAAACGCCTATCAACGACATTGTACGACCCTCTCTGTACTGGATGGCCTGTTGTTTAGGTACGCCTTTGCCAGGCATGGTGCCAATTGATATTGCGCATGCTCAGGCGGCCGTCCATGCGCCGGAGCAATGATGGTGCGCGGGATCATCTAGCACCTTAGTGGAAGATCGCAGGCCAGCCAGGGCTGTTCGATCGGCTGCACAGAGTTGACGACGAGCGGTCTCAGCTGCCCTCGGCCTGCATCTGCCCGAACCGGCCGGCATGGAAGTCGTCGAACGACTCAGCGATTTCTGCCTGGCTGTTCATCACGAATGGGCCATAGCCAACGATCGGCTCATCGATCGGCTCACCGCTGAGCAGCAGCACACTGGCGCCTTCCAGCGCCTCGAGCACAATGTCCTCACCACCACGCTCGAGCAGTACCAGGCTGGCTGGCCCGGCTTCCCGTTCACCGTTGACCCGCACAGTCCCGCGCAGCACCACCAAGGCAGCGTTGCGCCCTGCGGCTACGGGCAGTTGCAAGGTCGCTTGTGCATTCAGGCGCAAATCCCAGACATCCATCGCGGTGAAGGTCCGCGCAGGGCCTTGGTGGCCTTGGAATTCACCCGCGATCACCCGCAGGCTGCCACGCTGGTCATCCAGCGCCACCACCGGGATATCCGTGGCAAGCAACGTCTGGTAACCCGCCGCGGCGCGCTTGTCACGCGCAGGCAGGTTGACCCACAGCTGGACCATTTCGAGTGTGCCACCCGTGCGGGCGAATGCCGGCGAATGGAATTCTTCATGGATAATGCCATTGGCCGCCGTCATCCATTGCACGTCGCCGGGGCCGATCAAGCCACCGGCCCCCGTGGAATCGCGGTGTTCGAGCTCGCCTTGGTAGACGATGGTCACCGTTTCGAAACCACGGTGCGGGTGCTGGCCGACGCCGCGTCGGTCACGTGTAGGGGTGAAGTCGTGCGGGCCGGCGTAGTCCAGCAGCAAGAACGGGCTGATCTGGCGGGCCAGGTCGTCGTAGGTGAACAGGCTGCGCACCGGGAAGCCATCGCCTACCCAGTGGGCGTGAGGGCTGCGGTGAATACCCAGAATCTTTTTCATGAGAAGTCTCCTCTCTTGGCTGGGATCACCTTACCAATGATGCCAATAAGCCGGTAGACAGCTTAAATGGCATGCATCGTCTCACCTATGGAACGACAACGTCACGGTTGCAGGAAGGCCAACACCTGCTCGGCGGCCATGGCCGGGTCCTCCTGCATGAAGCAGTGCCCACCGGCGACCTGCCGCGCGCTCACGTTGGGGTTCAGCGCCGCCAGGCGTTTGACCGAATGCGGCACGAAGGGATAGGTCTGTTCGCCATACAGCACCCGCGTCGGTGTGTGGATCGCGGCCAGGTTTGCCCACATGCGCTTGGGGAACGAACTGAAAATTTCCACCTCGCGGCTGGGCCGGCACTTGAGCACTACCGCCTCGCCACAATCGCCAATGGCATGCTCCACATAGGCCAACATTGCCGCATCGGTCCAGCCTTTGAAAATGCCGCGCCCCTGCAGCGAGGCCAGTGCCGCCTCACGATCAGGCCAATGGCTGCGGCGGTTGGCCGCCTTGCGCGCCAAGGCATGGCGCTGATGCAGGCCGACCAGCGCAGCCGCGCCCATCACACCGATCATACGGCGGCTGAACAGCACCGGGTCAAGCAATACGGCGCGCTCGAACAGCGTGGGTGCGCTGGCCAGGATCAGCCCCGTGAGCACGCCACCAAAGCTGTGCCCGAGGGCAAAGCGCGGTACCTCGCCATACTCGCCACGCCCGCTTTCGAACGCCTCCACCGCCAATTCAGCGGTGCGGTTCCACCCGCGAAACACGCCGCCATGGTCGCTGTCGCCGTGGCCTTGCACATCGCACAGCCACAGGTCGAAATGCTCGCCCAGGCGCATCAGCAACGGCTGGTACGCCAGGCAGCAGAAGCCGTTGCCGTGCAGAAAATGCAGCAAAGGCTTGCCACTGGCGGGTGTGCGCCACCCGCGCAAGGTGAAGCCTTCGGGGCATAGGTGTGACCAGGGGATCAACTGCATCGGCTTGCTGTACTCATCGGTCTATGAAAACGCCGATTCTACAAACAGCAGCGGGTAGAGTGAAATCACCAGCAGCAAGGCCATCAGGACATTGAACAGCATCAGCCAGCGCGGGTTCTGCAACAGGTTGCGCAAAGCGCTGCCAAACATGACCCAGACCCCGACGCTGGGCAGGTTGACCAGGGCAAACAGCGCGGCGATGACAACCACGTTCATCACGTAGCCCTGGGCCGGTGTATAGGTAGTGATGGCCCCCACCGCCATCACCCAGGCCTTGGGGTTGACCCACTGGAACGCGGCGGCGCCCCAGAACCCCAGCGGCTTGCGGGCCTTGTCCGAATCCGTGCCGATTGGCCCCGAGGTCGCGATTTTCCACGCCAGATACAGCAAGTAGGCCGCGCCGGTGTAACGCAGCACGGTGTACAACGGCGGCCAGGCCTTGAACACCTCGCCCAGGCCCAAACCGACGGCCAGCACCATGACCATGAAGCCAAGGCTGATGCCCATGGCGTGCGGGATCGAGCGACGCACGCCGAAGTTCACACCCGAGGCCAGCAGCATGGTGTTGTTCGGCCCCGGGGTGATGGAGGATACGAAGGCAAACAGCACGAACGCTGTAAGCAGGTCGGCAGAGGCAAGCATGGCAGGCATTCCACAATCATTATTGGTGCTGTCACACTAACGGAGTCGCCCTGCCTTGCGACCGGTACAGTTTTGCTAAATTAAATAGATACAAATACTGTACTGATTTCATCTCGTTCTAGGAAGCCCGCCCCATGAGCCTCACTATCCGCCCCGCGGTGCGTACCGACGCCGCGCAGATTCTTGCCTTCATCACCGAGCTTGCCGACTACGAACGTGCGCGCCACGAGGTGATCGCCTCGGTCGCCGATATCGAGCGCAGCCTGTTCGACGAGGGCAGTACAGTGCACAGCCTGATCTGCGAGCGGGATGGTCAGGCGATCGGTTTTGCCGTGTATTTCTACAGTTATTCGACGTGGCTGGGGCGTAACGGGATTTATCTGGAAGACTTGTACGTCACGCCCGAGCAGCGCGGCGATGGTGCCGGGCGCACATTGCTGCGGCACATTGCCCGCGAGGCTGTGGAGAACGGCTGCGGGCGCCTGGAATGGAGTGTGCTGGACTGGAACGAACCTGCGATCGGGTTCTACCAGTCGCTGGGGGCCGAAGCGCAGGCTGAGTGGGTTAAATATCGACTGGATGGCAAGAAGCTGTTGGCGTTTGCCCAGGGTTGACCCCAAATACCGCCGAAATCCCCCCTGTAGGAGCAGCCTTGTGCTGCGAAGAGGCCGGTAAGGCTCATAGAAATAGTGTGGCAACACCGGCCTCTTCGCAGCACAAGGCTGCTCCTACCCGGGCAATGAAAGCCGAACGTTGCGTTTGGCTCAGTTCCGTCGCCACACCGCCCCGCCAATATCCACCCGCTTGGGCAGCACCTTGTTCTGGAAAAACAGCTCCGCCGTGCGCTGCTGCGCTGCCACGATCTCATCGCTCACCGGTATCACCGGCGACGCCGGCCGATGGCTGAAGCTGCGCCGCACCACAGCCTCCGGCAAGCCCATGAACTGTGCAAGCAACTGGATGCTCCCGGCTTCGTCACTGCGTGTGAGCGCCTCGGCCTGGCTAATCGCATCCAGCAGCTGACCGACAAACGCCCCGTTGGCCTCGACGTACTCACGCGCCCCCAGCATGAAAGGCCCGATCAAGCCCAGCCCTTGGCCATCGGCCAACAGCCGCGCCTTGCCCTCCAGGTCGATGGCCGAATAGAACGGGTCCCAGATCGCCCAGGCGTCCACGCTGCCGCGCTCGAACGCCGCACGCGCATCGGCAGGCGCCAGGTACACCGGCTGCACATCGCGGATGCTCAACCCAGCCTTGGCCAGGCTACGCATCAACAGGTTGTGCGCACTCGAGCCTTTCTGCAGGGCAATCCGTTTGCCCTTGAGGTCGCCAACGCTGGCCACCGGGCTGTCTTTCGGTACCAGAATCACCTCAGCCTGCGGCTTGGGCGGTTCGGCACCGATGTACAGCAGGTCGGCACCAGCTGCTTGGGCGAAGATCGGCGGAATATCACCGGTCGAACCGATGTCGAGGCTACCAATGTTCAAGGCTTCTAGCATTTGCGGGCCGGCCGGAAACTCGATCCACTCAACTTGGGTATGGGCAAAGCGCTGCTCCAGAAGGCGATGCTGCTTGGCCAGGACCAGGCTGATCGAGCCCTTCTGATAGCCAATGCGCAACGTCGCAGGGTCTGCCGCCTGGGCAGCACCGGCCAAGCTCAGCAATAACAGGACGGCAAGGCGTAGCACACGCATGGGTCACTCCTTCCAGTCGGTCGAGGGTTTTTCCCAGAGGTTGATTCCGCCTTCGACGGCGTATTGGTCGATGGCCGCCAACTCCTCGGGGCTGAACACCAGGTTATCGAGTGCGGCCACGTTCTCGATGATTTGCTCGGGCCGGCTTGCACCAATCAGTGCCGAACTCACGCGCGGGTCGCGCAGGGTCCAGGCCAGGGCCAGTTGCGCCAGGCTCTGGCCTCGCCCCCGGGCGATTTCATTGAGGGCGCGGGCGCGGGCAATGTTGTCTGGCGACAGGTGCTGGGGCAGCAACGAGCCACCGCCGGCGCGGTTGACGCGGGCATCGGTGGGAATGCCGTTCAGGTACTTATCGCTGAGCAGGCCTTGGGCCAGCGCCGTGAACACGATCACCCCGGCCCCGAGCGCATCAGTGGTGGCCAGCAGGTCACGCTCGATCCAACGGTTGAACAGGTTGTACGAAGGCTGGTGGATCAGCAGCGGCACTTTCAGCTCGGCCAGCAGCGCCGCAATCTCAGCCGTCTTGCCCGCCGAATAGGACGAAATGCCGACATACAGCGCCTTGCCCTGACGAACGATGTCGGCCAGGGCAATGGCGGTTTCTTCCAACGGCGTGTCGGCATCGAAACGGTGCGAATAGAAGATGTCGACGTAGTCCAGGCCCAGGCGCTGCAGGCTCTGGTCGAGGCTGCTGATCAGGTACTTGCGCGAACTGCCGCCCTGCCCGTACGGCCCTGGCCACATGTCCCAGCCCGCCTTGCTCGAGATGATCAGTTCGTCGCGGTAGCTGCGCAGGTCTTCACGCAGCAGCCGGCCGAAGTTGGTTTCGGCGCTGCCGTAGGGCGGGCCGTAGTTGTTGGCCAGGTCGAAGTGGTTGATGCCCGCATCGAATGCGGTGCGCAGCAACGCGCGTTGGGTATCGATAGGCGTCGCATCACCAAAGTTGTGCCACAGGCCCAGGGACAGGGCCGGCAACACCAGGCCGCTGCGGCCGACACGGCGATAAGGCATGCGCGCGTAGCGCTCGGGGTGGGCGGCGTAGCTCATGGTTGACCTCGTTCGGTAAAGAAGGGATTGGCAGGGCGCTGCAGCCCCAAGTGTTCACGCAGGGTGCGGCCTTGGTACTGGCGGCGGAACAACCCGCGGCGCTGCAGCTCGGGCACGACCAGGTTGGCGAAATCCTCCAGCCCCAGGGGCAGGTGCGGCACCAGCACATTGAAGCCATCGGCGGCACGGCCCTCGAACCAGGCCTGCAGTTCATCGGCGATGTGGGCCGGGGTGCCGATCAGGCTGTAGTGCCCTCGCCCGCCGGCGATGCGCCGGCCAAGCTGGGCGAGTGTCAGTTGCTCGTTGCCGGCAAGTTCGGTGAGCAGTTGCTGGCGGCTGCGCTGGCCATCTTCGGTGGGCGGCAGTTCGGGCAGCGGGCCGTCGAGCGGGTAACCGGAAAGGTCGAAATTGCCGAGCATGCGCCCGAGCAAACCAACCCCGACGCGCGGGTCGACCAGTTCCTGAAACTGCTGGTACTTCTCTTCGGCTTCAGCCTGGCTATGCCCAACCACCACAAACACGCCAGGCATGATCTTCAGCGAATCCTCGCCCCGCCCGTAAGCGGCCAGCCGGCCCTTGAGGTCGGCGTAGAACGCCTGGGCGCGGGCCAGGCTCGGTTGCGCGGTAAACACCACCTCGGCACTGAACGCGGCCAGCTCGCGGCCGGTTTCCGAGGAGCCCGCCTGAACCAGCACCGGCCGCCCCTGGGGCGAGCGGGCGACGTTCAGCGGGCCTTTCACGCGAAAGTGCTCGCCTGCGTGATCCAGGGCACGCACCCCATCAGGACGGTGGAACAGCCCACCGGCCTTGTCGTGCACGAAGGCGTCGTCAGCCCAGCTGTCCCACAGGCCCTGTACCACCTGCTGAAACTCCCGGGCTCGAGCGTAACGCTCGGCATGCGGGATATGCGCCTGGCGGCCGAAGTTGCCCGCTTCGGCGGCCGCGTCCGAGGTGACCAGGTTCCAGCCAGCGCGGCCGCCGGACAGGTGATCGAGCGAGGCGAACTTGCGTGCTACGTGGTACGGCTCGTTGTAGCTGGTGGTGGCGGTGGCGATCAGGCCGATGCGCTCGGTAACGGCACTTAACGCCGACAGCAGGGTAAGCGGTTCGAAATAGGTGGAGCGTGCGCTGTGGCTGGCCAGGGCGTCGGTAGGCGCGGCAACGCTGTCGGCGACGAACAACGCGTCGAAACAGGCCGCTTCGGCGACCTGCGCGGCGCGGCGGTAGCTGCTGAAGTCCATGGGGTCGGCCGGTACGTCCGGGTGGCGCCAGGCGGCCACGTGGTGCCCGGTGGCCATGAGGAAGGCGCCCAGGCTCAGTTGACGGCTCATGTCGATCTCCTTGATGGGGTTGTCGCTGCGCTTTTGTAGGAGCAGCCTTGTGCTGCGAAGAGGCCTGTAACGCCACAGCCTCTGTATAAGCCGTACCGGCCTCTTCGCAGCACAAGGCTGCTCCTACACAGGTCATGCGCAGGATTCGAGTGACTCAAAAATCCTTGCGCAACTGCACGCCGAAGTAGCGCCCGTCGTCGCGTGGTACGGAGCGGTAGATGTAATCGCCACCGCTGGCCAGCATCTGCGCATACGACTTGTCACCCAGGTTTTTGCCCAGCAGTGCCACACGCCAGCCGTCGTTGTAGTCGGCCAGGGCAATGCTGGCGTTCCAGATGCCGTAGGCGCCCTGCACGGTGTCTGGGTTCTGGTCCAGGCTGAACTGCACCGAATCCTGCCAGCTGTAGTCGCTGGAAAGCTCGACATCCAGGCCGTTGTCCAGCGGGATCACGTAGTCGGCACGTACGTAGGTCTTCCAGTCCGGGGTAAACGGCAGGTGGCCACCGTCGATGTTGCAGTTGGCCGCGGCCCCTGCCGGGCAGTTGAAGTGGTCGACACGGGCCTTGGTGTAGGCCACGGCGGTGGTCAACTTCAGCTGCGACGTCGCCTGGAAACTGGCATCCAGTTCCACGCCCTGGGTCTTGACCTTGCCGGCGTTGACCAAACGCGTTACCACCTGATTGGCCACCGTGTCGAAGAAGTTGGCCTGGTAGTCGTCGTAGTCGGTGTGGAACACCGCCAGGTTGGCGGTCAGCCGGTTGTCCAGCGCCGTGCTCTTCAGGCCGACCTCATAAGCGTCGGAGGTTTCCGGTTTGAGGGCGCCGGTGTCGCGCGGCTGCATGTTGAAGAACACGTTGTAGGCCGGGCCTTTGTAGCCACGCGAATAGGTGACGTAGCCGGTGAGGTTGTCGTTGAAGTCGTATTGCAGGCCGGTGCGCCCGCTCCAACCGTCCTCGTCCACCGAGCCGGAACTGGCGGTCGAAGGCTGGATGCCGGTGACCGCGGTGGCCGAGCTGGAGACCCGGCGGTGGTCGTACTCCAGGTCGTCGTGGGTCCAGCGCAGGCCGAAGATGGCGCGCAAGTCGTCGGTGAAGTTGAAGGTGTTCTCACCGAACAGCGCGACGCTGTCGTTGGTCGTTGAGTAATCTGCCCGCCCCGTGTTGGCCACGCCGCCGTTGACCGACAGGCGCTGGTAGGTTTCGTTGGAAGTGCCGTGCATGTAGAAGGCGCCGAGCACGTACTCGTTGAACTGCCCTTTGGGCGAGGTCAGGCGAAACTCCTGGCTGTACTGGTCGTAGTCCACCGTGCCCTTGTCATGGGACGCGGTCACGGGGAGCAACGCACGGCGGTCGCCGTCCTGGTACTGGGTGTTGTCCCAGCCGCGCCAGGCGCTGATCGAGGTCAGGGTGTAGTCACCCAGTTGCCAGTCGAGCTGGGCCGACAAGCCTTGGTTCTCGTCTTCGACGTGGGTCTTGAAGTCACTGTTGATATCGCGGTTGTGCGCGCTAGGGGTGACCGGGCGCAGTTGGTTGGCAAACGCTGTACTGGCGCTTGTGATCACACCGCTGGGGAGTGTGTCTTCACCTTTCATGTAGTCAGCGATCAAGGTCAGGCGCAGGTCTTCGTTGGGTTCGAATTCCAGCTTGCCGCGGGCACCTTTGCGCTGGTAACCATTGACGTCGTGGCCATTGGCAACGTTTTCGACATTGCCGTCGTAATCGCCCCACAAGGTGCTCAGCGAGCCCTTGAACTGTTCGCTGAGCCGCCCGCCAATGCCGAAGCGCAGGCGGTTTTCATCGCCACCGCCAAAGTGCGAGTAATCCACGTAGCCGCGGGTTTGCTCGGGGATGGCCTTGCTGACCACGTTCAGCACGCCGGCCGACGCGTTCTTGCCGAACAGCGTGCCCTGCGGGCCACGCAGCACTTCGATGCGCTCCAGGTCGAGCAGGTCGAGGGTAGATTGGCCCGGCCGCCCGAACACCACGCCATCGACCACGGTGGCCACGGTGGGCTCGACGCCTGGGGAGGTCGAAATGGTGCCTACGCCCCGGATGAACAGCGAGGTGTCCTTGTTCGAGGCGCCTGCCCGGTAATTGAGTGTCGGTACCTGCTGGACAATGCTGGCCACGTTGTTGCGGTTGTCACGTTCGAGCTGCTCGCCATCGATCACCGAAACCGCCACCGGGACTTCCTGTAGGCTGGCTTCACGGCGAGTGGCCGTGACCGTCACCGCGCCGAGGGCCGTCGCTTGCGGCGCGCTCTCGGCAGGTTCGGTGGCTTGGGCGCCCTGGCCGAACGCGGCCAACAAAATGGCCGCTGCCAGCGGCCGGCGTTGTGTAGTAGGAAACGGAGTTGTCTGCATGCTGCTCACTGCCTTATGGGACCAGACCAGGCCCACGTTCACGGGCCTACACGGAGGGTGCTGTGGTTGTCTGGTCTCGCTCGTGCGAGTGGCAGGCGCTTGCCAACAGCAGCGCTTGTTAGCGCTAACATGAGCAAGTATCAGAGGGCGCTGCTTAGCACGTCAAATACTTAAAAGTCAGATTGATATGCAATAAAGCTATTTGCCAGGCGCCATTGCGTTAGCGCTACCATCGCGCCATTTCCCGATGAGGCGACCCTGTGAGCCAAGCCAAGGATTCCCCCCGAAAGCGCCGTGGTGCAGGCCGCGCCACCCTGGCCGACGTGGCGCGCGCGGCAGACGTATCGGCGATCAGTGTGTCGCGTTTCTTCAACCAGCCTGAGCAGGTTTCACCGCCTCTGCGCGAGCGCATAGAGGCCGCTGTGCAGGCGCTGGGCTACGTTCCCAACCTGGTCGCCGGGGGCCTCGCCTCGGCGCGCGGGCGTATTGTCGGCATGGTGATCCCGAACATCTCAGGGCCGATCTTTGCCCAGACCATCCAGGCCTTCAGCGACACCCTCAGCCGCCATGGCTATCAGTTGCTGCTGGCGTCCAGCTATTTCAGCGAAGAACAGGAAGAGAGTGCGGTGCGTGCGTTCCTCGGCTGGTCGCCGGCGGCGTTGGTGGTCACCAGCCATTTCCACAGCCCGGCGACTGAAAAGATGCTGGCCGAAGCTGACGTGCCCGTGGTCGAGATCTGGGATTACCGCCCCGAGCGGGCGCCGTTGCAGGTCGGTTTTCTGCATCACCAGGTCGGCGTGCAGGCGTGCCGCTACTTGCTGGCAAAAGGGCATCGACGCATCGCCTTCGTGCAGAACAGCGCAGCCGGCGACTTGAGCGCGTTGGAGCGGCGTGACGGGTACATCGAGGCCTTGGCCGAGGCCGGTCTTGAACCCTGGGTGTTCGTGCCCTCCGCCGATTGCGCGCCGTTCGAGGCAGGCAAACAGGCAATGGAGGCGCTGATCCGCCGCACGCCACGCCCCGAGGCGATCATCTTTGCCAATGACAACCTGGCTGCCGGCGCCGTGTTGGCTGGCCAACGTGCGGGGCTGCGGCTACCGGATGACGTGGCGATCGTCGGCTTTGGCGACTACCCCTTCGCCGACATGCTGCTGCCCAGCCTGACCACGTTGCGGCCGCCCTCGCGGGAGATTGGCGAGGTGGCGGCCTTGCGCGTCCTGCAACACCTGGGCGCCATCGCGCATGAGGGTGAGGTGCAACGGCTGAACCTGCTCGCCTGCGAACTGGTCGCCCGCGAAAGCGCCTGACGGCAAGGCACTGATGCATCGGGCGCTGTGACAATCCGCACAATGAGGATTATTCTTCCAAGGTATGTCCCACAGCCCCAATATGTGAGCGCCGAATATGAAAATCGATGACATGGACGCCTTCGTGGCGGTCATCCGTTGCCAGTCGACCAACCTCGCCGCCGAGGCCCTGCAACTGACCCAGCCGGCCATTACCCGTCGCGTGCAGAACTTCGAGGAAGACCTCGGCGCCACCCTGCTCGACCGCAACACCAAACCGCTGAAACCAACGCCAATGGGCCTGCGGGTGTATGAGCAGTGCAAGGCGATCCTGCGGGAGATCGACTCACTGCGTGAATTGGTCGCCAATGACGGCGCCCCGTCAGGCACGTTGCGCCTGGGCGTGCCGCAAACCCTGGGGGACGTGGTGCTGCTCGACGCCCTGGCGCAGATTCGCGACACCTACCCGGTGTTGCGCACCCAAGTCACCAGTGGTTGGGGCAGCAGCCTGATCGCACGCATGGAAAACGGCGAACTCGACGCCGCTGCCGCACTGTTCCCACCTGGCAAAATCTTCCCTGAGGGCATCACCAGCCGCTCCATCGCGCGTATGCCACTGCGCGTGGTGGCCGCCAAGGGCAGCGCCAGCAAGCGCAGTTACAAGCTAAAGGATTGTTACACCCGCGGTTGGGTGCTCAACCCCGACGGCTGCGGTTTTCGTGCGGGGCTGCAGCGGGCCTTGAGCGAACAAGGGCTAAGCCTGTCGATCAACCTGGAAACCTTTGGCACCGACCTGCAACTGGGCCTGGTCGCCAACGGGCAAGGGCTGGGGTTGGTGCCCGAGCCGCTGCTGCAGAGCAGCCGCCATCGGGATGCACTGGATGTGGTCAACGTGACGGATTTCAAACCGCAGGTGGACTTGTGGCTGTTCCATCCACGGTATCTGGGTAACCTGCAGGAGCCGGTGGAGCTGTTTGGTGAGATTGCCGGGAACAGGCTGCAGGCCGCGCCCACAGCAGGAGCCCACACATAATAAAACATTTGCATAGTAGGTATTTTTTAAATTCTACAAACAAATAATTAGCATAGAACCAAAAAGACTTTTACAGCGCTCATCCAGACGAATACGGTCTTAGAAACCCACCGTGTTCCAGGGATGAATACTCCATGAGTCACCCCCCATCCACCGCTGCTCTTGCCGAGCTGACCCAGGCCCTTGCTGCCAACGCCGAGCGCTATGACCGCAGCGGTCAGTTCCCCGCCGACAACTTCAGCCTGCTTCACCGCCACGCCCTGCTGAGCTTGACCGTGCCCCGCGCCCTGGGTGGCGGCGGGGCCGACCTGGCCACTGCGCGCCAGGTGGTTGCCGCCGTTGGCAAGGGCGACCCCTCCACGGCGCTGATCCTGGTCATGCAATACCTGCAGCACTTTCGCCTGCAGGACGAAGCCCGCTGGCCCGAGCACTTGCGCTTGCAGGTCGCCCGTGACGCAGTGGCCAACGGTGCGCTGATCAATGCCTTTCGTGTCGAACCCGAACTGGGCACGCCGGCCCGTGGCGGCCTGCCGGCCACCGTGGCACGGCGCACCGCTGCAGGCTGGCGGCTGTCTGGGCGCAAAATCTACTCCACCGGCAGCTACGGCCTGACCTGGTACCTTGTGTGGGCGCGCAGCGACGATAAAGACCCGCTGGTCGGTGGTTTTCTGGTGCACAAGGACACGCCCGGCATCAGCATCGTCGAAGACTGGGACCACCTGGGCATGCGCGCCACCTGCAGCCACGAGGTGCGCTTTGACGACGTGCTGATCCCGCTGGACCACGCCGTCAGTGTCAGCCCTGCCAGCGCGCCGCGGGCCGAACTCGATGGCACCGGCCTGCTGTGGATGTCGGTGCTGCTACCGGCACTCTACGACGGCGTCGCCCAGGCTGCGCGTGACTGGCTGGTGCAGTTTCTCAACAACCGCGCACCCTCCAACCTGGGTGCACCGCTGGCGAACCTGCCGCGCTTCCAGGACGTGGTCGGGCGCATCGATACCCTGCTGTTCGCCAACCGCAGCCTGCTGGACTCGGCGGTCGCCGGGCACATTGACCCGCGCCATGCCGGGCAGATCAAACACCTGGTCAGCCGCAACGCCATCCAGGCGGTCGAGCTGGCCATCGAGGCTGCCGGCAACCCTGGCCTGTCCCGCCGCAACCCGCTGGAGCGGCACTACCGTGACGTGCTGTGTAGCCGCATCCACACGCCCCAGGACGATGTGGTGCTGGCCCAGGTCGGGCGCAGCGCACTGGCGGAGGTGGCAGCATGAGCCACTCGATCATTGCCAGCCAGCTTGACCCCCAGGCCAACCAATACCTGCGCGAGCACCTGCCCGACCACGAAGTCATCGACCTCGCCCCCGGCCAGTTGCACGTGGATGTGCCTGCCGATGTGTTCATCGTGCGCCCGATCAATATTCGCGGTAACCGCGTAGATACCCCGCCGCCAGGCTGGCCCTGGTCGCTGCGCTGGGTGCAGGTGGTGTCGTCGGGCATCGACTTCTACCCCGACTGGGTATTCCAGGGGCCGCCGGTGACCAGCGGCAAGGGCGCCAACGCCGAGCAGGTCGCAGAGTTTGCCCTGGCCCTGGTGTTTGCCGCCGCCAAGCAACTGCCGGGGCTGTGGGTGAAGGACACCGACTGGCGCCTGACGCCCTTGGCGCCGTTGCGCGGCCGCACGTTGGGCATCTTCGGCTTCGGCAGCATTGGCCAGAGCCTGGCGCGCAAGGCCACCGCGCTCGGCATGCGCGTGCTGGCACTGAACCGCCCTGGGCAGCCGATTGCCGAAGTGCCCGGTGTCGAGCGCGTCGAGCGCCTGCAGCACCTGTTCGCAGGCAGCGATCACCTGGTCATCGCCGCACCGCTGACCCCAGCCACACGGGGCCTGATCGACCGCCAGGTGCTGGCCCAGGCCAAGCCCGGCCTGCACCTGATCAACATCGCCCGCGGCGCCCTACTGGACCAGCAGGCCTTGCTCGAAGCACTGGACAGCGGGCTGATCGGCCGCGCCAGCCTCGATGTTACCGACCCGGAACCGTTGCCGGCGGGCCACCCGCTGTACCACCACCCCCGCGTATTCCTGTCGCCGCACACGTCGGCGATTTCCGAGGACGGCTACCCCGCGCTGCTCGACGCCTTCCTCGACAACTTCGCCCGCTATCGCGAGCAGGCGCCGCTGCGCAACCTGGTCGATATCCAGCGTGGCTACTGACCCTCTCTTCTGGAGCACACCATGAGTTCATTGTCTGTCGTATCCCCACAAACAAACACCGTTCGCCAGCGGGTCAGTGCCGAGGAATGGGAGGTGCGGGTAAAACTGGCGGCCGCCTATCGCCTGGCGGCATTGTTCCGCTGGACCGACCACATCTACACGCACTTTTCGGCGCGGGTGCCCGGGCCAGACGAGCACTTCCTGATCAACGCCTTTGGCTTGCTGTTCGATGAAATCACCGCCTCCAACCTGGTCAAGGTGGATGTCGACGGCACGATCATCGACGACCCACTTGGGCTAGGGATCAACCAGGCCGGTTACGTCATCCACAGCGCCATCCACCGCGCGCGGCACGACCTCAAGGCGGTGCTGCACACCCACACCCGCGACGGCGCCGCCGTGTCGGCCCAGCGGGATGGCCTGCTACCGATCTCCCAGCACGCGCTGGCCTACTACAGCCGGGTGGTTTACCACGACTACGAAGGCGTCGCCCTGGACCTGGACGAGCAACAGCGCCTGGTTGCCAACCTGGGTGACAGCAACATCCTGATCCTGCGCAACCACGGCCTGCTGACCGGCGGGGTCAGTGTCGAGCATGCGTTCCGCGAGCTGCATGGGCTGGAGCGGGCGTGCAACATCCAGGTGGCGGCGCAGGCCGGCGGCAATGACCAGCTGCTGCATGCGGCACCGGCGGCGATTGCCAAGGTGCACGAGCAGTCCAAACGGTTTTCCGACGGGCTTGGCGAAGGGATTCAGCGGCATTGGGATGCGCTGATCCGCCAATTGGACCGTGAGGGGCGTGACTACCAGGACTGACTGGCAGACCGCTGCTGCTTGGGCTGGCCTCTTCGCGGGCAAGCCCGCTCCCACATCCATCAGGTACACCGCGGTACCTGTAGGAGCGGGCTTGCCCGCGAAGAGGCCAGCCCCGGCAACCCAATTACATCAGAAGGAACGCCCCATGCCGCCACTCCCCCGTGCCCGCCATTTGCTTAGCGCCTGCGCACTGGTGCTGGCCCTCGCCGGCTGCTCCCCCGCCACCGAGGACACCAGCAAAACCCTCAACATCGCTTTCTGGGGCGACAACACCACCCTGGTCAGCGTCGACCCCTTCCAGGTCTACTGGCTCGAACACCGTGTGCTGCTGCGCAATGTCGCCGAGTCCCTCACCGACCAGGACCCGGACAGCGGCCGCATCATCCCGTGGCTGGCGAAAAGCTGGGAAGTCAGCGATGACGCCCTCACCTACACCTTCCACCTGCGCCAGGACGTCAGCTTCAGCAACGGCGAGCGCTTCGACGCCCACGCCGTGAAAACGGCCTTCGACACCAACAAAGCCTTCGCCACGCATTTGCCCGCCACCTTCGGCGCGACCTACCTCGCGGGCTACGACCACGCCGACGTGGTCGACGACTTCACCGTGCGCCTGGTGCTTGCCCGCCCCAATGCCGGTTTCCTGCAGGCCACCTCGACCACCAACCTGGCCATCCTGGCGCCCGCGTCCTACGCGCTCAGCGCCCAAGAGCGTTCGCTGGGCAAGATCATCGGCACTGGCCCGTTCGTGCTCGAGCATTACACCCCGGAAGTCGGCGCACGCCTGGTGAAACGCCCTGACTACGCCTGGGCCTCGGCCAACGTGAAAAACCCCGGCGCGGCCCACCTGGATGCCGTGGACATCAGCTACATCCCCGAAGAAAGCGTGCGCAACGGCCTGTTCCTGCAGGGCAAGGCCGACATCCTCTGGCCGCGCAACCCGTTCTCCGAAGTCGACCTGAAGCTGTTCCAGGCCAAAGGCGCGACCATTCAGAGCCGCTCGCTGCCAGGCCCGGCGCTGAACCTTTACCCCAACACCCGCAACGACCGGCTGCTGGGTGATCGCCAGGTACGCCTGGCCTTGCAGAAAGCCATCGACCGCACCAGCTACGCCCACACCGTCTACAACGCCGAGTTCCCGGTGGTGACCGGGGTTTATGACATCACCACCCCGTATTTCAAGGCCCAGGCCGACAAGCTCGCCTACGACCCACAAGGCGCAGAGCGCTTGCTCGACGCCGCCGGCTGGAGCAAGGGCGATGATGGCTATCGGCACAAGAATGGCAAGCGCCTGACCTTGCGCTACAACCTAACGCCGGCCGAAAGCGCTGGCGACGTGCTGATCCAGGACCAACTGCGCAAGGTGGGCATCGACCTCAAGCTCAATGTACTGACCCGCGCCGAATGGGTCGCAGGCAATGCCTCGGGTAACTACGACCTCACCTCCACCTACATGACCCGCGCCGACCCGATCATCCTCCAGACCATCCTCGACCCGCGCGCCGCCAACAGTGCCACCCTCGCCACCAATACCTACGAGCCCCAGACCCTGACCCAGGCCCAGGCGCTGTTCGACGATGGCATTACCGCCACCCACGACGCTCAGCGTGCCCAGGCCTACGGCCAACTGCAGGACCTGCTCATCGACCAGGCCTCGGCGTTCCCGTTGTACGAGCGTGTCTGGCAGGCCGCTACCGCGCCCAGGGTCAAGGACTTCCGCTGGACCGCCGAGGGCTTTGCGTTCCTCAGCGATATCCAGGTCGCCCAGCCATGAACCGCTACCTGATCGGGCGCATCGGCCAGGCGCTGCTGGTGCTGTGGGGGGCCTACACCATTACCTACTTCATCCTCTACCTGCTGCCAGGGGACACCTTGGCGATCATGCTCAGCGCCTCGGGCATGGAGGCCGACGGCCTGTCACCTGAAGACCTGGCCAAGGCGCGCGCCTACTACGGGCTGGACCAGGGGATTTTCGAGCAGTACTTCGACTTGCTGTGGCGCGCGCTGCAAGGCGACTTGGGGCGTTCGCTGTCGCTGAACAGGCCGGTGACTGAGCTACTTGCCGAGCGCCTGCCGCAGACCTTGTCACTGGCCGGCCTGGCCATCGTGCTGTCGTTGCTGGCGGGTATTGGCCTGGCCTACCTTACCGCGTACCTGCAATGGCGGCCGCTGAAGGTGGCGCTGTCGCGCGTGCCTTCACTGGGGTTCTCGGTGCCGGTGTTCTGGATGGGGCTGCTGCTGATCCAGGTCTTCGCCTTCGGCCTGGGCTGGTTCCCGGCCACCGGCAGCCAAGGCTTCGCCAGCCTGGTGCTGCCGGCCGTGACCCTGGCCATCCCCAGTGCCGCAGTCTATGCCCAGGTGCTGCAACGCGGTTTCCAAGGCGTGTGGCACGAGCCCTACATCGCCACGGCGTTCGCCAAGGGGCTGAGCCGTGCCCAGGTGCAGGCCCGGCACGCGTTGCGCAACGCGGCGCTGCCGATTCTTACCCTGGTGGGCCTGCAAGTGGGCAATACCGTGTCCGGCGCCGTGCTGGTCGAGACCATCTTCTCGCGCAACGGTGTCGGTCGGCTGGCCCAGGAAGCGGTGTTGCGCCAGGACATCCCGGTGGTGCTGGCGATCGTCGCGGTATCGGCAGCGGCCTTCGTGCTGGTCAACCTGATCGTCGACCTGCTCTACCCCTACCTTGACCCCCGCATCACGCATGCCACGAAGGTGACCTGACCATGACCACCGATACCCGCCCGTTCCGTGCCGCCGCACCCGCCACGCCCTGGAAGCGCCGCACCCGCGTGCAGCGCTTGGGCCAGGCAGTGGCACCTTTGTTATCGCGCCCTGGTTTCGCCCTGGCGCTGCTGGTGGTGCTGTTTGCGCTGGCCGCCGCCGTGGTGCCGCAGTGGCTGGCCCATTTCGACCCCTATGCCACCTCGCCTGCGGCCAAGCTGACCGCGCCCGGTGCCGCGCACTGGTTCGGTACCGACGAACTGGGCCGCGACTTGTATACACGCGTGGTGTACGGCGCCAGCCTGTCGGTGCAAGCGGCACTGCTGGCGGTGGGCATCGCCCTGGCCGGTGGCCTTGGTTTGGGGGTGTTGGCGGGGTTTGCCGGAGGGCGAGTCGACGCGGCGCTCATGCGTGTGATCGATGTGCTGCTGGCCCTGCCTGGCCTGCTGCTGGCCCTGGCGATCGTCACTGCCATCGGCTTCGGTACGGTGCCTGTGGCAATCGCCGTCGGCGTGGGCATCATTCCGGGCTTTGCCCGCACCACCCGCGCCGAGGTGCTGCGGGTCAAGACCTTGCCCTATGTCGAAGCCGCGCGCCTGGGGGGCGCCAGTTGGTGCCGCACCTTGCTGCGGCACATCCTGCCCAACGCCTGGGGGCCGGTCGCGGTGCTTGCCACGTTGGACTTCGGCGCCGCGATCCTGGCCACTGCCGGCCTGAGCTTCCTCGGCTTTGGCGCGGCTCCCCCGGCAGCAGAATGGGGCACGCTGATCGCCAACGGCCGCCACTTTCTGATCACTGCCCCGTGGGTGTCGCTGCTACCGGGCCTGTTCGTGGTCGCCGTGGTGTTCAGCCTCAACCATCTCGCCCGTACCCTCGAGGAGCACCATCGATGAGCCAACACCCCCTGATCGCCGTGCGCGACCTCAGCGTCAGCTACAACGCTGGCGGCCATACCACCCAGGCAGTCAAACACCTGTCGTTCTCCATGGCCCAGGGCGAGACCGTGGCCATCGTCGGCGAGTCCGGTTCGGGCAAGTCGACCCTGGCCAACGCGCTGCTTGGCTTGCTGCCGGGCACTGCCCGAGTCGATGGCGGCCAGTTGTGGGTCGATGGCATCGACGTGGCGCACGCCAGCGAAAGGCAGAAGCGCCACCTGCGCGGCCGTACCCTCGGCCTGGTGCCCCAGGACCCGATGGTCAGCCTCAACCCGACACTGCGCGTTGGCCAGCAGATCGGCGAAGCACTGGCCCTGGCCCACGGCCGCCGCTACCGCAGCCTCGACGCCGATGTGCTGGCGCTGCTGGGCCAGGTCGGCCTGGACCAGCCGGCCCTGCGCGCCCGCCAATACCCGCACGAACTGTCGGGCGGCATGCGCCAACGGGTACTGATCGCCATTGCCCTGGCCGGCAACCCGCGCCTGATCATCGCTGACGAACCCACCAGCGCGCTGGACGTGACGGTGCAACGCAAGATCCTCGATCACCTGCAACGGTTGGTGGCCGAACGGGGCATCTCGCTGCTGATCATCACCCATGACCTGGGCGTGGCCACCGACCGCGCCGACCGCTTGCTGGTGATGAAACAGGGTGAACTGGTCGAGCAAGGCCCGCCTCGCCTCGTCGTTCAGGCACCACAGCACTCCTATACGCGTGACTTGCTTGCGGCAGCGCCCGCCTTTAGCCATCGCCGGCGACCAGGGCCATTGACGCCAGGTACGCAACCGATCCTGAGCCTGGAGGGTATCGGCAAGACATTCGAGTTGCCGAAGACAAAGGGCCAGCACAACCGCTTCGTCGCCCTGCAGGGCCTCAGCCTGCAGGTGCACCCAGGCCAGACCTTGGCCATCGTCGGCGAGTCCGGCTCTGGCAAGAGCACCGCCCTGCGCATCGCGCTCGGCCTGGAGGCGCCCAGCCAAGGCCGCATTCTGTTCGACCAGGTAGACGTTACCGGCCTTGGCTGGCGGGCGTTTCGGCCCTTGCGCCGGCGCATGCAGTTGGTCCAGCAAAACCCGTTCGCGGCCCTTGACCCCCGTTTCACGGTGTTCGACAGCATCGTCGAGCCCCTGGTGTCGTTCGGCCTGCTCAAAGGCCCCGCGCTGGAACAGGCGGCCCGTGAGCTGATCGAACGCGTGCACCTGCCCGTCAGCTACCTGGACCGCCTGCCCCGCGAGCTGTCCGGTGGCCAGTGCCAGCGCGTGGCCATTGCCCGGGCATTGGCCCTGCAACCCGAGTTGCTGTTGCTCGACGAGCCGGTCAGTGCACTGGATGTCTCGGTGCAGGCGCAGATCCTGGCGCTGCTGGATGAATTGCAACGCGAACTGGGGATCGCCTATGTGCTGGTGTCCCATGACCTGGCAGTGGTGGCGAGCATGGCGGACCACGTACTGGTGCTGCGCCAAGGGCAGGTGGTGGAGCAAGGTACGGTAGACGCGGTGTTCGATCGGCCAACGAGTGACTATACCCGTGAACTGATCGCGGCCATCCCTGGGCACAAAGCCGCCGCATAAGTCATGACACAATATTATTTATTTGCATTTAAATAAGACAAGTAAATACCCTAAAAACATAATTAGCATAGAACCACAAAGCCTTTCACAACCTCACCCCATACCCGCTAAGGTCACTCCAGACCGACCCCATTCCTGGCGGAGGCCGTCCACCACGACCACGCCAGGAGCCTTGCACGCATGACCCTTCCCTATCACCCACCTTGCTTCACCGGCGCCCCCGCGCGCGGTGACGCATGGCGGTATCGCTTCCATTTGCAGCACAACCCACAGGTATTCCCATGAGCAAACGACAGATCCGCCTGGGCGCCATGATCCATGGCGTCGGCCACGGCTGGGGCGAATGGCGCCACCCTCAGGCGCTTGCCGATGCGAGCGTCAATTTTGGTTTCTACAAACAGCAGGCGAAGTTGGCCGAGGCGGCGAAGTTCGACTTCGCCTTCATCGCCGACAGCCTGCACATCCACGCCCGCTCCAGCCCTCACTACCTCAACCGTTTCGAGCCGCTGACCATCCTCTCGGCATTGGCTGCAGTAACCGAGCACATCGGCCTGGTGGCCACGGTCACCGTCAGCTACACCGAGCCGTTCCAGGTGGCGCGCCAGTTCGCCTCGCTGGACCTGATCAGCGGCGGGCGCGCCGGCTGGAACGTGGTCACTTCGTGGCTTTCCGGTACAGCCGACAATTTCGGCAAGGCCGAACACCCGCCCCATGCTGTGCGCTACAGAATCGCTCGCGAGCACGTGGATGTGGTCAAGGGGCTGTGGGACTCGTGGGAAGACGACGCCTTCACCCGTGACAAACAAAGCGGGCAGTTCTTCGACCCGGCCAAGCTGCACACCTTGGGCCACCAGGGCGAGTTCTTCAAGGTCAAGGGCCCACTGAACATCCAACGTTCACCGCAGGGGCAACCGCTGATCTTCCAGGCTGGCGTGTCAGAAGAAGGTCGCAATTTCGCGGCACAGAACGCCGACGCCCTCTTCGTCAGCCCCGAGTCGTTCGACGACGCCCATGCCTATTACCAAGACCTCAAGCAACGCGCCTCACGCCATGGTCGCAACCCCGACGCGCTGTTCATCCTGCCCGGCATCCGCCCTATCGTTGGCCGTGACGCCGAGGAAGTCGAGCAGCGCTACCAGCAGGCCGTGGACCTGGTGAGCATCGAGGACGCACTGGTTGCACTTGGCCGCCCGTTCAACGACTACGACTTCAGCCAGCATGACCTGGACGCGCCCTTCCCCGACCTCGGCACTTTAGGCAACGACAGCCACAAGGGCACCTCGGACCAGCTCAAACAACTGGCCCGCGACGAAGGCCTGACCCTTCGCGAATTGGCGCTGCGCTTCTCGCGCCCCCGCCGCGACTTCGTCGGCACCCCGGCACAGGTGGCCGATGCCCTGCAGCACTGGTTCGAACAGGGCGCCGCCGACGGTTTCATCATCAACGCGCTGCTCCCCGACGGCCTACAGTCCTTCACCGAGCAGGTGGTGCCGCTGCTGCAGGCCCGTGGCCTGGTGCGCAGCGCGTACACCGGCACCACCCTGCGTGACAACTTCGGCCTCAGCGTGCCGGAAAACCGCAACACCCAGCGCCGCACCCAGCCGGCCGTTGCCTGAGCCCACCCCAACAAGGAGTTCTGTTCCATGAGCCTCGAATTCATTGGCCTCATCGGCCCCCAGGAAGGTAGCGAATCACAGGCACCACGCGGCCCGCTGGTCGACCTTGACTTCATCAAGGCATTTTCCCAAGCCCAGGAGTACGGCGGCTTCGACAAGGCGCTGCTGGCGGTCAACACCAGCGCACCCGACTCGCTGATCCTGGCCAGCTACGTCGCCGCACTGACCGAGCGCATCGGCCTGCTGGTCGCACACCGCCCGGGCTTTCAAGCCCCGACCTTCGCCGCTCGCCAGTTCGCCACCCTTGACCAATTGAGCCGTGGTCGGGCCTCGATCAACGTCATCACCGGCGGCGACAGCGGCGACCTGCAGCGCGACGGCGACTTCCTCGACAAGGACGCCCGCTATGCCCGTACCGACGAGTACCTGCAGGTGCTGCGCGACACCTGGACCCGCACCGAACCGTTCGACCATAACGGCACGCACTACCGGGTGGAAGACAACCTGACCCTGGTCAAGCCCGTGCAGCAGCTGCCCATCTACTTCTCCGGTGCTTCGGATGCAGCCGTCGAAGTGGCCGCCAAGCATGCCGATGTGTACATGATGTGGGGCGAACCGCTGGAGCAGGTGCGCGAGCGTATTGCCAAGGTGCGCAAGGCTGCAGCCCGTTATGGGCGTGAAAAGCACATCCGCTTCAGCCTGTCGCTGCGGCCGATCCTGGGGGCTACCGAGGAGCAAGCCTGGGCCCGTGCCGAGCGCATTCTGGCCGATGCCCAGACGCGCATCGGCATCCGCCAGGGCAACCGCCGCGAGAAGAACTTCGGCAAGAGCAACGCCGGCTCAGAGCGCCTGGTGCAGTTGGCCAGCCAGCGCAAGGTGCATGACACCCGGCTGTGGACCGAGATTGCCGCGTTGGGCGGCGGTGCGGGCAACTCGACGTCGCTGGTAGGGACGGCGGACCAAGTGGCTGAGGCGGCGCTGGCGTACTACGACCTGGGGGTTAGCACCTTCCTGTTCCGCGGGTTCGATCAGTTGCGCGATGCGGTGGAGTATGGGCAGGAACTGATTCCGCGGATTCGTGGGTTGGTGGCGCAGCGGGAGGCTGGGCGTAGCGCGCGGACGGCTTAGTGCATGGCTGGATTTTTTTGGCGCCTATGAGACCGAGCGCCGCCCGCGCGGCGCTTCGCAGCACAAGGCTGCTCCCACATCTGTTTCGGGCCAATTATTCCTGTGACATGTCTTGGCGCCCGCTTCGATGTGGAGCAGCCTTGTGCTGCGAAGCGCCGCGCAGGCGGCGCACGACCTCCCAGGCACTGCAAAACCCGAAAATTGCTGGCCTACAACTTCTGAAATACTTTTCACGCGCACACCGCTGTGCAATTGACGGAAAACCTGCCTCGTGGTCTCCTAATGCCTCGCGTTCAGGTGCCCCTCAGGGGGTGAAACGGGAAACCGGTGCGTCGCAAGCCCTCGACCAGGGCCCGACCAAGCCGGTGCTGCCCCCGCAACGGTAAGCGAGCGAAGCGTCTAGACCACTGTGCCGCGTCATCTGGCATGGGAAGGGGCGCTTTTCAGGAGCCCTGCTCCTCCTCGTGAGCCCGGAGACCGGCCTGACGTTCATGAACACCCCGCGGTGGGCGGGCGCTGTCGCATTCCCCTGGGCGGATCACGTTCGGGGCTGCCGCGCTTGCCCGTTGCCCACAAAAAGCAGAGGAACGCGTCATGCCCGTCACCAGCGCCAAACACAGCATTGCCACCCCCGTCACCCTCAGTCAGCGTGTCGTCATCGCCGTCGGCGCCAGCCTGCTGGGCCTGTGCCTGGTGTACTTTGCCGGCTTCTCGCACATCGAAGCCGTGCACAACGCGGCGCACGATACCCGCCACAGCGCCGCCTTCCCCTGCCACTGAGTACGCCCCATGATCATGCGCATTGCCCGTACCGCGGGCTTCAGCGGGCTGCTCGCGGCCTTGCTGCTGACCCTGCTGCAAAGCTTCTGGGTTGCCCCGTTGATCCTTGAAGCAGAAACCTACGAATCCGCAGCCCCTGTTGCCGAGCATCACGAACACGGCGCCGAAGGGGCCGCGGCCCATGAACACAGCGCCGAAGCCTGGTCGCCTGAAGACGGCTGGCAACGCGTGCTGTCCACCACCGGGGGCAACCTGGTGGTAGCGGTAGGCTTCGCGCTGATACTGGTCGCCCTGTACAGCCTGCGTGAACCGAAGCGCGCGGGCACCGGCGCCCTGTGGGGCCTGGCGGGGTTCGCCGTGTTCTGCCTGGCCCCTACCCTGGGCCTGCCGCCAGAGCTGCCAGGCACCGCTGCCGCTGACCTGGGGCAACGCCAGGCCTGGTGGATCGGCACCGCAAGCGCTACCGCACTGGGCCTGGCCCTGTTGGTATTTGCCCGCCACTGGCTGGTTAAAGCGCTAGGCGCCGTGCTGCTGGTACTGCCGCATGTCATCGGTGCACCGCAACCTGAGGTGCATCAAAGCCTCGCGCCTGAAGCCCTGGAAGCCCAGTTCAAGGTCGCCAGCTGGCTGACCAACGCCGCCTTCTGGCTGGCCCTGGGCCTGCTCAGCGCGTGGCTGTACCGCCGCTCCAGCCAGGCCTGATGGTTTTAGACGCGACCCTGCCGGCGCTGTACGCCGGCTTTGGCTGCCGCCGGGGTTGCCCGGCGGACACCCTCGAAAACCTGCTGCGCCAAGCCTTGGCTGACCATGGCTTGGCGCTGTCAGGACTGCGCGGTATCGCCAGCATCGCCCTCAAGGCCGACGAACCTGGCCTGCAGCAACTGGCCAAACGCCTTGGCCTGCCCTTGCTGCTGTACGATGCCGGGCAACTTCAGCCCTACGAACCCCTGCTAAGCTATCGCTCGGCCATCGCCCATGCGCACAGCGGTTGTTGGGGCGTCGCAGAAAGCGCGGCGCTGGCCATGGCCAGCCAGCACCTCGGCACGGCCCGGCTGCGGGTCACACGCCAAGTGCTCGGGCCGGCTACCCTCGCCCTGGCCTGCGGGCGATAATTGCAGCATCCCTTTCATCGCAAGGACTTTCCATGACGGTCTACTTCATCGGCGCCGGCCCCGGCGACCCGGAACTGATCACGGTCAAGGGCCAGCGCCTGATCCGCCAGTGCCCAGTGATCATCTATGCCGGCTCGCTGGTACCCGCGGCTGTGCTCGAAGGCCACCAGGCCGTGACCGTGATCAACAGCGCCGAACTGCACTTGGAACAGATCATCAGTGCCATGCGCACGGCACACGCGAACGGCCAGGACGTGGCCCGCGTGCACAGCGGTGACCCGAGCCTGTATGGCGCAATCGGCGAGCAGATCCGCCACCTGCGTGAGCTGGGCATCGATTACCAGATCATCCCAGGCGTGACCGCCACTGCCGCCAGTGCGGCCCTACTGGGCTGCGAGCTGACCCTGCCACAGGTGTCGCAAACGGTGATTCTCACGCGCTTTGGCGACACTTCGCCGATGCCGCCCGGCGAGCAACTGGCCGACCTGGCGCGCCATGGCAGCACCTTGGCCATCCACCTGGGCGTAAAAAACTTGCCGCGTATTGTCAGCGAACTGTTGCCGCACTACGGCCCGCAATGCCCAGTTGCCGTGGTCCATCGCGCCACCTGGCCGGACCAGGACTGGGTGCGGGGCACCCTTGACGACATCGTCGAGCGCGTGGCGCTTAAGGATTTTCGCCGCACGGCCCTGATTCTTGTCGGCCATGTGCTGGGTGACACGCCTTTCGCCGAATCGGCCTTGTACCGTGCCGGGCACGCGCACCTCTATCGCCCTGGCGACTGAGCATTGCCAGCGTTAGCGCAGGCGTAGCAGACTCAAGGTTCCCCCTGCCACCTGGAGCTACGCCAATGCTGGAATTACGACCCAATTGCGAGTGCTGCGACGCTGACCTGCCGGGTGATAGCCCAGACGCCTTGATCTGCTCCTTCGAATGCACCTTCTGCCGTGCCTGCGCCGACACCCGCCTGCACGGCCGCTGCCCCAACTGCTCCGGCCAGTTGCTGGCACGCCCGCCACGGGTCGGCCAAGCACTGGCCAACAACCCCGCCTCGACCCAGCGCGTGCGCAAACCTCACACCGCTTGCGCCTAACGGCCTTGTGCAAATAGGCATCGCCACGCCACGCGGGCGGTGCCTATCCCTGTTTTTGTAGGAATTTTCAACAACACCTACAGGGTTATTCAACAACTCTATACTCGGCATTACCAAACGTAGGGAATGGCCGTATCTTGCAGCGCTTCCGATAAACCCCCTTGCAGACGTATTCCTGAGTGTTCCAGGAAGCGGACCACAGCCCTACAGGAGTTTTCTTCATGACTACCGTCCTGATCGTCGACGACCACCCTATTGTCCGGCTCTCCCTGCGCCTGCTGCTCGAGCGGGAGCGCTTTCACGTCGTGGGTGAAGTTGCCAATGGCAGCGAAGTGGCTCAGGCAGCACGCGAATTGCGGCCGGACGTGGTGCTGCTGGACATCGGTTTGCCCGGCCTGGACGGCATGGAGGTCATCAAACGGCTTCAGTGCCTGGAGCCAGTGCCCAAGATCATGGTGCTGACCGGGCAGGCCACCGACCTGTACGTGAGGCGTTGCCTGGATGCCGGCATCGGTGCCTTCGTCACCAAGGACGAAGACCACGAGGCCCTGCTGTTCGCGCTCAAGGCCTTGGTAAAAGGCTATTCGACCTTCCCGCAGATGTCGGTCAACAGCAATTCGCTGGAGAGTGAGTCGATACGCCTGGGCAGCTTGTCCAACCGCGAAATGGAAGTGCTACGGCGCCTGGCACGCGGTGAAAACAACAAGAATATAGGCACCTGCATGAACCTCAGCGCCAAAACCATCAGCACCTACCGAGGCCGCATCATGGACAAGCTCAAGACCGAGTCTTTGGTAGAAATGGTCGATCTGGCCAAACGCAATAGCGTCAACTGAGCCCAGTCGCCATGAAGCGCCTGCTGGCGATCACCCTATTGGCCATCGGCGTGGCCAGTTCGCCCGGGCTGTTCGCCGACAGCGAGCCAAGGCAACTGCTGGCGCGCTCGATCAGCGCCGCGCCGCCCTTGCAACTGAGCGACCAGGACCGCGAATGGCTGCAGCAGCGCGGCCAGCTGGTACTGGGCAGCTCACGGCCTGACTATCCGCCGTTCGAAATCAACATCAGCGAACGTGATTACGAAGGCCTGAGCGCCGACTATGCAGGCATCATCGCCGAGCAGTTGGGGATCCCGGTCGAGGTGCGACGCTTCGACAACCGCCACGCAGCCATCGCCGCGCTGCGCGAGGGGCGCATCGACCTGCTCGGCAGCTCCAACGCCTTCGAGGCGGCGGATGCCAAATTAGGCCTCAGTTCGCCTTACGCCGACGACCTGCCGGTCATCGTCACCCGCGAAGGCCGCACCCTGAAAAACGCCCTCGACCTCGACGGCCTGCGCCTGGCCATGGTCGACCACTACCTGCCCGCCAGCGCCGTGCGCTCGCTGTACCCCAAAGCGCAATTAAGCCTGTACCGCTCGACCCTGGCTGGCCTTGCCGCGGTCGATCTGGGTGAGGCCGACGCCTACCTGGGCGATGCCATCAGCACCGACTTCTTTATTGGCAAGAGTTACCAGGGCACCTTGAAGATCGACCATTTCTGCCAGGTGGCGCCGGGTGCCTTTGCGTTTGCCATGGCTGACGACAACCCCCGTTTGCGCGGGTTGGTCGACAAGGCCTTGGCCAGAATCACCGAGAGCGAGCGCCTGACCATTCTGCGCCGCTGGACCAGCGGTAACACCAGCCTGCTGCTGGAGCGCCACCTGACCGCCTTGACCGCCGAAGAGGCAGCCTGGATCGCCCACAACCCGACCGTCAAGGTACTGGTCAACACCTCACTGGCACCGCTGACGTTCAACGATGCGCAGCACCGTACCAACGGCATCACCTTGGAGCTGCTCAAGCAGATTTCCCTGCGCACGGGCCTGCACTTCAAACCGATCGAGAGCCAGTCGGCGCAGGCGATGATCGAGCGCCTGGCGCGCGGCGACGCGCAGATGATCGGTGCGCTGGGCTACGGCACCGAGCGTGCCAAACAGCTGCGCTTCACCCGCCCTTACCTGGTCAGCCCCAGGGTATTGGTGACCCGCAACGACGCCACCTCATCGGCGCAGGCCAAAGCCCTCGATGGCCAGCGTGTCGCCCTGGTACGTGGTTCGCCACAGCGCGCAGAACTGCAGCGCCGCTTTCCACGCGCCAAGGTGGTCGAAGTGGACAACCCCCTCGGCCTGATGGAGACGGTGGCCAGTGGCGCCGCCGACGTGGCCCTGAGCAACTACATCAACGCCACCTACTACATCAACCATGTGTTCAAGGACCAATTGCGCATTGCCAGCGTGCTGGACGACAGCCCAGCCATCGCGGCATTTGCCGTGGCCCCGGACCAACCTCAGCTGCAGGCCATACTCGACAAGGCGCTGCTGAGCATCCCCCCCGAAGAACTGGACCAACTGATCAACCGCTGGCGCACCAGCACGCTGGTCAGTGACAGCCCATGGCGCGACTACCGCACGCTGGCGCTACAAGTGCTGGTGCTGTCCGCCCTGCTGTTGGCCGGGGTGGTGTTCTGGAATACCTACCTGCGCAAATTGATCCACCAACGCACCGACGCCCAGCACGCCCTGCAAGCCCAGCTAGCCTTGAGCCGCGGCCTGCTCGAACAGCTGCGCCAGGCCAAGGACGATGCCGAACAGGCCAGCCAGACCAAAAGCACCTTCCTGGCCACCATGAGCCATGAAATCCGCACACCGATGAATGCGGTGATCGGCCTGCTCGAATTGGCCCTGGAAGACAGCCGCGCCGGCCGCTGTGATACCCAGACCCTGCAGACCGCCCACGACTCGGCCATTGGCCTGCTGGAGTTGATCGGCGACATCCTCGACATCTCGCGCATCGAGTCCGGGCACATGACCCTGCAGCCGGTGCCGATCAACCTGGTCGAACTGGTGCGCAACACGCTGCGGGTATTCGAAGGCAATGCGCGGATCAAAGGCCTGCACCTGCACAGCGCGCTGCCTACCTCACCTGGCTGGGTGATGGCAGACCCTTTGCGGCTCAAGCAGGTACTGTCCAACCTGATCAGCAACGCCATCAAGTTCACCGAGCGCGGCGAAGTGCACGTCAGCCTTACCCTGTCGCCTGCCGACGCAAAGAGCGACCTGCAGGTCGAACTCTGTGTACGCGACACCGGCATTGGGATCAGCCCGAAAGACCAGGCCCGGTTGTTCAATGCCTTCGCCCAGGCCGATGGCCCGCGGGCACGCCAGGGCGCCGGGCTGGGTCTGGTGATCAGCCGCACCCTGGCCGAATTGATGGGCGGCACGCTGAGCCTGCACAGCGTCGAAGGCGTGGGCAGCAAGGTGCAAGTCTGCCTGCAGTTGCCCGCCAGCCAAGCCCCCGCGCCTGCCGAACAGCGCGCCCCAGTGCTGGAAGCCAGCAGCGGGCCGCTGAACATTCTGGTGGTCGACGACTACCCCGCCAACCTGCTGTTACTGGAGCGGCAACTGCACACATTAGGGCATCGCGTTACCCTGGCTGAAAACGGCGAAATCGCGCTGGCCCGGTGGCAGGCTGCGCGCTTCGACTTGGTGATTACCGACTGCAGCATGCCGATCATGGACGGCCACGAACTGACCCGCCGCATACGCAAGCTGGAACACGAGGGCGATTTGATGGCCTGCAGGATCCTCGGCGTCACCGCCAACGCGCAGGCCGAGGAACGTGCCCGCTGCCTGGCCAGTGGCATGGACGAATGCCTGTTCAAGCCGATTGGCCTGCAAACCCTGAAAAACCACCTGCCCCAGGCCAGCACGCACACACCGCCTGTGCAGGCCCAAGGCAGCGGTTTCAACCTGAGCGAGTTGCGCCACCTGACTCAGGACGATGAACAGCTCACCCGGCACCTGCTCGAACAGCTGTCACAAAGCGCCAGTGAAGATTTGGCCGCTCTGTGTGCGCTCGGGCCAGAGGCGGATAGCGATGCCGTGCGCGCCTTGGCCCACCGCATCAAGGGTGGGGCAAAAATGCTCAAGATGCGCACGCTGGTCAAGCACTGCGAAGCCATCGAACAGGCGCAGGCCCAAGGGCTGCCAACGGCTGAACTGCGCCAGCAACTGCAAGCCAGCATGCAGGCCCTGTTGCACGAACTCAGTGCCGCCCTCAGTGCAATTGCAACGTCGAGTTGATCTGGCTGATCGCATCGACCACGTGGCGTGACCCTTGCTGGATTTCCATGATCACCGTGCCGGCCTCGTTGGCCAGGGCCACGCCATGGCCGGTACGCGTCAGGCTCGACTGCATGCTCGCCACCGCCAACAGCGACAGGTCATGGTTTTGCCGCACCACATCGACGATCTCCAAGGTGGCTTTGCTGGTACGCGCCGCCAGGTTGCGCACTTCATCGGCGACCACGGCAAAACCGCGCCCATGTTCGCCAGCGCGCGCGGCCTCAATGGCCGCGTTCAATGCCAGCAGGTTGGTCTGGTCGGCGATGCCGCGAATGGTCAACACGATCTGCCCGATCACGTCCGACTGCTTGCTGACTGCATCGATACTGCGTGCGGCGTCATTGAGCTCCTGGGAAATCTGTTCGATCACCTGCACCGCCTGCTGTACCACCTCGGTGCCCTTGCGGGCGCAGGCATCGGTTTGCATGGAGCTGGCGTGGGCGGCATCGGCGGCACTTTGCTGGGTGCAGACCTGGCTGGTGATGTCGCTGGCGAACTTCACCACCTTGTACAGCCGGCCCTTGCTGTCGAAGATCGGGTTGTAGGAGGCTTCGAGAAAGACCGTCTGGCCTTGCTTGTTGATGCGCTCGAAGCGGTGCGAATGGTATTCCCCGCGGTTGAGCGAGGCCCAGAACTCACGGTACGCCGACGACTCCCGCTCCTGGGGCAGGCAGAACAGCCCGTGGTGGCGCCCGACCACCTCTTCCAGGCGGTAGCCCATGGTGGTGAGAAAGTTCTGGTTGGCCTTGATCACCCGCCCGGCAGGGGTGAACTCGATCACCGCCATGGAGCGGCCGATGGCCTTGAGCAGGCTCTCGCTCTCGTGCTCTTGCATAACGCGCTGGCTGATGTCCGACGCCACCTTGATCACGCTGGTGACCTGGCGCTGCTCATCCAGCACCGGCATGTAGCTGGCTTCGAGCCAAACCTCCCGCCCTGCCTTGTCGACGCGCTCGAAGGTCCCGCTGATGGCCTTGCCCTGCCCCAATTCACGCCAAAGCTGCTGATACTCGGCCGTCTTGACGTAGGCCGGGTCGCAAAACAACCGATGGTGCTTGCCGCGTAGCTCTTCGACGCTGTAACCCATGGCCTGGCAGAAACGCTCGTTGGCGTCGAGAATGGTGCCGTCGGGCGCGAACTCGATCATCGCCATCGAACGGCTGATTGCCGCCAGTTTCGCTTGCGCGCTGGCCAGTGCCTGGTGACTACGCTGAATCTCGACCAAGTCGGACTTGCGATGGAAATCGAACATGACGCCGGGCTCCTTTATGCGCGGGGTGTCCTGAGCATAGATGGGCAACTGCGCCGTGCAAGCACATTGATATCACTTTGTAATTAACACCCCAAGCGCTACTCAGGCACCGCGTGTCACGAGCTTTCGCGCACCATCAACTCGAAACCAAGGTCTTGCTGCTCGGTGGCCACCCGCTTGCCGTCAAGCAACGCCAGCAGGGCCTGCGCGGCGCCCCGACCAACGGCAGCCCGCGGCGTGCGAATAGAGGTCAGCCGCGGGACCATGTGCGCAGAAGCGGGCAAGTCGTTGAAGCCGACCATCGCCACCTCGCGGGGTACTTCCACGCCCTGGCGCAGTGCCTGCAGGACCGCACCCTGGGCCAGGTCGTCGTTGCAGAAGAAGATACCGTCGACATCCGGCGCCTGTTGCATCAGCTGGCTGAACAACGCACTGCCCAGCGCGATCGAGGAAGGCTCCGGTGCAAGGATTTCCAGCTCCGTCGACTGCAGCCCTGCCTCGGCGAGGGCCTGGCGGAAGCCTTCGGCACGCTGCATCACCCGTGGGTCGAGCTGCGCGGCAATGAACGCTAGCCGGCGCCGCCCACGCTCGATCAAGTGCCTGGCCGCAGCCCGCCCGGCCTGTTGCTGCGAGAAGCCCACCGACAACGCGCCCGCCTCGCCGCCCAGCTCCATCATGTGCACGCAGGGCACGCCACTGGCCGCCAGCATCTGCCGCGCGGCGTCACTGCGCTCGAAACCAGTCAGCAGCATGCCGCAAGGCTGGTAGGCCAAGTAGTTACGGATCAGGTTTTCTTCTTCGGCAATGTCGTAGTGATAGTTACCGATCAACACCTCAAGCCCTCGCGGGCGCATCACCTCGTGAATGGCTTCGAGGGTGTCGATGAACAACTGGTTGGACAACGACGGGATCAGTACCACCACCGACTGGCTGCGCGCCGAAGCCAGTGCGCGGGCTGCCGGGTTGGCGACATAGCCCAGGCTGGCCGCAGCAGCGGCAACCTTTTCCACCAGCGCCGGGGCAACCGTGCTGACGCCGCGCAAGGCGCGGGATGCGGTGATCGGGGAAACCCCGGAAAGCCTGGCGACTTCTGCCAGGGTAGGACGACCGGTGGTGCGAGAGCCTGTGCGGGACATGGATGTTGTAATTTTACTACTTGCCAAGGGAGGGGAACGGCCACTAAGGTAGCGCTGTCTCAGGACGCAGGCAATGTAATCTTTGGTAGCGGTTCCACGTGCACTGTGCCAAGCGTCCATACTGCGTAAGGACAAGACCAATAACACCGGGGAGGTGGCTGTTCGTCAACGACGAGACAGCGCTATCTCACCCCGCAGGAGGTACTGATGAATTCTCCCCTGTCCGCCATTGTGGTGATGGGCGTGGCTGGCTGCGGCAAAAGCTGCGTCGGCGCTGCCATCGCTGCCAGAAGCGGCGGCCGCCTGATCGAAGGCGACGCTTTCCACCCTGCCGAAAACATCCGCAAGATGAGCGCTGGCATCCCCCTGGACGATAACGACCGAGCCGGCTGGCTGGTGCGCCTGGGCCAGGAGCTGCAAGCCACAGTGCAGTCGGGTGAACGCCCGATCCTGACCTGCTCGGCACTCAAGCGCCGTTACCGCGAAACGTTGCGCGCGTCCATGCCGGGCCTGGCGTTCGTGTTCCTTGAGCTGACCCCTGCCGAAGCCGAAAAGCGGGTCTTGGCGCGCCCTGGGCATTTCATGCCGGCGAGCCTCATCGACAGCCAGTTTGCGGCCCTCGAATCGCCGAATGGCGAGCCACGGACCTTGTCACTGGACGCCACCCAGGCCATCGATGCCTTGGCTAATACGGTAGACACCTGGCTAAAGCCTTGCGGTGAGCGGGACCTGGCGCAAACCGCCTGAACCTGGCGGTTTATCCGGCTCACCCAAGACAGCGCTGTCTCGACCAATGAAAGCGCCTGAAAGTTCCATAACGTTACGCCCAAAACAACGATAAGACCGAGGCATTAAAACCATGTTCGGACTGGCTACTGATACCTTCCTGCTGCTCGACGCACTGGTCACCATCGTCGGGCTGATCCTGCTGATCACCCATTTCAAAGTGCACCCCTTCGTCGCCCTCACCCTCGCGGCTGGCTTCCTCGGCCTCACCTCCGGCATGCCGGTGGCCAAGGTAATGAAATCGTTCCAGGACGGTTTCGGCGGCGTGCTGGGCTTCGTCGGTATCGTCCTCGCGCTGGGCACCATGCTCGGCAAGCTGATGGCCGACTCCGGCGGCGCCGACCAGATCGCCCAGACCCTGATCCGCGCCTTCGGCAAGAAGAACGTGCACTGGGCCATGATGTTCGCCGCCTTCCTGGTTGGTATTCCGCTGTTCTTCGAGATCGGCTTCGTGTTGCTGATCCCGTTGGTGTTCATCGTCGCCCGGCGCTCCGGCGTTTCGCTGGTAAAAATCGGCATACCGCTGCTGGCCGGCCTGTCCGTGGTTCACGGCCTGGTGCCGCCGCACCCGGGGCCGTTGCTGGCGATCGGCATCTTCCATGCCGACATCGGCAAGACCATCTTCTACGGCCTGATCGTCGCGCTGCCCACCGCGATCATTGCCGGCCCGCTGTTCGGTAACTTCATTTCACGCTATATCCCGGGCAACCCGTCCCAGGAGCTGATGGACCAGATCGCCAAGGAGTCCGACCAGGGCAACCTGCCGAGCTTCACCATCACGTTGGTCACGGTACTGCTGCCAGTGGCGTTGATGCTGCTCAAGACCTTCGCCGACGTCGTCCTGCCGGCCGAGCACATCGTGCGCCAATGGATGGACCTGATCGGCCACCCCATCACCGCCCTGCTCGCTGCGTTGCTGCTGGGCTTCTACACCTTCGGCGCGGCGCGTGGCTTCAACCGCCAGCAGATCATGAAGATGCTCGACCAGAGCCTGGCGCCCACCGCCGCCATCGTGCTGATCGTCGGTGCCGGTGGCGGCTTCAAGCAGATGCTGGTGGATACCGGTGTCGGCAACGTGATCGGGCAGATGGCCGTGCAGGCCGAAATCTCGCCGATCATGCTGGCCTGGCTGGTGGCGGCGGTGATCCGCATTGCCACGGGTTCGGCGACGGTCGCGACCATCACGGGCGCGGGCATCGTGGCACCGGTGATCGACCTGGTGCCTGGGGTCAACCGTGAGCTGCTGGTGCTGGCCACTGGCGCCGGCTCGCTGATCCTGTCACACGTCAACGATGCCGGGTTCTGGCTGGTGAAACAGTACTTCAACATGACCGTGGCCGAGACCTTCAAGACCTGGAGCATGATGGAGACCATCCTTTCGGTGGTCGGCATCATCTTCATCATGTTGCTGTCGATGGTGGTGTGACCGTTGATCGGGGTGGGGGCACCAGGTGCGGGCTTGATGGCCCAATCGAATAGAAGCCTTGCCCCCATCCCGATGCAAAGGAGCCTGCCCCATGATCCGCCCTTTCCTGCTTGCAGCCGTACTGGTTTCACCGCTGGCCCTGGCGGTCGGCACTGGGCCCACCTACCCCGACGACCCGCACAACCCAGCGCCGACGCCGGGTGTAGACAGCACGCTCAACCCCATTGAAAAGCCGATGCCACGCGACACCGACCCGCGGATCGAGGGCAATGACCCCGAGAGCCCGCCAGCCACCCAGAATGATGGGCGGGATTTGCCAGGGATGGATGGCAGTGGCTCGGAAGGTACTGGGCGCCAAGGCACGAGCACGGGCAACCCTTGAGCCCCTGTAGGAGCAGCCTTGTGCTGCGAAGAGGCCGGCAATTACACAGTGAATCTTCGCTGCTAGTACCGGCCTCTTCGCAGCACAAGGCTGCTCCTACACAGATCGTACCCAGATCGCGCATGGCCGAAGCCGTGAGGTTACCACTGCCGCTTGTCAGGCGCCGACACCGGGTGTAGACAGCACGCTCAACACGATTGAAAAGCCGATGCCACGTGACACCGACCCGCGGATCGAGGGCAATGACCCCGAGAGCCCGCCAGCCACCCAGAATGATGGGCGGGATTTGCCAGGGATGGATGGCAGTGGCTCGGAAGGTACTGGGCGCCAAGGCACGAGTACGGGCAACCCTTGAGCCCCTGTAGGAGCAGCCTTGTGCTGCGAAGAGGCCGGCAATTACACAGTGAATCTTCGCTGCTAGTACCGGCCTCTTCGCAGCACAAGGCTGCTCCTACACAGATCGTACCCAGATCGCGCATGGCCGAAGCCGTGAGGTCACCACTGCCGTTTGTCTGGCCTGGTCAACCCCAGCTTCTCGATCCGGTAACGCAGCATATCCCGCGACAGCCCCAGCATCCGCGCCGACTTGGTCACATTCCAGTCAGTCCGGTCCAGGGTCTTGCACACTAAATCCCGCTCCATGTCCGGCAGGCTGGTACCCGGTTCTGGCTCATGCCGTGGCATCTCGAATACGGCGGGCGCCTGTTGCTGTATCAACGGCTCGTCGATCAGCGTCATGCACAGGTTCAACTGATGCGATTGCACCACCTCATTGGGTGCCAGCAACACCGTCTGCTCCAGCATGTTGCGCAGTTCGCGCACGTTGCCAGGCCAGCTGTAGCCCAGCATCAGGGCCTCTGCCTCGGCGGAAAAACGCAGGTTCGGCTTGCCATAGCGCCGCCCGTGGTGCGCTAAAAAATGCCTGGCCAACAGCAGAATATCCTGCCCCCGGGTATACAGCCGCGGTACCTTCAAGGCGATGATGCGTAGCCGGAAGAACAGGTCGCGGCGGAACTTGCCTTGCTGCACCATCTGTTCGAGGTTGCAGTTGGTAGCGCTGATCACCCGCAAGTCGACCTTGCGCTCCTTCACCGCGCCAATGCGGCGGATGCTGCGATCCTCCAGCAGTTTGAGCAGCTTGGCCTGCAACACAAGGTCCATCTCGCCGATTTCATCAAGGAACAGCGTGCCGCCATCTGCGGCCTCGACCAGGCCTACGCGACGTTCCTTGGCATCGGTGAACGCGCCTTTTTCATGGCCAAACAACTCCGCCTCCAGCAAGTTGGCCGGGATCGATGCGCAGTTGAATTCGATGAATGGGCCCTTGCTGCGCGAGCCATCAAAATGCAGGGCCCGGGCCACCAGTTCCTTGCCAGTACCGGTCTCGCCCTCAACCAACACCGGCGGTAGATCGTCGCTGGCCATGCGCCGCTCGGCATCCAGCACCTGGCGCAGGGTGTGCTTGAGGCTGTGCATCACCGGCGACTCGCCAATCAGTGCCTGCAGCCCGGACTTCTGCGCCTCGCGCTCCTGGTAGAACGACAAGGTGCGCTCCATCCGTTCAGCCGCCAGGGCCTTGTCCAGGGTCAGTTTAAGCTCGGCCAGCACCACCGGCTTGGTCAGGTAATGAAAGGCGCCCTCCTTCATCGCCTGTACCGCGTCTTCGACATTGCCATAGCCCGTCATCATGATGACCTTGAGCGCCGGCGCCTGCGCCACCAGCACGCGCAACAGGTCATGCCCACTCATGCCTGGCAACGAGTTGTCGGTCAGCACCGCATCGGGCTGGGCCTGCTTGATCTGCTCCAGCGCAAGCTCCGCGCTGTGGCAGACCGTCACCTCGTAACCCTTGAGGCTCAGGTAGGTGCGTATGTTGTCAGCAAGGATTTCATCATCCTCGACTACCAGGATGCTGTGTTCCATGGTCCCCTCCCGCTGCGATATTGAAAGTAAGGCTTACGCGGGTTCCTTCCTCTTCGCGGCTGCTCAGGCTGACCGAGCCGCCAAAACGCTCCATGATGCGTTGCACCAGGGCCAGACCAACACCGAGGCCGCCCTGCTTGGTGGTGAAGAACGGCTTGAACACCATCCGTTCCTGCTGTTGGCTCATGCCCTTGCCGGTATCGCTGAGCAGCAGCACGGCGCGTTGGCCGTCCTGCACGCTCACTTCTGCGCGCAGCACACCGCCTGCCGGCATGGCTTCAAGGGCATTGGAAAACAAGCTGTTGAGGATTTGCGTCAGCTGCAGCGGTTGGCTGGCCACACACTGTACGTCAGGGCCCTCGTAGCAGAACTGCACGCCGTTGCGCGCCATCTGCTGGGCGAAGGCCAGGTGGGTGTCCTCGATGGACGCGACCAGGTCCACGGCCTCGGGCTCGTCACTGGTCGGGCGCAACGACACCAGCAAGTCGCGCACCCAACGTGACATGCGGTCGACCTGGCTGATGATGTCGGTGATGTTCTTTTGTGCGGTGGGGTTGGCGATCTCCTGGGCCAGTTCGGCGCTGGAGCGGATGTTGGCCAACGGGTTGCGCAGGCTGTGGGCCACCGCAGAGGACATTTCGCCCAGTGCCACGTAGGTTTCACTGGCTACCAGGCGGTCTTGCTGCTGGTTGAGCATCAGCGCTGCCCGGCGCACGATCCAGAACAGGCCAAAGTAAATCAGCGCGCCACCCACCAGGGTCGAGGCCCAGATCAGTACATAACCGCGCTGGATACGCCGGATCAGGTCCTGCGGCTCCTTGTAGATTTCCACCATCGACAGCACCTGCTCGCCCTGGCTGTCGAACAGCGGGATGTAGTTCTCGATGAACAGGTACTTGGGTTCGCGCAGAAACTTCTGTTCTTCACGGTCGTCCTCGGCCTGGTGGTAGCTGGCAGACACCGCTTTGCGCGAACGGAACGCGCGCTCCAGGTCGCCATCCTCCTCGATCCGCTCGCCAATCAACTGAGGGTTGGTGGACCAGACAATGGTCCGGTCGCGGGCGTAGACGTTGGCCAACAGGGTATCGGGCAGGTGTTCGACGTGGTCGAGGAATTCGACACGGGTCGATTCGGCCAACGCCGGGGTGAACTGCAGGTGCTGCAGGTCCAGGCGCGGATCGAGCAGTTCGCCCATGGTGGTGCCCGGCGGCAGTTGCGAATGGCGGACCTCGGCCTGGGCCATGGCCTGGATGAATTGGGCGGTGAGCATGGCATCGCGCTCCACGCTGTCGCGGACCACGAAGCGCGTCGACACATAGCCCAAGCCACCGGCCACCGAGGCGATGATCAACAGGCTGATGATCGAAAACCAACGCAAAAGGTTGAACTCGCGCAACGGCGCCGCAAAACCACTGGTGGCCGCAGACGCTTTGTCGGGCACTTCGTTTTCCAGCATCTGCATTGAGGGGTTCCCGCGCTGGGCGTCCGTTCTGAAGCGCACCCTGCCACGATTAGTAGCAATTTAATGGCACTTCACCTAGGTCACCAAGGCGACCCGTTGTTGCCATGCTCACGTTGCAAAAAATCAGCCAGTCGACGAAAGAAAAGGCATATTCATATTTTTCAAGCACTTGAAAGAACTTATTAAACCCAGATCAAGCCTCAGTCCCCACTTTTGGGTAACAATTACCCAAAAAAATCTATTTGTTATAAATCATGCATTTACGAGCCTAACCTAAAGCCCACTAGGAACACTTCGCCAACCTGAAATTCAGCGAAACGCGGGTGCCATGCCCTAGGCTGCTACTCAACCTCACCGCGCCACCAAAGCGCTCCATGATGCGTTTGACCAAAACCAGGCCAACGCCCAGCCCGCCCTGTTTGGTGGTGAAGAACGGCCTGAAGGCCATGCGCTGCTGTTGCTCGGTCATGCCCTTGCCGCTATCGGACAGGCGCAGCGTCAGGCCGCGCCGGTCGTGGCGCACCACCTCGACACGCAACTTCCCGCCCTGCTCCATCGACTCCAATGCGTTGGCAATCAAACTGCTGAAAATCTGCCGCAGTAACGCCGGGTGCCCCAACACCTGAACCGCCGGTAACGGTTGCAGGTCGAGGGTGACGCCACTGCGCGCCAGCGGCACGGCAAAGGTCTGCAGGCTTTCCTGCAGCGCCTGCGGCAGGTCCACCGCCACCGCCTCGTCATTGAGCGGGCGCAGTGACTGCAACAGCTGGCGGATCCACTGCGACATGCGGTCGACTTGGCTGATGATGTCGTTGATGTTCCTTTGCGCCGGGCCCTCGTCGAACGCCTGCGCAAGCTCGGCACTGGAGCGGATGCTCGCCAGCGGGTTGCGCAAGCTGTGTGCCACCGCCGAAGACACCTCGCCCAGGGCTACGTAGGTTTCATTGTTGATCAGCCGTTTCTGTTGCACCGCCAGCAGCTTGGCCGCCCGGCGCATGATGCCGTACAGGCCGATATAGACCAGCCCGGCGCCGACGGTGATCGCCAGCCAGATGAGGATCAGGCCATGCTCGATGCGCACGATCAGGTCATGCGGTTCCTTGTAGATCTCCACCATGGCCGTGACGTGCTCGCCATCGGCGTCGAACAACGGAATGTAGTTTTCGATGAACAGCTGCTCAGGCGGGGTCACGAACTTTTGCTCTTCGCGTGCCCGCTCGAAGTCGTGGTAGCTGGCCGAGACCCGCATCTTGTACTCGAAGGCGCGGTCCAGGTCGTCGTCGCCTTCGATCAACTTGCCGATCAGCGCCGGGTTGGTCGACCAGATCACCGTGCGGTCCGGCGCATAGATATTGGCCAGCAGCATGTCCGGCAGGTGGGCGATATGGTCGAGAAACTCGCCCCTAGCCTTGCGCCGGGCATCGGGGTCGACATCCGGCAGCGCCGTGCGATCGGTACGCGGGTCCAGCAATTCGCCCATGGTGCGCACATTGGGGATCGATACATGGCGCACTTCAGCATCAGCAATAGAGGTGATGAACTGAGCGGACAACAGCGCATCGCGCTCGACGCTTTCATCGATGATGAAACGGCTGGAGATCAGCCCCAGCCCGACCGCCACCGAGAGAATGATGGCCAGGCTGACCCAGGCATACCAGCGCAGCAGGTTGAACGGCTTGCGTGGGGCTGTCGCCTCGGTACCGGCAGGCACTCCAAGGGCGTCGGAACGAGGGGCGATGTCCATGGCGGACTCCACAGCTGGGCACCTTTGAAGGTTATAGCCCAGAGTTGGGGGAACCATGGTTCTAAATTGATGTCATCCGCCGAAGGGTGGCCGCCGCGCTGCTCGGCCACGTCGCGCGCCTACAGCGGCGAGTCGTCCGCCAGCCCTTGCAGCTTGCGGTAATCGCGCAGCACGTTGGGCACGTAGCGGCGGGTTTCGGCGTACGGTGGCACTGCACCCCGGCGCAGCACCGCGTCGGGGCCGGCGTTATAGGCGGCCACGGCCAGGGTGATGTCATTGTCAAACAAGGTCAGCATGCGTTTCAGGTAGCGGGCCCCACCCTGCACATTGTCCTCAGGGTCCAGGGCGTTCTCCACGCCCATCTCCCGCGCGGTATCAGGCATCAGCTGCATCAGCCCCACTGCGCCCGCCGGCGAGCGGGCCTTGGGGTTGTAGCCGGATTCTGCCTTGATAAGCGCATGCAGCAGTGCTTGTGGCACGTTGTGGGCCAACGCTGCAGCGGCCACCAGCTCGGCATAGGGCCGCCCGGTGATCATTTGCGCACCGGCAGCGCCCGCCTGGGCCAGCGGTTCGCTGATCACCCGCTGGTACTGGCGCCCGGGCCGATGGACGTTGGTCAGTACGTAGCCGCCCTTGGCATCGATGGAGATGTACACATCGGCCTGGGCGGCACCCGCCGCCAGCCAGATCAAACCCAGGATAAGTCCACGCATGTCGGTCGCCTCTTCGTCGTGGCCCCCGATGTGGGGGAAATGCCCCGGAAAACCCGAGGTTGCAGACCACGACGCAAGCACTGTGCCGCTTCCTGCACCGCATGGCGCAAGGCCCCGAGGCAGACGTGCACGGCTGTTGCATGGTGCCTGCCACAGCATGTTCCTACGCAGCGGAGGGCATCACCATGCAGCGCAGATCCAACCCCCAACGTGGCTTCACCCTACTCGAACTCCTCGTGGTGCTGGTTGTGCTCGGCCTGCTGGCCGGCATCGTCGCGCCCAAGTACTTCAGCCAGCTTGGCCGCTCGGAGGTCAAGGTGGCGCGGGCGCAGATCGAGGGTTTGAGCAAAGCCCTGGACCTCTATCGCCTGGAAGTTGGGCATTACCCCAACAGTGAACAAGGCTTGCAGGCACTGGTCATCGCCCCTAGCGGCGAGGCCCGCTGGACCGGCCCGTACCTGCAGAAGGCCGTGCCGCAGGACCCGTGGGGCCGCGCCTACATCTACCGGCAACCCGGTGAGAACGGCGGCGAGTACGATCTGCTGTCGATGGGCAAGGACGGCCAGCCCGGTGGCGACGGTGAGAACGCCGAAATCACCAGCTGGCAATAAGGAGCTCGGCCATGCGCTACAGCCTCAAGGCCCTGGGCAGACAGGGCGTGGTGCAATTGCAGATCGACGCCGAAGATGCCGACCAGGCGCGCCGCCAAGTCGAGGACCAAGGCTTGCGGGTGGTCAGCGTGAAGGGCCAGGGCAGTGCCTTGCGCGGCATGGCCTGGCGCCGCGAGGCGAGCTTTGACCTGGTGTTGTTCAGCCAGGAGCTGTCGACCCTGCTCAACGCTGGCTTGCCATTGATCGATGCCCTGGAAAGCCTGGCGGAAAAAGCCCCCGCTGCGGCCTCGCGCAAGGTGCTCGGCGAACTGGTACGCCAGCTGTACGAGGGGCACTCGCTGTCTCAGGCGCTGAGCCGCCAGCCCAGGATATTCCCGGCCCTGTACGTGGCGCTGGTGCAGTCCAGCGAGCGCACCGGCGCCCTCGGCGACGCCCTCGGCCGCTATATCGCCTACCGGCAACGCTTGGACCTGGTGCGGCAGAAACTGGTGGGGGCGTCGGTTTACCCACTGCTGTTGTTGCTGGTCGGTGGTGGCGTGGTGCTGTTTTTGCTCGGCTACGTGGTGCCGCGCTTCAGCCAGGTGTTCGAAGGCATGGGTACCGAGCTGCCGTGGCTGTCACGCCTGCTGATGCAGATCGGGTTGTTCTTGCATGCCCAGCAACTGCCGCTGGCGCTGGGCAGCGTGGCGGGCATCACCGCCCTGGTGCTGCTGCGCCGCCACCCGCGGGTACGGCGCTGGGCAGCGCGCCAGCTCAGGCGCATGCCAGCGCTGCACCAGCGGCTGATGATGTACGAACTGGCGCGCTTCTACCGCTCGCTGGGCATCCTCCTGCAAGGCGGTATTCCTATCCTCACGGCCATGGGCATGGCCCGCGGGCTGCTGGGTAGCGCCGCCGCGCAGGGCCTTGAACAGGCCAGCCAGCGCGTGGCCGAGGGGTTGCCGCTGTCCGACGCGCTGGAGGTTGGGCAACTGGTGACGCCGGTGTCGCTGCGGCTGCTGCGCGCCGGTGAGCAGTCGGGCAACCTTGGCGAAATGCTTGAGCGTTGCGCCGACTTTCACGACCAGGAGATTGGCCGCTGGGTGGAATGGTTCGTGAAGCTGTTCGAGCCGCTGCTGATGACGTTCATTGGCCTGTTGATCGGCTTTATCGTGATCCTGATGTACATGCCGATCTTCGAACTGGCCTCGAGCATTCACTGAAGGCTCAGGCCGAGGCTTTCGCGCAATGTCGTGCCTTCATACGCGGTGCGGTAGACGCCACGTGCCTGCAGCAATGGCACCACTTCTTCGGTGAAACGGCGGAACTGGCCTGGATGGCCAATGTAGATATTGAAGCCATCCAGCGCCCGCGCCTCGAACCACTCGGTCATTTTTGCCGCCACCGTTTCGGCGGAGCCGACGAATGCCCCCGGGCGTAGCTGGCGGCCGAACTCCACCGCCTGGCGTAAGCTGAAGCCCTGCGCCCGCGCCTGGTCGGCAATGCGCTTGGCATTGGTGAAGAAGCTGCTGCGGGCATGCTCCAGGCTCTCTTGAGGGAACGGCGCATCGAGGTCGTACTGGGTGAAATCGTGCCACCCGAAATTGCGCCCGAACTCCTTGAGTGCCAGTTCGAAGCTGTGGTCCTGCTGGTGGTAATGGCGCTCGATCTCACGGGCGTGAGCATCGGTGTCGCCCACATAGATTTCTGCACCTGGCAGTACCAGCAGTTGCTCCGGGTCTCGCCCCAGGCGTGCGGCACGCTCCTTGACGTCACGATAGAAGGCCTGGCCCTGCTCGATGCTGGCCGCGTGCGTGAAGATCACATCGGCGGTGGCGGCCCCCAGGTCGCGGCCCTGCTGCGAGTCGCCAGCTTGGAAGATTACCGGTTGGCCCTGGGGCGAACGCTGGATGTTCAAGGGCCCCACCACCGAGAAGTGTTCGCCCTTGTGGTTGAGCGCATGCAGCTTCGAGGGGTCGAGGAACTGGCCCGTGGCGCGATCGCGCGGGAAGGCGCCGTTCTCATAGGAATGCCACAAGCCCTGCACCACCTGCACGTGTTCCTCGGCGCGGGCGTAGCGGGTGTCGTAGTCATAGTGCTCGTCACGGCCATAGTTACCCGCGGTGCCGGCATCGCCGCTGGTCACCACGTTCCAGCCGGCGCGGCCTTTGCTGATCAGGTCCAGCGAAGCAAGGCGACGGGCGACGTTATAGGGCTCGTTGTAGGAGGTGGTCAGGGTACCGACCAGCCCGATATGCCGGGTGGTGACGGCCAGGGCCGAGAGCAGGGTCAGCGGCTCCAGGCGGTTGAGGTAATGCGAGGGTGAGCTGGGGGTGATGTATTGGCTGTCGACGATGAATATCAGGTCGAATAGCGCAGCCTCGGCCTGGCGGGCGATGTCGATGTACCAGTCGATGTTGACACTGGCATCGGCCGGCAGCTCGGGGTCGAGCCAGAGGTTATGGCGGCCAGGGCCGCCGCAGCCCATGGTCAGGGCGCCGAGTTTGATTTTGCGGGTGGTCATGGGGAGTCCTCTGAAATGATGGGGGCTGTACCGGCCTCTTCGCGGGCAAGCCCGCTCCCACAGGATTCAGCGTCGACTCGGTCCCTGTGGGAGCGGGCTTGCCCGCGAAGAGGCCGGCACAGTCAAACTCAATGGTCGTTGGCCAGCGCCGCTGCAAACGAGGTATCGAACAGACTCGCTGCCGGGTAGGCCTTGATCAGCCCAAGCCCGGCAAAAAAGTCCACCGTCTTCTGCGCATCGACAATCACCTGGGGGTTGAGTGGCGCCACGTCGGTGCGCGCGCGGGCGAACCAGGCCCGGGCAATGTCACGGTCGGCGCGGGTGCGCTTGGCCCAGGCGTCGGCATAGGCCTCGGTGTTGGCCGGATTGTTCAAGGTCCAATCACGGGCCTTCTTCAAACGCTGCAGAAAATCAGTGATCTGCGCACGCTTGGCGTCGATGGCCTTGGCGTTGGCCACCACGAAGCTCTGGGCCGGAATCAAGCCTTCGGCTGTGGCCAGCACCCTGGCGCCTTGGCGCTCCTGTTGGGTGACATAGGGCTCCCAGGTCGCGATCACGTCCACCGAACCGCCATCCAGGGCGTGCGAGGCATCCAGCGCGCTGAGGTAGCGCAGCTCCAGGGCATCGCGGGGCACGCCGGCTTTGTCCAGGGCGCTGAACAGCAGTTGCTGGCTCCACGAGCCTTTCCACAGGGCCGCGCGTTTGCCGCGCAGGTCTTCAAGGCTGTGAATGTCCGAATCTTTGCGCGCCAGGATAGCGACCCCTTCGAGGTTCTGCCGGCTCACCGCAATCACCTTGATCGGTGCCCCCAAGGCACCGAGAAACAGCGGCGGCGCATCGCCCAGCAGGCCAATGTCGAGGCTGCCGACATTCAAGGCTTCAGCCACCGGGGAGCCTGCGGTGAACTGCTTCCATTCCAGGGTATAGGGCACGTCATCGAGCACGCCAGCGGCTTCCATCACCGCACGGGCATTGAAGCTTTGGTCGCCGACCACCAGGGTCTGCGCAGCGGCGGCCAGGCTCAGTGAGGTGGCCAGCACACCGGCGGCCAGTTGCTTGAGGTATCGCACGTTCGTCTCCAGCGCCAATAAAGGCGCAACTAGGTAGTCGATCCGCCCGTGCGGTCTCGCTTTGATAAATGACAGTGGTATGCGCTTTGAATCTAACCAGCGCCTTGCTTATAAGTTATCGATGTATAGAGCCTGTGGGAAATTCGTTCTAGGCATAACCTAATGCCTCCGGCGGTGACCTATTTCAAAACAGATAGGGGAGCCTGTAAATGCATATTTTGCATATTAGCTTATGATTAATTTTACTTTGGTGAATATTCAGCGAGTTTGCTAGGGTTAACCGAAACCGTCAGCCGAGCCTGAACCATGAGCCAACCCCTGCGCCTGGAGCGCCTGCGACACTTCATCGGTGCGCTTTCGGAGCTGCTCGACCGAGCCCCCGACGAAGCCACCCTCCTCGACCAAGGCCAAGGCCTGCTGAGCAGCCTGGTCGCCCATGATGACTGGTTACCCGAAGCCCTCGCCCAACCGGACCCAAGCCGCTACCAGCAATACCTGCTGCATTGCGACTCGCGCCAACGCTTCTCTGTCGTCAGCTTCGTCTGGGGGCCAGGGCAGCAGACGCCGATTCACGATCACCGAGTCTGGGGGCTGATCGGCATGCTGCGAGGCGCTGAATATTCGCAAGGTTTCGCCCGCAGCGAGCACCGTGCGTTGCTGCCGGCCGGTGCGCCGGTGCGGATCGACCCTGGCCATGTCGAAGCGGTTTCGCCGCGTATCGGCGACATTCACCAGGTCAGCAACGCCTTCGATGACCAGGTGTCGATCAGCATCCACGTCTACGGCGCCAATATCGGCGCGGTCAGCCGGGCGGTGTACCTGGCCGACGGCACTGAAAAACCCTTCATCTCCGGCTACTCCAATACCCTCCTGCCCAACATCTGGGACCTGTCCAAAGAGAATCCAGCCCCATGAGTACTGTCGCCACCCGTTCCTTCCATGACATTCGCCGGGCCTTGCTGGCCCATGAAGAGCTGGCGTTGATCGATGTTCGCGAGGAAGACCCGTTCGCCCAGGAACACCCGCTGTTTGCCGCCAACATCCCGCTGTCGAAGCTGGAGCTGGAAGTCTTCGCCCGGGTACCGCGACGTGACACCGCCATCACCCTGTATGACGACGGTGAAGGGCTGGCTACGCTGGCTGCCGCGCGCCTGTCGGCGTTGGGCTACAGCGATGTGGCACTGCTCGAGGGCGGCCTGGCTGGCTGGCGCGCGGCTGGCGGCGAGTTGTTCCGTGACGTCAACGTGCCAAGCAAGGCCTTTGGCGAACTGGTCGAAAGCGAGCGGCACACGCCGTCGCTGGCGGCCGAGCAGGTGCAGGCATTGCTCGATGCCAAGGCCGATGTGGTGGTGCTCGACGCCCGTCGTTTCGACGAGTACCAGACCATGAGCATCCCCGGCGGCATCAGTGTGCCGGGGGCCGAACTGGTATTGCGCGTGGCCGAGCTCGCGCCGGACCCTGCCACCCAGGTAATCGTCAACTGCGCGGGGCGTACCCGCAGCATCATCGGCACCCAATCACTGGTCAACGCCGGCATCCCCAACCCGGTGGCGGCACTGCGCAATGGCACCATCGGCTGGACGCTTGCCGGCCAGCAACTGGCTCACGGCCAGCAACGCAGCTTTGCCCCCGTTAGCGACACCACCCGCGCCAGCGCCGCCGACCGTGCCCGCGCCGTGGCCGACCGTGCCGCAGTCGCGCGGCTGACTCGCGAAGGCCTGGCGGCCTGGCAGGCAGAGCCCCACCGCACCACCTACCTGTTCGATGTGCGTACCCCTGAAGAGTTTGCCCAGGGCCATCTACCGGCCAGCCGCTCGGTCCCCGGCGGGCAACTGGTGCAAGAGACCGACCATGTCGCCAGCGTGCGCGGCGCGCGTATCGTGCTGGTGGATGACGACGGTGTGCGGGCCAACATGAGTGCCTCGTGGCTGGCCCAGATGGGCTGGCAGGTCGCCGTGCTGGACGGCCTGTCGGCAGCGGATTTCAGCGAGCCCGGCGATTGGCAGGCGCCCTTGCCGGAACAGCCCCAGGTGAACGAGATCGACGTCGACCAGTTGCAGACCTGGCTGCAAGCGCCAGGCACGGTGCTGCTGGACTTCACCACCAGCGCCAACTACGTCAAACGCCACATCCCGGGTGCCCATTGGGCGATCCGAGCGCAGTTGCCGCAGGTGCTGGAGCAACTGCCGGTTGCCGAACGCTACGTGCTCACCTGCGGCAGCAGCTTGCTGGCGCGCTTTGCGGCGGTCGACTTGCAGGCCCTGACACACACCCCGGTGTATGTGCTGGAGGGCGGCACTGCGCGCTGGATTGCTGCGGGCTTACCGCTGGAAAGTGGCGAAACGCACCTGGCAGTGGCGCGCAGCGACCGCTATCGCCGGCCTTATGAAGGCACCGACAACCCGCGTGAAGCCATGCAAGGGTATCTGGACTGGGAGTTCGGCCTGATCGCCCAACTGGAACGCGACGGTACGCATGGGTTTCATGTTGTCCGTTAACGTGCGCCCTGGTCATCAGTGACGCAGTAGGTAGGCACCCGCTGGAACATGCTTTTGCAGCTTCTTGCATTTGCCCGGCGGGGGTTGGTGCCCAGGTGGGCGATCGGGGTACCAGATTCGGCATTTGCCTGGCGGCGGTCTGTGGCCCCGCGGTACCTCGAAGGCAGTTTCGTCCATGGGGTATTCAGGCATGCCCACGCGCTGCTGACCGGCAACGCCCTGGCGTTGCTGGGCAGCAGCCAGGGAGACTGATCGCGCGGGCTCCGGGCTGGCCTCTGCGGGTATTACTTGAACGGCCGACGCCTTTACAGCACCCGGCGGCGTACCCGAAATCCGGGCTTGGTTCGCCGCCTCGATCAATTGCAGATTGCGATTGCGCAAGGCCACGTTGCGTCCAACCCGCAGGTTGGAGCGCGCCGCCAACACTTCAGCCTGTTCGTATTGCCCCTGCTGCAGGCGCAGCACACCCAGGTAGTGCAGCGTGGCGGGGTTGTTCGGCTGGATTTGCAGCGCCCGCTCCAGCGTGGCGGCAGCCTGGTCCAGTTTGCCTTCTGCGTATTGTCTGGAGGCTGTTTCGATCAGCAGGGTCGAGGCCGTGTTACTGCTTGCAGGCGCCGTGCGCTCGCCGGCGGTGATGGAATCGCACGCGGTGATGCTGAACAACAGGGTTAAGGCCGACAGCATACGCTTGCTTGACATGAGGAACGCACTCGACGGGTCCAGGTGGGCCTGGTTCGAAAGAAGACGCTATCGACCTGAACATGCCATCGAAGTTCCCATCAACCGCCAGGCCATTGCTTCACCGCCCACTAGCCGCTAGAGTCCGCCCTAGGGCGTTCGCTGCGCCTGCGGTCCGCGCGAAGGGGTGCCCAAGCCACGCTTCATCTCATTTTCATTCCAGCTCCCGGCTTGTCGGCGGACCGAGCCCCAAAGGAGTTGGCATGCCCGCCATCCATGCTTCCCGTCATCACGGCCTGCTCGATCTGGCCGACCTGCGCAAACGCGCTAAACGCTTGCTGAAAGCGCTAAACAACGGCGAGGCCGAGGACGCGCGCGCCCAACTGCGCCTACTCGGCCTGACTGGCCCGCATTACAGGCTCGCTGACACCCAGTGGCTGCTGGCCCGCGAAGCGGGTTTTGCCAGTTGGCCAAAGCTCAAGGCGCATGCTGACGCTGTCGCCTTTGCAGCGCGCCACCCAAACTTTACCGCCGATGGCGAGGCCACCATGCAGCACTGGCGCTGCGGCAATGACATCGCCCATAGCTTGCGCACAGTGGGCTTTAACGGCGCGTTTCACATGTTCGACGACCCGATGGTCATGGGGCCGGTGCCGGCACTGCCAGAAGATGAGTACTGGCCCGTGCGTGCCGCGTATACGCAACAGGCGTTCAACCTTGGCGCGCAGGACGTCGAGCAGCGCCAGGCTAGGCAGCGCGCAGCACTGGCACAGTTGAACGCTGATAGTGAAGTTGTGCTCTGGTGCGAAGGGGATGCTTACGATCAGCTATTTCTGATCCGGATTCTGGCAAGCCTGCCCTGCCTGCCGCGGCGGCTCGAGCTGATCGAAATTACCGAGGTGCCCGGCGTCGAGCGCTTCATCGGCATCGGCCAACTCGCCCCCGACCTGCTTGCCTGGCTTTGGCCACAACGGCGGCCTTTGGGCCCAGACGCCATAGCGTTAGCGAAGCAGGCTTGGGCTGCCTATACCGCACCAGACCCACGCGCCTGGGCTGCCCTTGCGGTTCAGAAGCACCCGTCTTTACCCCAATTAAGCGCAGCACTTGCACGCCAGTTGCAGGAACTGCCAGGGGCAAAGGATGGCCTGAGCCTCACAGAGCGCTTGCTGTTACGCATCCTCGCGCAAAAGGGTGAGCTCCCGGCCGGCCGAGTGTTTGCACAGCTGATGATGCACGATGAACCGCTGCCTTACCTGGGCGACCAGATGTTCCACGTGTTGCTGCAACCGCTGATCCATGCACCGCACCGGCTGTTGCTGGAAGGCTCAGGAGAGGGCTGGGCGCAACGGCCCTTGAGGCTGACTGCACTGGGCGAAAGCGTTCTCGACGGGCAGGCCAATTGGCTGGATCAGGCGCCTCCCCCGCGCTGGGTTGGCGGTGTACTTATCGACGCTGAGCAAGCGCCTTGGGTAGTCAGCGAGCAAGGCCAAGTCTGGCAGCGCCGTTAGGGAAATGCTGCTGGCGCTTGATCTCAAAGGGACTCAGCCCTTTCAAGCGCCGGCACGTACCCGCCGCATCACCAAGCCCACCAGCACCACATTGACCAGTGCCAGCAGGCACAAGGTCACCAATACCCCCATTGAGCCAAAGTGCTCAAACAGATATCCACCCACCAGCGGCGTCAAGGCCTGGCCGATCAGCGAAGGCCGCGACATGCGCCCCATCAGCAGCACATACTGCGCGGGCGGCATCATTGCCAACGGCAACAGCCCGCGCACGATCGCCCGCAAGCCGTTACCGCAACCGAATACCAGCAGGCCCACGGCCGTGGCCGCCGGCACCAGCGTCACCAGCAGCAAGCCCACCAGCACCAGGCTTACCCAGGCCAGCGCCGTCCAGATTGGGTGGCGCTTGCCCGCCAGAATCTGCAGCACCCGCGAGGCCACCTGGCTGGGGCCGAGCATCGCCGCCAGGCCGATCGCCACCGGCAGCGAATGCCCAAGGCCCTGGAGCACGGCGACCAACTGCACGGCAATCGCCGTCATGATGATCGCGCCAATGGCGAACATGCCGGTCAACAGCAGGTAGAGCTGGCGATCTACCCCGACTGCAGCGCTGTTCTGCTGTACCTTGCGCACCTCGACCTGCCCGCCCGGCGGCAATACACGCCAATACAACGGGGCTACCACCAGTAGCAGCACGACCGCATAGCACACGCAAGTCATGCGCCAGCCCAGGTGCTCGATGGCCAACGCTACGGTCGGCCACGAAAGGGTCGAGGCAAAGCCGGCAATCAGGGTGATGCCAGTGATCGCTTTGCCAGCGCCCTCGCCATACAGGCCGCCCAGGGTGGAGAACAAGGCCTCGTACAGCCCCATGGCCATGCCCACACCGATCACCGCCCAAGCCAGCAGGAACACCAACAGGCTGTGGCTGGCAGCCATGATCAGCAGGCCCACTGCAACCACCGCACCACTGGCCGCCATTTGCGGGCGGCCGCCGTAGCGGGCGACCAGGCGGCTGGACAACGGGGCGCACAGCGCCGAGACCATCAGGCTCAGCGACAACGCGCCGTACACCCACTGGCTGGGCCAGCCAGTGTCACGGCTGATCGGGTCGGCCATCACGGCCATGAGGAAGAACGAACCGCCCCAGACCAGGATTTGCAGGATGCCCAGGCAGACGATGCCGAGGGGCCTGGGGAATTGGGGGGTGCTTTTCACTACGAGGCCTTGAGTCACATGCGTGGGTGTCTGCACCGGCCCTTTCGCGGGGCAAGCCCGCTCCCACAGGAATCTCAGCGACGCTGAGAGCAGCATATGACCTGTGGGAGCGGGCTTGCCCCGCGAAAGGGCCAGCACAGGCACCCTACCATGCCCACCATCGATGAAATATCCCGACATATCATTCAGCGTGATAATAACCTTCGCCCCGTTCGATTCGTGCCTCACGCGCAAGACACTCACACTCCGCCCACTACTAATACATTGGCGGAGTTCTCCATGGAACAATCACTCAAACCCTTGCGCTTTCCACTCGCTGCCCTGGCAGTCGTAGTGCTCAGCGCTTGCGGTCGAACCCCCGACGCCGTGCAGGCGCCCGCCGCGCCCAAGGTCAGCGTGGCCAAGGTGATCGAGCAGCCGATCAACGAATGGGACGAGTTCACCGGCCGCCTCGAAGCCCCGGAAACCGTCGAAGTGCGGCCACGGGTCTCGGGCCAGATCGACCTGGTTGGTTTCACCGAGGGCGCGCAGGTCAAGAAAGGCGACCTGCTGTTCCAGATCGACCCACGCCCGTTCCAGGCAGAGGTCCGCCGCCTCGAAGCCCAACTGCAGCAAGCCAAGGCCACGGCCATCCGCAGCGCCAACGAAGCCCGCCGCGGCGAGCGCTTGCGTGACAGCAACGCGATCTCCGCCGAGCTTGCCGAGTCGCGCAGCAGCGCCGCCGCCGAAGCCCGCGCCGGGGTCGATGCGATCCAGGCCCAACTCGACCTGGCCCGCCTGAACCTGAGCTTCACCCGCGTGACCGCGCCCATCAGCGGCCGGGTCAGCCGTGCCCAGTTCACTGCCGGCAACATCGTCACCGCCGATGTCACCCCGCTGACCAGCGTGGTCTCCACCGACAAGGTCTACGCCTATTTCGACGCCGACGAGCGCGTGTACCTCAAGTACACCCAGCTGGCGCGTGAAGGCCAGCGCGGCCAGGCCACCCCGGTGTACCTCGGCCTGACCAACGAAACCGGCAACCCGCACCTGGGCCAGATGAACTTCGTCGACAACCAAGTCAACCCGCGCACCGGCACCATCCGTGGCCGCGCCGTGTTCGACAACCGCGACGGCCAGTTCACCCCCGGCCTGTATGCCCGCCTGAAGCTGGTCGGCAGCGCCCAGTACGACGCCGTGCTGATCAACGACGAAGCCGTCGGCACCGACCTTGGCAAGAAGTTCGTGCTGGTGATGGACAAGGACAACAAAGCCGCCTACCGCGCGGTAGAGCTGGGGCCGAAGCTAGAAGGCCTGCGCATCGTGCGCAGCGGCCTGGCCAAGGACGACCGCATCGTGGTCAGGGGCCTGCAGCGTGTGCGCCCAGGCTCCGCGGTAACCCCGGAAGACACCCCGATGGCCAGCGAGCAGACCCTCGCCGCCCTCGCCCAACAGCGCCAGGCCCTGGAGGCCAGCAACCCGGCGCCGAAGGTAGCGGGCGCCACTGTAAAAGTCGCCAGCGCCCAAGCGCCACGCGGTTAAGGGACCACACCGATGAACTTCTCGAAATTCTTCATCACCCGGCCGATCTTCGCGGCGGTACTGTCGCTGGTACTGCTGATCGCAGGGTCGATCTCGCTGTTCCAGTTGCCGATCAGCGAATACCCCGAGGTAGTACCGCCCACCGTCGTGGTGCGTGCCAACTTCCCGGGCGCCAACCCCAAGGTGATCGGTGAAACGGTCGCCGCGCCGCTGGAGCAGGCCATCACCGGCGTGGAGAACATGCTGTACATGTCTTCCCAGTCCACCGCCGATGGCAAGCTGACACTGACCATCACCTTCGCCCTGGGCACTGACCTGGACAACGCGCAGGTGCAGGTCCAGAACCGTGTCACCCGTACCCAGCCCAAGCTGCCGGAAGAAGTGACGCGCATTGGTATCACCGTCGACAAGGCCTCGCCCGACCTGACCATGGTCGTGCACCTGACGTCGCCGGACAACCGCTACGACATGCTCTACCTGTCCAACTACGCCATCCTCAACATCAAGGACGAGTTGGCGCGCCTGGGCGGCGTGGGTGATGTGCAGCTGTTCGGCATGGGCGACTACTCGCTGCGCGTGTGGCTCGACCCGAACAAGACCGCTTCGCGCAACCTGACTGCCAGCGACGTCGTTGCGGCCATCCGTGAGCAGAACCGGCAGGTTGCGGCCGGCCAGTTGGGCGCCCCGCCCGCCCCTGGCTCCACCAGCTTCCAGCTGTCGATCAACACCCAAGGCCGCTTGGTCAATGAGGAAGAGTTCGAGAACATCATCATCCGTGCCGGTGCCGATGGCGAAATCACCCGCCTGAAAGACATCGCCCGGGTCGAGCTGGGCTCCAGCCAGTACGCCCTGCGCTCGCTGCTGAACAACCAGCCGGCGGTGGCGATACCGATCTTCCAGCGCCCAGGCTCCAACGCCATCGACATCTCCGACGAAGTGCGGGCGAAAATGGCTGAGCTGAAGAAGGACTTCCCTGAGGGGATGGACTACAGCATCGTCTATGACCCGACCGTGTTCGTCCGTGGTTCGATCGAAGCGGTAGTGCACACGCTGTTCGAAGCGCTGATCCTGGTCGTCCTGGTCGTGATCCTGTTCCTGCAGACCTGGCGCGCCTCGATCATTCCGCTGCTGGCCGTGCCGGTGTCGCTGATCGGTACCTTTGCCGTGATGCACCTGTTCGGCTTCTCGCTCAATGCCTTGTCGCTGTTCGGGTTGGTATTGGCCATCGGTATCGTGGTGGACGACGCCATCGTCGTGGTGGAGAACGTCGAGCGTAATATCGGGCTTGGCCTGAAGCCGCTGGAAGCCACACAAAAGGCCATGAGCGAAGTGACCGGGCCGATCATCGCCACCGCCTTGGTGCTGTGCGCCGTGTTCGTACCTGCGGCGTTCATTTCCGGGCTTACCGGCCAGTTCTACAAGCAATTTGCCCTGACCATCGCCATCTCGACCGTGATCTCGGCATTCAACTCGCTGACCTTGTCGCCAGCTTTGGCGGCTGTGCTGCTCAAAGAGCACCACGCGCCCAAGGACCGTTTCTCGCGGTTGCTGGAAAAGCTGCTGGGCAGCTGGCTGTTCGCGCCGTTCAACCGGTTCTTCGACCGTGCCAGCCACAGCTATGTAGGCGGCGTGCGCCGGGTCATCCGCTCCAGCGGCATCGCCCTGTTCGTCTACGCCGGCCTGATGGGCCTGACCTACCTGGGCTTCTCGTCCACCCCGACCGGTTTCGTGCCGGCCCAGGACAAACAGTACCTGGTTGCCTTCGCCCAACTGCCGGACGCCGCCAGCCTCGACCGCACCGAGGCGGTGATCAAGCGCATGAGCGAAATCGCCCTGAAGCAACCGGGTGTTGCCGACTCGGTGGCCTTCCCAGGCCTGTCGATCAACGGTTTCACCAACAGCCCGAACAGCGGCATCGTGTTCACCCCGCTCAAGCCATTTGACGAGCGTAAAGACCCGAGCCAGTCGGCAGCCGCCATCGCCGCCGCGCTGAATGCCCAGTTCGCCGACATCCAAGACGCCTACATCGCGATCTTCCCGCCTCCGCCGGTTCAAGGCCTGGGCACCATCGGCGGCTTCCGCCTGCAGATCGAGGACCGCGGCAACCTGGGCTACGAAGCGCTGTACAAAGAAACCCAGAACATCATCGCCAAGAGCCACAACGTGCCGGAGCTGGCTGGCTTGTTCACCAGCTACCAGGTCAACGTGCCACAGGTCGATGCAGCCATCGACCGCGAAAAGGCCAAGACCCACGGCGTGGCGATCAATGACATCTTCGACACCCTGCAGGTCTACCTGGGCTCGCTGTACACCAACGACTTCAACCGCTTTGGCCGTACCTACCAGGTCAACGTTCAGGCAGAACAACAGTTCCGTCTCGACGCCGAGCAGATTGGCCAGTTGAAGGTGCGCAACAACCTGGGCGAGATGATCCCGCTGGCGACCTTCCTCAAGGTCAGCGACACCTCCGGGCCTGACCGCGTCATGCACTACAACGGCTTCATCACTGCCGAAATCAACGGCGCGGCGGCACCGGGCTACAGCTCTGGCCAGGCCGAGGCAGCCATTGAAAAACTGCTCAAGGAAGAGCTGCCCAACGGCATGACCTTCGAGTGGACCGACCTGACCTACCAGCAGATCCTCTCGGGCAACACCGCGCTGTTCGTCTTCCCGCTCTGCGTGCTGCTGGCCTTCCTGGTGCTGGCCGCCCAGTACGAAAGCTGGAGCCTGCCGCTGGCGGTGATCCTGATCGTGCCGATGACCCTGCTGTCGGCCATTACCGGGGTGATCATCTCGGGTGGCGACAACAACATCTTCACCCAGATCGGCTTGATCGTATTGGTGGGCCTGGCATGCAAGAACGCGATCCTGATCGTCGAGTTCGCCAAGGATGAACAGGCCAAGGGCCTCGACCCGCTGGCTGCGGTACTGGAAGCCTGCCGCCTGCGCCTGCGGCCGATCCTGATGACCTCGATCGCCTTCATCATGGGCGTGGTACCGCTGGTGTTCTCCTCCGGTGCCGGCTCGGAAATGCGCCACGCCATGGGTGTCGCGGTGTTCTCAGGGATGATCGGCGTCACTGTATTCGGGCTGTTCCTGACGCCTGTGTTCTTCTTCCTGATCCGCCGTTTCGTCGAACGCCGCCAAGCCCGCAAGGCCGAACGCGTTCAATCGCTGGAGAGCCACGCATGAATATGCTCAAGCCCCTGACCCCGAGCTTGTTGGCCTTGGCCCTGGCGGCCTGTGCGGTGGGCCCGGATTACAAGACGCCGACCACCGAGCCTGCCCATTTCGACACTGAAATGCAGGCCAAGGCCTACGACCGCAGCCGCTTCGAAAGCATCTGGTGGAAGCAGTTCGACGACCCGGTGCTGAACCAACTGGTGCAAGCCTCGCTCGACGGCAACCGTGACCTTCGCGTGGCCTTTGCCCGGCTGAAGTCGGCCCGTGCGATCCGTGAGGACGCCTCGAACGACCAGTTGCCGGTGGTCACCAGCCGTGCCAGCAGCGAAATCGGCAAAGGCCAGGTCCCCGGTCAGACTGAGCAGCGGGTTAACAGCGAACGCTACGACCTGGGCCTGGACATGGCCTGGGAGCTTGACCTGTTCGGCCGTATCCAGCGTCAGATTGAGGCCAGCGAAGCCCAGGAAGCCGCTGCCGCAGCCGACTTGCAGCAGTTGCAGGTCAGCCTGATCGCCGAACTGGTCGATGCCTATGGCCAACTGCGTGGCGCGCAATTGCGCGAGAACATCGCCCTGGCCAACCTCAAGACCCAGCAAGAATCGCGCAGCATCACCGAAACCCTGCGCGATGCCGGGGTCGGCAACGAACTCGACGTGGTCCGGGCCGATGCGCGCCTGGCCGGCGTCGAGGCCACCGTGCCGCAACTGCAGGCCGAACAGGCGCGTGCCCGCCATCGCATCGCCACCCTGCTTGGTCAACGCCCGGATGCACTGAGCGTCGACCTGTCGCCCAAGGCCCTGCCGGCGATCGCCAAAGCGCTGCCGGTGGGCGACCCTGGCGAGTTGCTGCGGCGCCGCCCGGACATCCGCAGTGCCGAACGCCAGCTGGCGGCCGCCACGGCCAACGTCGGTGTCGCCACCGCTGACCTGTTCCCGCGGGTCAGCCTCAGTGGCTTCCTCGGCTTTACCGCCGCACGTGGCTCGCAGATCGGGTCTTCGGCAGCCAATGCCTGGGGCCTTGGCCCTAGCATCACCTGGGCGGCCTTCGACCTGGGCAGCGTACGGGCCCGCCTGCGCGGTGCCAAGGCAGACGCCGAAGGCGCCCTGGCCAACTATGAGCAGCAGGTGCTGCTGGCCCTGGAAGAGTCGGCCAATGCCTTCAGCGATTACGACAAGACGCAGCAACGCCTGCTGTCGCTGATGCGCCAGAGTGACGCCAGCCGCAAGGCTGCGGAGCTGGCGTCGATCCGTTATCGCGAAGGCACGGTGGACTACCTGGTGTTGCTCGACGCTGAACGTGAACGCCTCAGCGCTGAAGATGCCCAGGCCCAGGGTGAGGTCGAGCTGTACCGGGGTATCGTCTCGATCTACAAAGCCTTGGGCGGTGGCTGGCAACCTGAAACGGTGGCCAGCACGCGCTGATAGGCGGTACATCTGCAGCGCCTATAAGATCGAGCGCCGCCCGCGCGGCGCATCGCGAGCAACGCTCGCTCCTACGTTTGTTTCAGGCCAATTATTCCTGGGACAAACGCACGCGACCGTCATGGTGCATGGCGCAATATTGCGTCAAACCCACAAGGCGGTCGCGCGCAAATGGCACAGGCCTCACTGGCCCGAAACAAACGTAGGAGCGAGCGTTGCTCGCGATGCGCCGCGCGGGCGGCGCTCGATCTCAAAGGCAACAAACGTCTCCCGCCTTACCCGCCCCCAAAATCCCCCCAGTTGCATTTGCCCCCTAGCTGCCCCAAGCTCTGCCCTTCCTGCCGCCACGGACCGTCCGATGCCCAGACGCAACCGCTACCTGATCGCCTTGCTGCTGCTGATTCTGGTGTCGGCCATGATCAGCTACCTGCCGCGAGACGACCAGCCGGCGCCGCCTACGCTGCCCGCGCACAGCTACGCCAAGGCCTTGCGCCAGGCCCATGAAGGCTTGCCGGGGGCGGCGCGGGTGCTGTACCAGCAGTTGCAACGTAACGACCTGGCCCCCATCCGCCGTGCGGCCCTGTATGCCGAGCTGCCCAACTACCCCTCCCCACAGGCGCTGAAACTCGCGCGCCTGGACCTGGAGCATGCCGACCCGCTGGTACGCCGAGCCGCCATCGCCGGTATCCGCCGCCTGCTCCCCGCCGCGCAACGCAGCCTGGTGCTGGGCCCATTGCTGGATGATGCGGATCAAAGTGTACGTTTCGCTGCCGTGGACGCCCTGCTGGGCCTCGACCCGGACGCCATAGGCCTGTACTTCGGCCCCTTGCAGGCCGCCCTTGAGCAGTATCAGCAGGCGCTGGAGCTGCAGCCCGAGGACGCCGACGCGCAGGTGCACTTGGCGCGCCTGTACCTGCACGAAAACGACTACACCCAGGCTGCTACGGCCTTGCAACGCGCCCTGCAGGTTGCACCAGGCAATCTGGACGCGCTGGCAACCCAAGTACGCTTGCTGGAGCGCCAGGGCCATCACGACGCCTCCCGCCAAGTGCTGGCCAAGGCTTTGCTGCTGAGCCCCGACTCGGCCTTTCTGCAATATGAGCTCGGGCTCTGGCTCAATCGCCACGAACAGCGTGAGTACGCCCTGCTGGCCTTATCGCGTGCGGTGGAGTTGGACCCGGACAACGCCGACTACCGCTACTCGCTGGCAATGACCTTGCATGAGCTCGACCAGGTCGACGCTGCGCAAAAGCAGCTGGAAACCGTGCTCAATCGGCAACCGGCCAATCGCCGGGCCCGGCTGTTGCTGATCCAGTACTGGAAAGAGACCGGCCAACTGCAGAACGTCCAGGTGCTACTGGCCGAACTAGAGCGCCAGAACCCTGACGATCCGGTGCTGCAACAGGGCCTGTAGGCCCCTCCCCTAATTCGTTGAACCCTAAGCGGCAGCCCGTGGTCCAGTGAGTATCGAACCACCGGTGGCAGGCCAAGCCTTGGCCCTGCCCATTGTCACAGGAGCGTCGCTTTGGCCAGTTCGTTGGCGCTGGACGAACGTGCCTTGATCCTGGCACCCCCGCAACTTGCCGCGGATACCGCGCGTCTACTGGCGTCCGCTGGCATCGAGAGCCTGTGCACCCTCGACATCGCCAACCTGCACGCCTGCCTGATCGAAGGCGCAGCCTTGGTCATCATCGCCGAACAAAACTTCAGCAATGGCCCCAGCGTGCCGTTGCAGGGGTTTATCGACCAACAGCCGAGCTGGTCGGACCTGCCCATCTTGTTGATCATGGACTTAGCCGCCACTGCCACCCGGCCTTCTCAGCCGCCTGAGGGCAACCTGATGCAGTTGCTCTGCCCGCTTGATGACGGGCAAGTGCTGCAGCTGGCGCGTATCGCCCAGCGCAACCGCCGCCATCAATACCGGGCGCGCGATCAACTGTCTGCACTGCAGCAGCGGATGGACGCCCGCAGCCAGGAACAGCACAGCAACGAGATTGCCCGCACACAAGTTCGCAAGATGGAAGCTGTCGGCCAATTGGCCGGTGGCATTGCCCATGATTTCAACAACCTGCTGACCAGTATCGGCGGTAGCTTCGAGCTGATCGAGCGACGCTTGAGCAAAGGCCGAAGCGACAGCCTGGAAGGCATTTTGCGCATGGGCCAGGAGGCCGTGTCACGCGCAGGAAAATTGACCCATCGGCTGCTGGCCTTTTCCAGCCGGCAATCGTTGCACAGCCAGCGGGTCGACCTGCATGCACTGTTGGAGGCGAAGCGCCTGAACGCTGGCCTGACCCACTCGGTGACCCTGCAACTGCACGTGCCCAACGACCTGTGGGCCGTGGAGGCCGATGATGGGCAACTGCGCGAAGCCCTCGACAACCTGCTGTTCAATGCCTGCGAAGCCATGCCCACCGGCGGCCTGCTGCGTATCGAGGCCAGCAACCAGCAGATTGAGGCCAAGCAGTTCGCCGACGGCGCCCTGAACAGCGGTGATTACCTGCGTCTGCGCATCATCGACAACGGCCAGGGTATGTCGCAGAGCACGTTGGAACACGCTTTCGAGCCGTTTTTCAGCACCAAACCCGTCGGCCAGGGCATCGGCCTTGGCCTTTCTATGGTGTATGGCTTCAGCAAGCAGTCGCATGGGCATGTCACCCTGCAGAGCAAGATCGGCCATGGCACCCAGGTCGACCTGTACTTGCCGCGGCACGTCGGCGAGGCAATGCCCAAACGCCCAGCCCTCGCACCTGCGCCTGACAGCACGGGCCACCATGTGCTGGTGGTCGAAGACGACCCTCATGTCCGCCAATTACTGTGTCAGGCACTGAGCGAAGACGGCTTCCCCTGCCAAACCGCCGCCAACGCCAATGAAGCCCTGCAGATCCTGCGGTCGTCGCAACGGATCGACCTGTTGGTCAGCGATGTTGGCCTACCGGGCATGAATGGGCGGCAACTGGCGGAGATCGCACGTACCTTGCGGCCACGCCTGCCGGTGCTGTTCATTACCGGATACGCGGAAACGGCCATGGCTCGCGAGGGCTTCCTCGGCGCTGGCATGCACCTCATATGCAAGCCATTCGAGCTCAAGCAATTGCAGGCGCAGGTGACGCAGATTCTTGGCAAGCCCTGAACCGGTTCAACCGTCTAGCATGTGCAAGGCCTGGTTCGCCAAGTGCTCCAGCGCAAACGGCTTGAGCATCAATGCGGTGCCCGGCTGATCGAGCAACTGGGCTTCGATCGGCTGGTCGGTGTAGCCGGTGATGAACAGAATCTTCTGCGACGGCACAATCATGCGGATTGCCTTGGCCACTTGCCGCCCACTGAACCCACCCGGCAAGCCGATATCCGTGATTACCAGGTCAAAAGGCCCGTCATGGCGGAAGCGATCCAGCGCTGAATTGGCATCTTGAACGTCACAGATGGCAAACCCGCGCTCGGTGAGAAATTCGCGCATCAGTGCACGCAAGTTGAGTTCGTCATCGATCAACAACACGCGCTGGCCTTGCGCGCGATTAACGCTTGGCAGGCATACCAGTGGCTCTTCCGGAACCAGCGCCAGGCTACGCGGAAACAGCATGGAGACTTTCGTCCCTTGGCCTTGGGTCGACTCTATCCACACATAGCCACCCGACTGCCCGACAAAGCCATAGACCATCGGCAGGCCAAGCCCCGATCCCCGTCCCAGGGGCTTGGTCGTGAAGAACGGTTCAAAAGCCTTGGCGACCTCTGCGGCCGACATCCCGTGGCCGTCATCCTCAACATGCAAGGCCACATAGTCGCCTGGCGGCAGCCCGTTCTCATCCGGGAAATGCGTCGCCAAGCGTTCGTTGACCGTTCTGATCGAGACGCTGCCGCGCTCAAGGCACGCTTCACGGGCATTCGCGCACAGGTTGATCAAGGCATTTTCAAACTGGGTGACATCGACGCTGACAGCCCAGGGGGTGACGTCCAACTGCCACTGCAGGCTCATTTCCGCGCCCAGCGCCTGCTGCAGCAAGGGCTCGATCAGAGACAGCTGTCGGTTGACATTCAGTGGCCTGGCCTCCAGCGGCTGGTTGCTGGAAAACGCCAACAGCCGGTGGGTAAGGTTCATGGCCCGTTGCACAGAGTCTCGCGCCAGTTCCACATAGGTCTCGATGCGCTCCAGGCGCCCTTGCAGCAAGCGGCGTTGCAACAGCTCGAGGCTGCCACCGATGCCGGACAGCAAGTTGTTCATTTCATGGGCCATGCCGCCTGCCAGTTGGCCAACCACCTCCAGGCGCTCACTGTTGCGCAACAAGGCCTCGGACTGGCGTGTGGCTTCTTCGCGGTCTGCGGTGATGTCGCGGCCGACGGCGGTCAGTAAGTTGCCATCGAATTTAGCGGACCAGCTAAACCAGCGGTAGTGGCCGTCCTGGTGGCGCAGGCGGATATCGATCTGTTCAGCCTCCTGACCCTGCACAAAGCTCGAGACCGCCACCTGCACTTCAGCGCGGTCCGCTGGGTGGATCAGCTCCAATATCGACATGTTCGGTACCAACGCCTCACTCCAGCCCAGGATGCGATGCCAGGCGGGGTTGGCGGAGTGCAGCGTCAGCTCACGGGTAACAATCATCATGGCATCGCGGGACAATTGCCAGATCTGCTCCCGGTCGGCCATGTAGCGTTGGAGCTGTTTTTCAAAAGCCGTCGCCTGCTCGCGCCAATGATGGTGCGCCTCGGCACTGGCCTTGGTTTCGATGACCGTGTGCAGAAAACCTGCAACGCCACCCTGCTCGTCCCGAATCGGCGAGTAGCCGAAGGCACACCACAAGGGGTCGGTGACGTTGCCACGCTCGATCCGCAGCGGCGGGTCTTCGACGAAACTCGAACGGCCTTCAAGCGCCTTGTACACCCAAGGCCCCATGCCCTGCCAGGCATCGTTCCAGAGCACGTCGAACGCCTGCCCCAATGCATCCTGGCCACCGCCCCGGAGCATCCGATAGGCGTCGTTATGGACCACGCTCAGGTCCGCCCCCCACACCACCGCACACGGGAATGGCGACACTTGCATCATGTCGACGGCAATGCGCAGCGAGGCCGGCCAGCGTGGCAGCGGCCCTAGCGACGTACGGCCCCAATCGAATTGGGCAATGCGTTCACCCATGGGATCAGCTGATGCCGGGTTGGACGCCAGCAGGGTGACCTGCGGCTCAACTTCGCGCGGGGTGCCGTTTGCGACCAATCTCATGACTCCAATGGCTGATGGGTGGCGACGTTGTTCACGTTAGCACAGCATGCGCTGCATTTATGGCGTACTGGCAGGTGGCAGCTATGCTGATTAGGTTTTCCACTGAGCCATGGAATAGCGGTCCCTATAGGTTGCCGATGGGAGTGTGGTCATGAGCAAGAAGAAGATGCTGGTAGTGCTGACCAATACGGCCAAGTACCCGACCCTCAAACGGGCAACCGGGCTGTGGTTGGGCGAGGCTGTGCATTTTGTCGAAAAGGTCCAGAACGCAGGCTACAGCGTCGATTATGTCAGCCCCAGCGGCGGCTACGTGCCGATCGACCCGCACAGCCTGCAAATGGCACCCGATCTGGACTGGGCGTGGTACGACGACAAGGACTTCATGACACGTCTGGGTGCCACACTCAGCCCGGGGCTGGTCAAGGCTGACGACTACAGCGTCATCTATTACACCGGTGGGCACGGGGTGATGTACGACTTTGCCAATAACCAGCCGCTGCAAGAGATCGCGCGCAAAATCTATGAGAATAAAGGCATTGTGGCGGCCGTTTGCCACGGCGTTGTCGGCCTTTTGAACATCAAGCTCAGTGACAACAGCCTGCTGCTGAAAGACCGTCAGGTCACCGGTTTTTCCAACATTGAGGAACAACTGGTGGAACTGGACAAGGTTGTGCCTTTTCTCACCGAAAACGAACTGGTTGCTCGGGGCGGTATTTACAGCAAGCACGATGACCCGTGGAAACCTTACGTGGTGAGCGACGATCGGCTGATTACTGGGCAAAACCCAGATTCCACTGCAACGTTGGCTGAAAAGGTACTCGCAAGACTCGAGGCAAAGTGACGGCTTACGCGTGATTACATCGTTTCTCGAAGCGCGGGCCGCACGCGGACTACATCCGACACGCAATTGATTACATAGGCTCCCAGACTACCTGCCCACCACGGGCAGCATCAGACTGGAGAACAATAGGCTATGTCGAAAATCATGCATGCCGGGCGCAGTTTGCTGGAATTGCTGCTCATCATGGCCATCGGGCTGGTGCCGGTGGTGTCCGGGTTGCTGGTCATGGTGTTTCAGCTGGAGAAAAAGCTGGAGGAAAACGCACAGATCTCCGTCCAGGAAGCGGTATTCACCATCGATAAAGTGCTGGACCGCATGCAAAGCACCGTTATCCTCGCCCAGCCTGTTGCAGGCAAGGCGTGCGCCGAAGTCCACAGCACCCTGCAGGATCAGGTAACCCGTGACCCCTTGCTACGCGCGTTGACCTTGGTGCGCGACCAGGAAGCGTATTGCAGCACCCACTCGGACTCCCTCGACCATCTTTCGGCCTTCGCCCAGTCCGGGCAACAGGTTGAACTCGCGCTCGACTCGCCAGCATTACCCACTACGCTGGTGACCCACTTTCAGGAACCGGGCAACAACCCGAGCGTGATCGTGACAGGCTATGCCACTGAACTGCGCAACGAGCTGCGGGCCTTTCAGGATGGCCTGACACTGCTTCTGGAGTTCGGCGACCAATACATCTGGAGCCATGGAGACAGCCGCGACCCGCATCGGCCTTCGCAGCCCGAGTATGCCCAAAGGGCAATCTCCGAGAAGTATGGGTATGCGGTGAGGGGCGGTTATGCCAGAGGCTATACGGCGCAAGAAATCCGCCAATCGATGTTGCAGGTCCTGCCTTCCCTGGTACTGGTAGGCATCGTGACCGGCTCGATCGTCTACTGGGGCTTGTTCAGGGCGCGTCGCAACAAGCGTGGTACCGCCGCCGAAGCGGCATGACGGCGGTACCAGCACCTATCAATCGGTGCTCAATACACCGCGGCGAACCTGGTCCCGTTCGATGGATTCGAACAGGGCCTTGAAGTTACCTTCGCCAAAGCCATCATCACCCTTGCGCTGGATGAACTCGAAGAATACTGGCCCAAGCAAGGTCTCCGAGAAGATTTGCAGCAGCAAACGCTTGTCGCCCTGCTCTGCAGCGCCGTCGAGCAGGATGCCGCGCGCTTGCAGCTGGTCGACAGGTTCACCGTGACCTGGCAGGCGCTCTTCGAGCATCTCGTAGTAGGTCTGCGGCGGCGGGGTCATGAAGCGCATGCCGATGCCCTTCAGGGCATCCCAGGTCTTGAGCAGGTCGTCGGTCAGGAAGGCCACGTGCTGAATGCCTTCGCCGTTGAACTGCATCAGGAATTCTTCGATCTGCCCGGCGCCTTTGGACGATTCTTCGTTGAGCGGAATGCGGATCATGCCATCGGGTGCGGTCATGGCACGCGAGGTCAGGCCGGTGTACTCGCCCTTGATATCGAAGTAGCGGATCTCGCGGAAGTTGAACAGCTTCTCGTAGAACCCGGCCCAGTAGGCCATGCGCCCACGGTAAACGTTATGGGTCAGGTGATCGATGATCTTCAGGCCTGCGCCCACCGGGTTGCGGTCTACGCCTTCGATGAAGTTGAAGTCGATGTCGTAGATCGAGCTGCCTTCTTCAAAGCGGTCGATCAGGTACAGCGGCGCGCCACCGATACCCTTGATCGCGGGCAGGCGCAGCTCCATTGGGCCGGTTTCAATTTCGACAGGCTGAGCGCCAAGTTCAAGCGCGCGGGCATAGGCTTCGTGAGCATTGCGAACGCGGAACGCCATGCCACAGACCGACGGGCCGTGCTCGGCGGCGAAGTACGAGGCGATGCTCTTGGGTTCGTTGTTCAGAATAAGGTTGATGCCGCCCTGACGGTACAGGTGCACGTCTTTGGAGCGGTGGGTGGCGACCTTGGTGAAACCGAGTATCTGGAAAACCGGCTCGAGCACACCTGGGGTCGGCGATGCCAGCTCGATGAACTCGAAGCCCATCAGGCCCATTGGATTTTCGAAAATATCAGCCATGTTCTTGTCCTCATCTACAGCGAAAAATTAGTGATTTCCGGGGATGTAGACCAGAACAGGCGGTGAGCACGGGATGCCACGCACGCTGCGAGCGAGGAAGCCACCAATGATCAGTTTGAACCCATGGTTTGTCATATGGACCCATTCTCGGCGGGCTTGATTCTCCCGAATGTGGAGAACCTTATTGTTGTATTCGTAACTGGATTCTACAGTGCGTAAATCGGTTTGTCGCGCTTTAGTTCGCCCGCGCCCCCGACAAACGGCTATCCTCTGCACGTTCTCTTCAACAGATTAGGCCAGTATGCCCCTCACCCGTAAACGCCGCGCCGGCTGGAGTTGGCGCACCCTGCTGCCTTGGGCGATCGGCGTGCTCCCGGTGGCCTGCGGCCTGGGGGTGATGAACTGGCAGATCGACCGTGAACTGCATGCCAACAGCCATGCTACTGCCGCTCAGGTGATTGACCATGTCGAGCGTATTCTCGACACGGCGTCCAGTACGGCACAAGCGCTGCTGCCGTTGGCAGGCGACCCGTGCGCGCAGGTGCAACTGGCCCTGCGCGGCCAGGTCACGCGTAACGCCTTTGTGCGCTCCACCAACCTGTTCCAGCACAACACGCTGTATTGCTCCTCGCTGTTCGGTGAGTTTGATGAGGCCGTCGACGCTGGCGACTACGCCAACGGCACGCTGTGGTTGATGAATGGCAACTCAGTAACGCCGGGCCACGCGCTGCTGGTGTATCGGGCCAGCGACGGCGACCGCGGCGCGATCACTACCGTCGATGGCGACCACTTGCTCACGGCACTGCGCCTGATCGGCCCGGACGAAACGCTGCAGATCCGCGTCGGTAACGATTGGATGGGCAAGGACGGTGCTGTTCACGAAGGCTCACCGCCCACGGCAGCGACTGCCGCGGTGACGTTGAGCTCGACCCGCTACCCGTTCAGCGTGTACGGCGGCTATGGCGCCGACAAGCAAGGCCAACTGCTGCTCAGCCACTACCCCGCCTTGCTCAGCCTGCTGCTGATACTCGGTGCGGTGGCCGGGGCGGTGTGCCACTGGCAGGTCCGCCGCGCCACTTCGCCGCGTGCCGAACTGCAGCGCGCCCTGGAGGCCGACGAGTTTCTGCCGTACTTCCAGCCGGTGGTACGCAAGGGTGATTACCAGTGGGCCGGTGCCGAAGTGCTGATGCGCTGGAACCACCCCCGCGAAGGCCTGGTGCGCCCCGACCTGTTCATCCCCTACGCCGAGCACAGCGGCCAGATCGTCGCCATGACCCGCGCATTGATGCTGCACACTGCGCAGAGCCTGGCACCGTATGCCGCGCTGCTGGAGGATGGCTTCCACATTGGCATCAACATCACCGCTGACCATTGCCGCGACCTGAGCCTGCTCGACGATTGCCGGACCTTTCTTCAGCACTTCCCGCCAGGCCGTGTGGCGCTGACCCTGGAACTGACCGAGCGCAAGCTGATCGAAGCCACGCCGGTGACCCTGGACCTGTTCGAGAAGCTGCATGAAATGGGCGTGATGATTGCGTTGGACGATTTCGGCACGGGCCAGTCCAGCCTCAATTACCTGCGCCAGTTCAAGGTCGATTACCTGAAAATCGACCAAAGCTTCGTTGCCATGGTCGGGGGTGACGCATTGTCGTTGCACATCCTCGACACCATTATCGAGCTGTCGGGCAAGCTGGGCCTGGGCATCGTCGCCGAAGGCGTCGAAACCGAGACCCAGCGCGACTACCTGGCCCGGCATAACGTCGACTTCCAGCAAGGCTACCTGTTCGCCAAGCCCATGCCGGCTGAGGCGTTCCTCGAAGCGCTGGCCGCTCGCCAAGGCGTCTCGCGGTTGCCGCAGGACGCGCCCCCTGAGATCATGCGCGGCTGATCCAGCCGCCCAACTCTCCCATTCGAGGCATTCGTGTCAAAAGGCATCCTTTCATCAGTCATGGCGTCGTGCTTGTTCGCCGTGATGTACTTCTATACCTCCCTGCTCACGCCGCTCGATGGTGAGGAAATCTTTGGCTGGCGTACGCTGCTGACGCTGCCTTGCCTGACGCTGTTCATGCTGGTTTCCAAGGACTGGCAGCGTGTTGGTGAGCTGCTGGGGCGGGTACGGCGTACCCCGGTGCTGCTGCTGGGGATGGTCGGTACGTCCTGGCTGATGGGGGTGCAACTGTGGCTGTTCCTCTGGGCGCCGTTGCACGGGCGTAGCCTGGAGGTGTCGATGGGCTACTTCCTGCTGCCACTGACCATGGTCTTGACCGGGCGCCTGGTCTACGGCGAGCGCCTGTCGCACTTGCAGAAAATCGCCGTGTGCTGCGCTGCGCTGGGTGTCGGGCACGAGCTGTACCAACATGGCAGCTTCGCCTGGGAAACCCTGGTGGTGATGATCGGTTACCCGATCTACTTCGTGCTGCGCCGACGCTGCCGCACCGACCACCTGGGCGGTTTGTGGTGCGACATGTGCCTGCTGTTGCCGTGGGCCCTGTACTTCGTGATCCAGGGGCCGTTGTCACCTGCGGACCTGCAGGCGCACCCCGGCCTTTACGCCTTGATCCCGGTGCTGGGGGCGATCAGCGCCTCGGCCCTGATCGCCTACGTGTTGGCCAGCCGCCTGTTGCCGTTCAGCCTGTTTGGCCTGCTCAGCTACGTCGAGCCGGTATTGCTGGTGGGCGTGGCCCTGCTGCTGGGTGAGAGCATCGGCCCAGATCAGTGGCTAACCTACCTGCCGATCTGGGCCGCAGTGCTGGTGCTGGTGCTCGAAGGCTTCAAGCACCTGCTGCGTCAGCGTCGCCGCTCGGTATAAGCCGCACCTGGCGCACGCGCCGCTCCTCAACCGCCTCCACGGTCAGCGTCCAGCCATTCCAGGCCAGGCGATCCCCCACCATCGGCAGGCGGTCCAGCAAGCTCATAACCAGGCCCGCGAGGGTCTGGTAGTCCTCGGTGGCACGCGCGCTGAAACCGGTACGCGCCTGCACCTGGCTGAGGTTGAGGGCGCCGCTGACGACAAAGCCATCCCCTTCTTCGACGATACCCGGCCCTTCTACCTCACTCGCATCCGGCAGTTCACCGGCGATAGACTCGAGGATATCGGTCATGGTCAACAGGCCGGTGAAGTCACCGAATTCGTTGACCACGAAGGCAATATGGGTCGATTGACCGCGCATCTGCTCAAGGGCGTTGAGGATGCTGAAGCTTTCCAGCAGGTTCAACGGCGCCCGGGCCATGCGCTCCAGGTCTGGCTGGCTGCCTGACAGCAGTTCCTTGAGCAGCTCCTTCTTGTGCACGAAGCCCAGTGGTTCATCAATGCGGCCGTCGCGGATCAGCGGCAGGCGCGAGTACGGCGAATTGGCCAAGGCTTCGGTAATGGCTGCGGCCGGCAGCGCCAGGTCAATCACATCGACCTCGGTGCGCGCGGTCATCACCGTGCGGATCGGCCGCTCGGCAAGGTTCAGCACACCGCTGATCATCACCCGCTCACGGCGGTCGAACAGCACCTCTTCGCCACCGCCCTCGACCAGGTCGGCGATTTCTTCCCCTACCTCGTCAGCCTCGACCCGACGGCCGCCCAGCAGACGCAGTACCGCATGGGCCGTGCGCTCACGCAGTGGCTTGTGCTGCTGCAGGCTACGCTTGCGGCGCGCACGGGCCAGCTGGTTGAACACCTCGATAAGGATAGAGAAGCCGATGGCCGCATACAGGTAGCCTTTCGGGATATGGAAGCCCAGGCCTTCGGCGGTCAGGCTGAAACCGATCATCATCAGGAAGCCCAGGCACAGCATGATCACCGTCGGGTGGGCGTTGACGAAGCGGGTCAGCGGCTTGCTGGCGACAATCATGATGCCGATCGAGAAGATCACCGCGATCATCATGATCGACAACTGCTCGACCATGCCCACGGCCGTGATCACAGCGTCCAGCGAGAACACCGCATCGAGCACCACGATCTGCGCGACGATCGGCCAGAACGCCGCGTGGCGTACCGCACCGCTGGCCTGGGTGACATGCCCTTCAAGCCGTTCGTGCAGCTCCATGGTGGCCTTGAACAGCAGGAACACACCGCCGAATAGCATGATCAGGTCACGGCCCGAGAAGCTCTTGCCGAATACCTCGAACAGCGGCGCGGTCAGCGTCACCATCCACGAGATACTCGCCAACAGGCCCAGGCGCATGATCAGCGCCAGGCTCAAACCGATGATCCGCGCACGGTCACGCTGATGCGGCGGCAGTTTGTCGGCCAGGATGGCGATGAACACGAGGTTGTCGATACCCAGCACCAGCTCGAGGACGATAAGCGTCAAAAGGCCTAGCCAGGCCGTGGGGTCGGCTAGCCATTCCATTAGCGGGTACTCACGAGGGAAGCGTCACAAGGACAGGTGAAAGGCGGCCGAGAAGGCCAAGGACAGGGGGGTTCCGCGAAGGTGCTCATAGGTACCTGAATAGAAATTGGGTAAGAGATCCTACAATCACAGCCAGTTTTTCTGACAGTGAGAAACTATTACAAAACCTGTAACAGGGGATTTTCATTCAATACACCTGACGCCCTGCGCCTGAAGAATAGCCTCAACTTCCACCACTTGGATTACCCCCATGAGCCTGTCTTTGTCCATGGCCGCCTTTGCGCTGGCCGCCTCGATTTCTCCTGGCCCAGTCAACATTGTCGCGCTGGGCAGCGGTGCCCGGCATGGCTTGCGCGCAAGCCTGGCCCACGTGGCCGGGGCCACGCTGGGGTTCTGCCTGTTGCTGGTACTGGTTGGGCTGGGCCTGCATGAACTGCTGTTGCGCTGGCCGCTTTTGGGTTTGCTGCTGCACTGGGGAGGTGTCGCGTTTTTGCTGTACATGGCGTGGAAGCTGGCCCGCGACGATGGCCGCTTGGGCAGCGATCATGCACAGCGCGCCCCGTCTGCCTGGCAGGGCGCGGCCATGCAGTGGCTCAACCCCAAGGCATGGTTGGCGGCGGTGGCAGGTGTCGGCGCCTACACCGGGGGCGACCAGCAACTGTTGTGGGTGTTCACCTGGATCTATGGGCCGATCTGTTTCGCCTCGGTGGCCAGTTGGGCATGGGCTGGCAGTGTGATTCGCCAATGCCTGGGCAACCCGGGGCGCATGCGTTTGTTGAACCGGGGGCTGGCCTTATTGCTGGTGGGAAGCGCGGTTTACCTGGTCAGGTGATGCGGGTTCAAGCCTGTCAGTCAGGGCCAAAGGGGCCGCTGCGCGACCCATCGCCGGCAAGCCAGCTCCTACAGAGGTAGCGCATTTCTTGAGATTCACTCACACCTGTGGGAGCTGGCTTGCCGGCGATGGGCTGCCCAGCAGCCCTAAGTTATCGCTTGCGATAATGCCCCGGCGTCGCAGCCAAATGGCGCTTGAAGGCACGCTGCAGGTGCGCCTGGTCGGCGAAGCCCGCTGCCAGGGCTGCGTCGGCAATCGAGCTGCCCTGGCGCAGTTGCGCGCGCGCGCACTGCACACGCTGGTCAAGCAGGTAATCGTGGGGCGTTAGCCCAAAACGCTGGCGAAATGCGCGGATCAGGTAGGCGCGGGACAAGCCGCAGGCTTGGCAGATGTCTTCAAGGTCTAGCGGGTCGGTACGGTGTGCGCGGATGAAGGCCGCGGCGGCTTCCAGCCGAGGATGATCCGGCTTGGGTGCCCCAGGCTCGCCACCCAGCACGCTCGACAGCCTCTGGAAGAACGCCGCAAGCCGCGCTTCGCGATCACCCAGGTTTTCGTCGAACAGGTCGGCAAACACCTGCAGCAAGGCGCTGTAGAGGGCCGGCGAGGTACTGACAACCTGCGCCGGCAACTGGAACCTAAGCCTCTGCAACCACGCTACGTCAACGAACAGCATCAGGTAGGACCAGGCCTCGCCCTCGATGGGGTTACAGGTGTGCACCACCCCTGGGTTCATCAACACCGTGGTGCCCGCGCTGACTTCGATCCGGGTGCTACCGCTCAGGTAGGTGCTGCGCCCACCGGTGATGGCCCCGATGGAAAAGCTCTCATGGGAATGGGCGGCATAACACACTTGGCGCCCGTCCCCGACCCGCCGAGCCTCGACGAAGGGCAATGCTGGATCGCGCCAAAACCGCGACACCTCGATCATCGCCCTGCCCTCATTCGCCGTTGTCGTGTACCACCACCAGCAACTGCGCTGGGCGCGGCCCGACTGAACGCAAGCGGTGAGGTGTCTGGGCGTTGAAATGCAAGGCGTCGCCCTGCTCCAGCAGCACCCGTTCATTCACGAAATCGACCTCAACCTGCCCGGCATGGACGAACAGAAACTCCTCGCCCTGGTGCTCCTTGAACGTCGGGTCACTGAACTCGGTGGGCGGCTGAATCAGAAACGGCAGCAGGCTGCGCTGCCCTACCTGGCTGGTCAGCGCCGCATAGCCCGGCCCTTCGCCGTCGCCCACCAGCGCCTGGCGTTCAGCGTGGCGCACCAGGCTGTAACGGCTCTGCGCGGTGTGTTCTTCAGCGAACAGCTCTTCGACATTGACGTTCAGCGCCCGCGCCAGTTTCAGCGCGGCAGCGATCGACGGCGTGTTCAAGCCGCGCTCGACCTTGGACAGGTAGCTTTTGGTCATGCCGGTCTTGTCGGCCAGCACTTCCAGGGTGATACCCAGTTTCTTTCTCAGCAGTTTCAATCGGATCGACATGTGAAGCAGTTTCCCAGGCGAAGGCAGATGCAAGGCTCGCGCACACCGATGATACGTGGAGTGCGCGCGAAATGCTGGCCTTGACCGGGCAAATTCTCACGGCATCACGGGCGGCACGTACTGCAAGGTTGTGCCCAGTGCCCACAGCAGCACCAGCACCAGGGGCGCATGCACCAGCAACTGCACGAACGAGAAGCCGATCAGGTCGCGCGCCTTGAGGCCCAGTACCCCCAACAACGGCAGCATGTAAAACGGGTTGATCAGGTTCGGCAGCGCCTCGGCGGCGTTGTAGATCTGCACCGCCCAGCCCAGGTGGTATTGCAGGTCATTGGCCACCAGCATCACGTAGGGCGCCTCGATGATCCACTTGCCACCGCCCGAAGGGATGAAGAAGCCGAGCACAGCCGAGTACACCCCCATCAGCACCGCGTAGGTGTCGTGGGAGGCGATCTGCACGAAGAAGGTGGAGATGTGATGGGCCAGCGTCTGTTCGTCCACCCCTTTGACCTGGGTAAGGACCGCCGCAATCGAGCCATACAGCGGGAACTGGATCAGCACCCCGGTGGTGGTCGGCACCGCGCGGGCCACAGCATCGAGAAAGCTGCGCGGGCGCCAGTGCAACAAGGCACCCAGCATGATGAACAGGAAGTTGTAGGTGTTCAGCCCAGAGATGGCCGTGATGGCGGGCTTGGTGGCGAACTCCTGATACAGCCAGCCACCGGCCAGGGCCACCAGCAGCAAGGTCAGGATGGGGCTGTACTCCAGCCACTCACCGGGCCGGCTGCGCTGGGCCGGTGGCGGCGCGGTGAAGCTTGGGTCGACACCGCATTGTTGCGCGGTACGGGCACTGTTAGGGCCTGGCGCGGTGGCATAGGCCACCACCAGCGACACGATCACCAACGCCGCCAGCAGGACGCCGGACTGCCAGAGGAAGATGGTCTCGGTGAACGGAATCACCCCGGTGATCGACAGAATCGACGGTGGCAAACTGGCCGGGTTGGCCTGCAATTGCGCCGCCGAAGACGACAGGCCCAATGCCCATACCGCGCCAAGGCCCAGGTATGCCGCAGCACCGGCTGCACGGTAGTCCATGTTCAGGTCGCTGCGCCGAGCCAGGGCGCGCACCAGCAAGCCACCGAACACCAGCGACAGGCCCCAGTTGAGCAACGAGGCCAGCATCGAGATCAGCGCCACCCAGCACACGGCCGAGCGGCCGTTCTTGGGAATGCGTGCCAAACGGTTGATCAGCCGCGCGGCAGGCGGTGAACTGGCCACCACGTAGCCGCCGATGACCACGAATGCCATCTGCATGGTGAACGGGATCAGGCTCCAGAAGCCATCACCAAAGGCCTTGGCGGTGTCGGTCGGTTTGGCGCCCATGGCCAGGGCCCCCACGCACACCAGTACGACGGCCAGGGCAGCGAATACCCAGGAATCAGGGAACCAGCGTTCGGCCCAGTTGGAGCAGCGCAGGGCAAAGCGGGCGGAGCGGCTGTCTTGGATTTCAGCGGCCACGATCAACTTCCTTTTATTGGTTTTATCGGACATTTCTACAGCAACGCAAAAAACCTGTAGGCGCAGCCTTGTGCTGCGAAGAGGCCAGTGGCAGCAGCGAAGAATCACTGTGTTGTCACTGGCCTCTTCGCAGCACAAGGCTGCTCCTACAGGTTGAATGACCCGTTTGCGGGTTAGAAGGTCATTTCTTTCACATCATCCGGCACGATTAGCTTGCCGGCGGTCTTCTCGATGATTTCTTCAACGCTCACCCCCGGCGCTGTCTCGCGCAGGATGAAGGCGCCATTGTCGATTTCCAGGTAGGCCAGGTCGGTCAGCACCTTGCGGATGCAACCGGCACCGGTCAGCGGCAGGCTGCAGCGCGGCAGCAGCTTGGACTCGCCGTCCTTGGACGCGTGGGTCATGGTCACGATGATGTTGTCGGCACCGGCCACCAGGTCCATGGCGCCGCCCATGCCCTTGACCAGCTTGCCGGGGATCATCCACGACGCGATGTTGCCTTGCACATCCACTTCGAAGGCGCCGAGCACGGTGAGGTCGACGTGGCCACCGCGGATCATGGCGAACGATTGCGCCGAATCGAAGATCGACGCGCCACGGCGGGCGGTGACGGTCTGCTTGCCGGCGTTGATCATGTCGGCATCGATCGTGCTCTCGGTAGGGAATTCGCCCATGCCGAGCAAGCCGTTTTCCGACTGCAACATCACATCCATATCAGCGGGTACGTAGTTGGCCACCAAGGTCGGGATACCGATGCCGAGGTTGACGTAGTAGCCGTCCTTCAGTTCACGGGCGACGCGTTGCGCCATCTGTTCGCGGGTCAGTGCCATGGTCAGGATCTCTTTGTTGTTCTGAAGGATGGCGCTCAGGCCTTGACGGTGCGCTTTTCGATACGCTTTTCGAAGGTGCCGACAATCACGCGGTCAACGAAAATACCCGGGGTGTGGATCTCGCTGGGCAGCAGCACGCCTGGTTCGACGATCTCTTCCACTTCGACCACGGTGATCTTGCCGGCCGTGGCCGCCAGCGGGTTGAAGTTTTGCGCGGTGTTGCGGTACACCACGTTGCCGTAGTGGTCGGCCTTCCAGCCCTTGACGATGGCGAAGTCGCCGGTGATGGACTCTTCGAGAATGTAGTGGCGGCCCTTGAATTCACGCACCTCTTTGCCATCGGCGACCGGGGTGCCGTAGCCAGTGGCGGTGTAGAACGCCGGGATGCCAGCGCCACCGGCGCGCATTTTCTCGGCGAGGGTGCCTTGCGGGGTCAGTTCGACTTCCAGCTCACCACTGAGCAGTTGGCGTTCGAATTCGGCGTTTTCGCCGACATAGGAGGCGATCATCTTGCGGATCTGCCGGTCTTGCAGCAATACGCCGAGGCCGAAACCGTCGACACCGCAGTTGTTCGACACCACGGTCAGGCCCTTGACGCCACGGCGCTTGATCTCGTTGATAAGGTTTTCCGGGATGCCACACAGGCCAAAACCACCGGCCAATACCGTCATGTTGTCGGTCAGGCCGTCGAGGGCCTCTTCATACGTTGCTACGCGCTTGTCCAGTCCGGCCATGTTGATCCGCCTTTTGTAGTTGTTGAACCGACGAGGCTGTCGGTGAGCGTGTGCCCCATCTTCACCTTAGTCGACTGATTTGTTAATTTTGTTTTCATCATCGATTGATAACTTTTTCAAAACAACGATCAGGGCCGTCATGAACGTCAAGCAACTCCGCGCCTTCGTCGCCGTGGCCAAGTACCAGAGCTTCGCCCAGGCCGGTGAACACCTGCATGTATCGCAACCGGCGTTGAGCCTGACCATCAAGGCGCTTGAGGAAAACCTCGGCGGCGCCCTGCTCAGCCGGACCACCCGCAGTGTCAGCCTGACTGCCGAAGGTGAGGTGCTGCTGCCGCTGGCCCGGCGCCTGCTGGCCGACTGGGACGACACCGAAGAAATGCTGCGCCAGCGTTTCACCCTGCAACTGGGGCGGGTTTCGGTGGCGGCCATACCGGCCTTCGCCGGTAACCTGCTGCCGCACGCGCTCAAGGTGTTTCGCCAGCGCTACCCGAAAGTCAACGTCACCGTGCATGACGTGATCAACGAGCAGGTACAGGAACTGGTGCGCCACCGTCGCGTCGAATTGGGCATCGGCTTCGAACCGGACAACACCGATGGCCTGGACTTCTACCCCCTGTACATGGACCGTTTCGTCGCCGTGGTGCCCGCCGACTCGCCCCTGGCCGGGCTGCCCCAGGTCAGTTGGACGCAACTGCTGGCCGAAGACTTCATCGCCTTGCAGCGCCCGTCGGCGGTCCGCCTGTTGATGGAACAGAACGTCGCGGCCAGCCATGGCAAGCTGGCGGTGGCATTCGAGAGCCATCAACTGTCGACCGTTGGCCGCATGGTTGCCAGCGGCCTGGGCGTCAGCGCGGTGCCGGCGCTGTGCATCAACCAGATGCAGGAGCTCGGTGCCCGCTGCGTGCCGCTGGTCGAGCCCGCCGTGGAGCGGCGCATGGGGGTCATCGCGCTCAGTGAGCACAAACTGTCCACCGCAGCGCAAGCGCTGCTCGAGGTATTGCTTTCCCATACCCAGATCCCGGAGGTGACATGCGATACGTGAAACTGGCAGGTTCGAAGGTGCCGGCCATTGGCCAGGGCACGTGGTACATGGGTGAAGACCCTGGCCGCCGGGCCGCTGAGGTGTCGGCCCTGCAACAAGGTATCGAGCTGGGCCTGAGCCTGATCGATACGGCTGAAATGTATGCCGAGGGCGGCGCAGAGCAGGTAGTTGGCCACGCCATCGCCGGGCGCCGCGACCAGGTGTTTCTGGTCAGCAAGGTCTACCCGCACAATGCCAGCCAGCGCGGCGTGCCTGCCGCCTGCGAGCGTAGCCTCAAACGCCTGGGCACTGACTGCATCGACCTGTACCTGCTGCACTGGCGTGGCCAGCATCCCTTGGAGGAAACCGTCGAAGCGTTCGAGCGTTTGCGCGAACAAGGCAAGATCAAGCGTTGGGGGGTGTCCAATTTCGATGTCGATGACTTGCGCGAACTGCACAACCCCGATTGCGCCACTAACCAAGTGCTGTACAACCCGGTGCAACGCGGCATCGAATTCGACCTGCTGCCGTGGAGCCAGAAGCGCGCCTTGCCGACCATGGCGTATTGCCCATTGGCCCAGGCCGGGCAGTTGTTGCAGCACCCTGTGCTGGCCGAGATCGCCGAGCGCCACGGTGCGACACCGGCCCAGGTCAGCCTGGCCTGGGTGACCCGTGATGAGGGGGTGATTGCCATTCCCAAGGCGGTAGACCCAGAGCATGTGCAACTGAATGCGGCGGCCGGCTTGCTGACCCTGAGCAGCGAAGACCTGCGAGCGATTGACCGGGCATTCCCAGCACCGACCCGCAAGCAACGCTTGGCGATGGTCTGAAGCCTTTGCCTGACCCTTGTAGGAGCAGCCTTGCGCTGCGAAGAGGCCGGCGATACCAGAGAAGATCTGCTGAGTTGTCACCGGCCTCTTCGCAGCGCAAGGCTGCTCCTACAACAGTCAACGCAACAGGCAACGCTGGCAGGCTAATGAAAATCGCGGCTGCGCACATCCAGCCCCTGCAGCAAGGGGCTGATATCCTCCAGCCGCCGCGCAATCAGGTGACGCACCCCGTTCTCCTGCTCCAGCCGCCCGCTCACCTTGAGCAATTGCGCCCCCACCAACGCCCGCCTCTGCCGCTCGGCCAAGTCACGCCAGACCACCACGTTGACCATGCCGTACTCATCCTCCAGCGTCACGAACGTCACCCCACTGGCCGTCTGTGGGCGTTGCCTGCCTACCACCAGCCCGGCCACGGCAATGTTGTCGCCATGCTCGACAGCTGACAGCTCGTGCGAACTGCGGCAACCCAACGCTCGCAAACGAGGGCGTAGTAGCCGCAAGGGGTGGGGCCCAAGCGTGGTGCCCAGGGTCTGGTAGTCGGCAACCAGGTCCTCGCCGACAGTCGGTGCAGGCAGCGCTACCACGGCCTCAGGCAACGCTTCGACCTCGGCGAACAAGGGCAACTGTGGCTGCACCGCCGCTACCTGCCAACGCGCCTGATGACGGTCACGTGCCAAAGCCCTCAGGGCCCCGGCGTCAGCCAGGCGGGCACGGGCGCGGTGGTCGAGCCCTGCACGCAGGCACAAGTCTTCAACATCGCGCCAAGGCCGTTGCGCCCTCGCCTGCTCCAGACGCCGGGCGTCAGCTTCGGCAAAACCACGGACCTGCCGCAGCCCTAAGCGTATGGCCAGCGCCTGTTCACCCACCGGTTCAAGCGTGCAATCCCATTCGCTGTGAAACACATCCACCGGCCGCACCTCGACGCCTTGGCGACGGGCGTCCTGCAGCAGCTGGTCGGGGCTGTAAAAGCCCATCGGCCAACTGTTGACCAGCGCGCAGGTGAAAATGGCCGGCTCATGGCATTTGAGCCAACTGCTCGCGTAACACAGCAAGGCGAAACTGGCCGCGTGGGACTCGGGGAAGCCATAGCTGCCAAACCCCTTGATCTGCTCGAAGATGCGCTCGGCAAACGACCGTTCGTAACCATTGCGCAACATGCCTTGAATCAGCCGTTCGCGGTGCGGCTCCAGCCCGCCATGGCGCTTCCAGGCCGCCATGCTGCGGCGTAGCTGGTCGGCCTCGCCCGGGCTGTAGTCGGCAGCCACCATCGCCAGCTCCATCACCTGTTCCTGAAACAACGGCACACCCAGGGTGCGCTCGAACACTTCCTGCAATTTAGGCGAGGGGTATGTCACGGGCTCCTGCTTCAGGCGCCGGCGCAAATACGGGTGGACCATGTCACCCTGAATCGGCCCGGGGCGCACGATGGCCACCTCGATGACCAGATCGTAGAACGTGACGGGCTTGAGCCGTGGCAACATGGCCATCTGCGCCCGAGATTCGATCTGGAACACGCCCATGGTTTCGGCTCGGCTGATCATCGCATAGGTGGCCGGGTCCTCCCCCGGGATGCTTGCCAGCGTCAATTGCCGGCCCCGGTGGCGCTGCAGCAGGTCGAAGCAACGGCGCAAGGCACTGAGCATGCCCAGCGCCAGCACATCGACCTTGAGCAAACCGACCATGTCCAGGTCGTCCTTGTCCCACTGGATCACGGTGCGGTCTTGCATGGCGGCGTTTTCCACTGGCACCAGTTGATCCAGCGGCTGCTGCGAGATGACGAACCCGCCTGGGTGTTGCGACAGGTGCCGGGGAAAACCGATCAGCTCACCGGCCAGAACCAGCACCCGCCGCAGCGACGGGCTGCTGGCCTCGAAACCGGCCTCGGCCAGGCGTTGCGCATCGGGGATGCGATCACTCCAGCGGCCACAGCACTTGGCCAGCGCATCCACCTGGTCGGCCGGCAGCCCCAGTACCCGCGCCACATCACGCACCGCACCGGCAGCATGGTAGGTGTTGACCACGGCGGTGAGTGCGGCCCGGTGCCGGCCATAGCGCCGGAACACATACTGGATCACCTCTTCGCGGCGGTCGTGCTCGAAGTCCACGTCGATGTCCGGCGGCTCATTGCGTTCGCGTGACAGAAAGCGCTCGAACAGCAAACGGTGCTCCATGGGGTCGAGTTCGGTGATCCCCAGCACGAAACACACCACCGAGTTGGCGGCCGAGCCTCGGCCCTGGCAGAGGATATGCTGGCTGCGGGCAAAGGCGACGATATCGTGCACGGTCAAAAAATAGCTTTCGTAGGCCAGTTCCTCGATCAGCGCCAGCTCCTTTGCCAGCACCTCGCGCACCTTGTCGCTCGGCCCCCCCGGCCAGCGCATCGGCAAGCCGCGCTCGCACAGCTCGCGCAGCCAGCTCGCCGGGGTGTGGCTGTCTGGCACCAATTCACGCGGGTACTGGTACTTCAGCTCGCTCAAGTCGAAACGGCAGCGCTCGGCGATGACCAGGGTCTCGGCCAGTAGGTCGGCCGGGTACAGTTCCTGCAACTGCTCAGGGCTGCGCAGGTGACGCTCGCCATTGGCGTACAGGTAGCGACCCGCTTCGGCCACCTGGCAATGCTGGCGGATGGCGGTCATGCAATCCTGCAGGGCACGGCGACCGCGTGCATGCATGTGCACGTCACCGCAGGCCACTGCGCGGATACCGACCTTCCCCGCCAACTGGCGCAGTTTGCCAAGCCGCACCTCGTCATCACTGCCACGGTGCAGGTGCACGGCCAGCCACAGCCGCTCGGCGAACAGCGTGCGCAAACCCTCACCGGGTTCAGGGTCGTCGGCATCCTCGGCAACCCACAGCGCCAGCAAGCCTTGATGATGCTCGCGCAGGTCCTCGCTGAACAGTTGATAGGCGCCCTTTTCCGCCCGCCGTCGCGCACGGGTAATCAGCGCGCACAGGCTCTGGTAGCCGGTGAGGTTTTCCGCCAGCAGCACCAGTTTCGGGCCATCCTGCAGGCGGACTTCGCTGCCGATAATCAGCCGCAGCTGGTGCGCCTTGGCGGCCTGCCAGGCGCGGACGATACCGGCCAAGGTGCACTCATCGGTGATCGCCAGGGCGTCATAACCCTGCTCGCGCGCACGCTTGAACAACTCATCGGCACTCGACGCACCCCGCTGGAAGCTGAAGTTCGACAGGCAGTGCAATTCGGCATACCCGAACCGGCTCATGCAAACCAGCCTTGCAACCACAAAGGGCCTGGCTGGCTGAGGTCGCGGTAGGCCCAGCCGCGCAGGCCGTCGCGGGTTTCGATGCGGTAGTAGTCACGGCGCACGTCGCCCCCGTCCCACCAGCCCGACTCGATGCGCTCGGCATGCCCCAGCACACGGTGGCCGGCTGCCTCCAGCGCCACGGGCGCCGGCAACAGCCAGCCGGGGCGGCTACCCGGCAACACCGGCAGGCTCCCTTGTGCGCCCTGCTCCGCCGCTTGCCAGGCACATTCGGGGCGGTGATCGGCCTCGGCGCTCAGCCCCTTGACGGCCTCGTCGCCCAACCGTGCGCGCAAGCGTTCACGCAACTGCTCCCAGGGCTGCGCCTGCTGGGCGCGGGGGTCGAACAGCGCCTGGTGCTGGGGCACGAAGGGTGGCAGGTCATCGGCGACCAAGCGCAAGTTGCGTACCGGGGCGGGGATTTGCAGCGGCTCCAGGCGCCCTTTTGCCAGTTCGAAGAGCATGGCTGGGTCACGTTCGGCCGCCAGCAGGCCAACCTTGAGCAACGTGTCCGGCCCTTCGGCATGCTCCAGGTGCAGGCAAAAACGCTGCACGCCACAATCGCGCCCAGCCAGGAACGCGCCGAGGTCGTTGAGCATTCTGCGCAGCGGGAACAGCAACGCCTGGTGCGACTCCACGTCGAAATTCAGCTCCAGGCGCGACTCGAAGCGGTCCGGCGGCTGGTAGAAGCCCAGCCCCAGGGTGCGCAGGCCGAGCAGTTGGTCCAGGTGCAACTGGACCTGCGCAGAAAAGCGCTTGGCCAGGGCGTCGCGCGGCAAGGCCAGCACCTGGCCCAACTGGCGCAACCCCATGCGGGCAAAGGCCTCGGCGGCCTCCAGCGGCAAGCCGACACGGTCGATGGGCATCTGTGCCAGCACGGCGCGGGTGGCGTCGGCACAGGTTACCGCCAGGCCATCGTGGCCGTTGGCGAGCATGCGGGCCGCCACCGGGTTGCTGGCCAGCACGATGCGCTGCCGCAAGCCCAACGCGCTGAGCTCCTGGCGCAGGCGTGCCTCGAACAACGGCCAGGGGCCAAACAGCTGCAGGCTGGAGCCGACCTCCAACAACAAAGCCCTTGGGTAATGCAGGCTCACCTGGGCGCTGAAGCGATAGGCCCAGGCTGCCAGCAGCTGTTGCAACTGCTCGATGCGTTTGTCATCGGCCTCTACGCAGGTGAAGCCATCGGCCAAGGCACGCGCCGTGGTCAGGGTTTGCCCGGCACGCAGGCCGAGGGCTGCGGCAGCGGGGTTGACCGCCTGTAGCACACGGCGCTGCGTCGGGCCGCCAATCACTACCAGGGGCGTTTCAGGGTCGTCACGCTCGCGCAGAACGGTGTCCAGCGCCAGCTGTGGCAGCAGAATGCAGGCCCAGAGCATGATGCATCAGCCTCAGCCGGGGAACGCGATGGGCAGCGCTGGCGGCATGCCGCCCCGGCTCTTGAGCACACGCCACTGTGCCGGCCGAGTGTCGATGGCAATACGCAGAGCGGCCGGCGACGGGTTGTGTGCCGCCTGCTGGGGGCGACAGGCGAACGCCAGCGCCTGGCCGGTCTCGGCGGCCACCTGCAGGCGCCGCAGTGCCCGGTCATCGGCGCGCTCTGGCCAGCACAACACGGCGGCGCAACTGCCTGAGCGCAGGCATTGCTCAGCCGCCCACAGTGCGTCGGCAGGCGTGGCGCTAACCTGGGCCAGCCAACGTAGATCCACCCCGGCTGCCTGCCAGGCCGGGGCATAGGGAATGAACGGCGGCGCGACCAGCACCACGCGGCCACCTTCTGCAGTCAGGCGCGCCAGTGAGGGCCACAGCAGTTGCAGCTCACCGCACCCCGGGCTGGCCAGCAACAGTTCGCTGAGCGCCGCGGCCGGCCAGCCGCCCTCGGGCAGGCGTTGGTCGAGCGCGGCATGCCCTGTCGGCTGCAACCCCAGGGGCCGGGCCTGAACCTGCCGCCCGCGCCAGACCTGACGCTGGTCGAGCAGCCTGTCGAGATCGACCACCGCGCCCATCAGTCGCGCCTCAGCAGGCCACAGAACACGCCTTCAATGAAGAATTCCTGCTCAGGGCCCACATCGATCGGCGCATAGGCCGGGTTGCGCGGCAACAGCCGGTAACCGCCAGGCTGACGCTGCAAGCGTTTGATGGTCACCTCGCCGTCCAGGCGGGCGACCACGACCTGCCCGTCACGGGCCTCGCCCTGTTGCCGAATGCCGACCAGGTCACCGTCGAAGATGCCGTCATCGACCATCGAGTCGCCGCGCACTTTCAACAGGTAATCGGGTGTGCGCCGGAACAGGCTGGGGTCGAGCAGCAACTGCTCGTGGATGTCGAGGTCCGGGCCGATCGGGGCACCTGCCGCGACCTGGCCCAGCACCGGCACTTCGAGGATTTCCGGGCGGCGCAGCGGTTGAGCCAGGCGAATACCTCGCGCCTGGTTCGGCGTGACGTCGATATGGCCCGCCTGGCACAGGGCGGTGATGTGTTTGCGCGCGACGCTGCGCGAGGCGAAGCCGAAGCGCGTGGCGATGTCGGCAAGGCTCGGTGGCTGGCCGTGGTCAGCAATGCGCTCACGAATAAATTCGAGAATGGCGCGGCGTTTGGGGGTCAGATTGTCCATGGAGTACATTTGTACTCTTTTCGCAACACACTGAACAGCCCCCCTCGTCGTCCGCTTTGGTTATGATCGTCGGGCTTGTGTTTTTTCATACCTGGATACCTGATGCTGACTGCCCTGCTGTTCGACCTCGACGGAACCCTCACCGACACCGATACCCTGCACCTGCAGGCTTTCCGCCAGTTGCTGCGCGAGCATGACGGCCGTGAACTGAGCCAGGCCCAGTTTGATGCACAGGTCAGTGGCCGGGCCAACGGCGAACTGTTCGCCGAGTTGTTTGCCGATGCCAGCCCGCAGCAATGCCTGGCCCTGGCGGATCGCAAAGAGGCGTTGTTCCGCTCGCTGGCGCCGTCGCTCGCGCCCATGCCCGGCCTGTTGCGCTTGCTGGAGCACGGCCAGGCCTGTGGCCTGGGGATGTGCGTGGTGACCAACGCCCCCCGGCTCAATGCCGAGCACATGTTGCAGGCCATGGGGCTGGAGGCCCGCTTCGAGCATGTGTTGGTGGCCGAGGAGCTTGAGCGAGCCAAGCCGGACCCGCTGCCCTACCTCACCGGGCTACAGCGGCTCGGGGCCGAGGCCGGGCACGCGCTGGCCTTCGAGGACTCGTTGCCCGGGGTCAAGGCTGCCAGTGGTGCGGGGATCTTTACGGTTGGGGTTGCGACTACACAGACTGCCGAACGCCTGATGGACGCGGGGGCTGGGCTGGTGATCGAGGACTTTGATGATGCGCGGTTGTGGGCGTTGATTGAATCGATGGGGTGAGGTGTGCATGCCTTGAGATCAATGGCGCCTGTGAGATCGAGCGCCGCCCGCGCGGCGCTTCGCAGCACAAGGCTGCTCCTACATCTGTTTCGGGCCAGTGAGGCCTGTGATATTTGCGCACGACCGCCTCAGGAATAATTGGCCCGAAAAATTGTAGGAGCAGCCTTGTGCTGCGAAGCGCCGCGCGGGCGGCGCTCGATCTCACAGGCGTCACAACACTCAACCCCTACACCTCGATGCTCTAACCTTTAACCGCTGCCCCACCCATCAGGCCGCCCATGCTCATCGACGAAGAACTGACCCTCAAAAAGCTGGAAACCTTCCTCGCCTTCATGCGCAGTGGCAACCTCGGCCGCGCCGCCGCCGAGCTGTCCACCAGTGCCGTCAGCGTGCACCGCGCCATCCACTCGCTGGAAAGCGCCTTGCGTTGCCCCCTGTTCAAGCACGAAGGCCGGCAACTGATCCCGCTGGAAAGCGCCTACGTGCTGGAGAAAAAAGCCCGCCAGCTGATCCAGGACGCCGAGCAGATGGTCCGCCAGACCCGTGAGGCTGCGGGGTTCTATGCCGAACGTTTCCGCTTGGGCGCCCTGTACTCGCTAACGGTAAAGACCGTGCCAAAGCTGGTCATGGGCCTGAAACTGCGCCGCAGCGCGCTCAACATCGACCTGACCCTGGGCTCGAACGTCGACCTGCTGCAACGCCTGAAAAACCACGAACTGGAGGCCATCCTGGTGTCGCTGGACGAAAGCGTCAGCGACCCCGCCTGCGAGCAATTGCCGCTGTTCTCCGACGACATCTTCCTTGCCGTCCCCACCGACTCGCCCTTTGCCGAACACGCCGAGGTGGACCTGGCCGACCTCGCCGACTCCACCTTCATCACCCTGACCCAAGGCTTTGCCACCCACCGTGATGGTGCGCGGGTATTCGAGCAGGCAGGGTTCGAGCCGAAGGTGGCCATGCAGGTGAACGATATCTTCACCCTGCTGAGCATGGTCAGCTCCGGCGTTGGCTTTGCCCTGCTGCCAGGGCGAATCGCTGCGGTCTACGAGAACCGGGTGAAGTTGATTGCCCTGCAACCACGCTATCGCCTGCAACAGCACATTGGCGTGGTGTTTTTGAAGGCGCGGGAACGAGAGCCGAACCTGCTGGCGTTGCTGGCTGAATGCAGAATGTACAGCCGCGAAAACTGAACGAAGGCCTGCAGGTGTTTATGTTCCAGCGAGATTTACACCGCTTGCCGGGCGGCGCGCCGGCCTGAACCGGCATGGCGCCCTTGCAACAACACCGCCAGCGCAGCCAATACCGCCGGGATCAGCAACGACGCGAACACCTGTGCAAAGCTCCAGCCCATGGCTAGCATCTGGGCGCCGGCAAACGCACTGAGAATCGCACCGAAGCGGCCGATGCCGCTCATCCAGCTGGCACCGGTCGCCCGCGCTTCGGTGGGGTAGAATGCCGCCGCCAAAGCATTCATGCCCACACTTGCGCCATTGAGGCCAAAGCCCACGGCCCAGGCAATCGCGCACAGCCAGGCAAAATCCCCAGCCACCTGGCCAGTGGCGAAGATCACCGCACCACTGAACAAGAAGGTCAGCATCAGTACCCGTTGCGGGTTGCAGCGGTCCATGGCCCAGCCCACCGAGATCGCCCCCAGCGGCCCGCCGATCTGGAAACAGGCGGTGACGATGGCCGCTTCGGCTACCGAGAAGCCGCCCCCCTCCTTGACCAAGGTGGGCAACCAACCGCTGAACAGGTAAACCAGAAACAGCGCCAGCACGTAGCCAGCCCAAAGCATCAAGGTGCCAAAGCGGTAGCGCGGCGAGAGAATGGTCGCAATCGCCCCACCACTGCTGGGCGCGCTGGCCGGTACGATGAAGGTGCTGTCGGCGTTGACACGCTCCGGTGCCAGACGGCTGACGATGGCGTGGATGCGACGTTTGTCAGCACCCTTGCTGACCAGGAAGGTGACCGACTCGGGCAACCGCCAGCACAGCAACGGCACTGTCAGCAGCGGCAGCACGCCGCCCAGCACCAGCACGCTGCGCCAGCCCAGGTTGGGGATCATCCAGGCACTGACAAAGCCGCCTGCCGCCGCACCCAGTGAGAAACCACAGAAGGCCAGGGTGATCAGCAGCGAGCGGCTGCGCGCCGGCGCGTATTCACTGACCAGGGTGCTGGCATTGGGCATGGCAGCGCCCAGGCCCAGGCCGGTCAGAAAACGCAGGGCAACAAGGGTCTCGAGGTCGGGCGAGAATGCCGAGGCCAAGGTCCACACACCAAACAGCAGGACACTGCCCAGCAAGACCGCCTTGCGCCCATAGCGGTCGGCCAAGGGGCCGGCGATCAATGCCCCGAGCGCCAGGCCGATAAGGGCCGCGCTCAACACGGGGCCCAGGCTTTGTGCGCCCAGGCCCCAATCGCTTTTCAATTGCGGTGCGATGAAACCGATGAGGGCGACGTCCAGCCCATCCAGGGCGATGATCAGAAAGCCCAGGAAGACTACCCATTTCTGGTAGCGGCCGATGGGTTGCTGGTCGATCAGTTGGCGCACATCAATGGCGTTGTTCATGGGGTATCACCTGTTGTTGTTTTTATGAAGGTGCATCGGCAGTGGGCCGCCATGCGACCCAGGCAGCATTACCGGTGAACGAGGCAGGGCAGCCGCACAGGCCGGATGATCCGGGTCTCTTGGGCCACGACCAGATCGCGGGTGGCCTGCAGGTAGGTTGCGAAGTCCGGGTCAGCGTCCCGCGCGGCGCTGCGTTTTTCGAAGTCATCGAGGCTGTCATAGCCCCACAAGTGCACCACCTGGTTGAGCGGGCCGATGCTGCTGGTGTAGAACGCCAGCGGCGAACCGAGATGGCGCAGCAGAATCGGCATCGCCAGCTGGTCGAAGGCTTCGAGAAAGGCCGCCATACCACGTGGGCGGATGGTGTAGACCCTGTGATCGACGACAGGCTTGTCCATCATGCAACCTCCCGCGCGTTGCCCGCTGTCGCCAGGCCTTGTTCGATGCCCGCCAGGTGGCGCCCGGTGATGTAGCCAAAGGTCATGATTGGCCCCAGGGTGATGCCCGCACCGGGGTAATTGCCGCCCATGATGCTGGCGCGGTCGTTGCCGACGGCGTACAGGCCGTCGATGGCCTGCTGATCGGCGCCCAGCACTTCGCCGACCACGCTGGTGCGGATGCCGTCGAAGGTGCCCAGGTCACCCATGATCACCTTCACGGCAAAGTAAGGCCCCTCGGCCACTGGCGCCACGCACGGGTTGGGCGTGTGCTGCGGGTCGGCCAGGTAGCGATTGAAACGCGTGGTACCTCGCCCAAACTGGCGGTCCTCACCCTGAACGGCGCCCAGGTTGTACTCACGTACGGCCTGCTCCAGCCCGGCGGCATCGATCCCGGCCTTGCGCGCCAGCTCGGCGAGGCTGCCGCCCTTGAGCAAGTAGCCGTTACGCAACAGCGGCCCCAGCGGCATCGGCGATGGCTTGGCGAAACCCAGCCCGTACTTGGCCAGGGTGCGTCGGTCACAGACCAGCCACATGGCGGTTTCCGGTTGCTCTGCACACGCCTCGATCAAGGCCGCACCCACGTCGTGGTAGGAATTGGATTCGTTGGTAAAGCGCCTGCCCGAGCGCAGCACGCCGATCACACCGGGCTTGTAACGGTCGAGCAAATGGGGGAACGCGACGAATCGCCCTGCCCCCATCGGCACCTTGGACACCGGCATCCACGCCGCCGCCGCTTGCAGGCGGATATCGACCTTGGCGCCCATCGTTTCAGCCATGCGCGCACCATCACCCGTGTTGCCTGCTGGCACCGGCGAAAAGTGCTCGCCACCCCGACGCACATGCGGGTAGGCCTGCTTCAACCGTTGCACGTCATGGGAAAACCCACCACAGGCCAGCACCACGCCGCGCCGCGCCTCGATGCGCAGTTCGCTGTCACCTTGTTTCGCCAACACGCCAGTGACCCGATTGCCTTCACGCAACAGGTGCCTGGCCGGGGTCCCGGTCAAAATCGGAATGCCCAGGTCCAGCGCAGACTTCACCAGCCGCGCCGCCAGGGCATTGCCGCTGGTCACCTGGGTGCCGCGCCGGTACAGCGCCAACTCCTTGAGGTGGGTCAGCAAGCGCTTGGCCACATACACGAACGACGTCAGCGAGCGGGTGGCATTGAAGAAGTGCTTGAGGTCGGCATTCGACGAATTGAACATCATGCCGATGAAGGTGATGGTCTTGAGCGGTGGCCGCAGGCGTGCCATGTCGGGCCCAAGGCCGCGAATGTCGTAGGGCGCTGCCAGTATCGAGCGCCCGACATCGACGCCACCTTCCACGTTTGGGTGATAGTCGGGGTACAGCGTGGGGACGAATTTGACGGCGGTCTCGCGCTCGAAGAACTCGACCATGTCTGGCCCGTGACGCAGAAACGCCTTGACCGCCACTTCGTCGAAACAGTCGCCGGTTTCGTTGCGCAGGTAGGTCAGCGCCGCCTCATCGCTGTCGTTCATCCCATGCCGGTTGCCCGGCACCCACAGCACCCCACCGGAGAACGCCGTGGTGCCGCCGAAGCAGTCGTCCTTTTCGATGACGACCACATCCAGGCCGTGTTTTTTCGCAGTGATCGCAGTCGCCAGGCCGCCGGCCCCCGCCCCCACCACCAGTACATCGCAGGTGCGTGTGTTCATGCGCGTACGCCCTCGAAACCGGGGCGCGGGATCAACGCCATGGGCATGCTCTCCAGCCCACCATCGACCGTCAGCTCGGCGCCGTTGATGTAGTCGGCACGCGGGCTGGCAAGAAACAGCACCGCCTCGGCGATGTCCTGCGGCTCGCCGATGCGCTGGTTGGCGGTCATGGCGCTGCGCTGGCGTTCGATGTGCGGGTCCGCGTAAAACGCTGCCGACAGCGGCGTGCGGATCAACCCCGGGCACACCGCGTTGCTGCGTACCCCGCGCGGCCCCCATTCCACGGCAATCTGCCGGGACAGCATGCTGACCCCGGCCTTGGCCGCGCTGTAGGCACCACTGTTGGGTTGAGGGTAATGGGCCGCGATCGACGCTACATGCACGATGCGCCCCTGGCCTCGGGCAAGCATCAAGCTGCCGAAGGCCTGCGAACACAGCAGGTAGCCGCTGAGGTTGACCGCCAACACCTGGTTCCATTGCTCCAGGGTCAGCACGTCGAGCGAACCCGGGCGCAGCACACTGGCGTTGTTGATCAGTACATCGCAGCGGCCGTGCAGCGCCTGCACCTGTGCGGCGGCCTGGCTTACGCTGTCGGGGTCGGCGATGTCGCACCCCAGCGCGCTGACCTCGCCGACACTGTGCTCGCCCAAGCTGGCCGCCAGCTCACGGCACTTGCCCAGGTCGCGGTCCAGCAACACCACATGGGCTTGCTGTTCGACCAACGCGGCAGCCAGTGCCGCGCCAATGCCGCCGGCCGCGCCGGTCACTACACAAACGGCTGAATCCAGGCCCAGCCAGTGAGCGCTAATCTTGTTGTTATGCATGCTGCTCTCCAGAGTGTCGCTTCATCTGGCGAACAGCCTAGGGCTGACAGGCACCCGGGCAGAATGGACAAAACCTGCAACCAGCCCCACATTCCCGACAATTTGCTGCACCGCCCCTGAACCTTTTCAGCGGCTGTGGCACAGTAGCCGGGTACCGATCAAAACAATTACAACACCATGAACAAGATCCCCAATTACGCCCTGTACGGTGAGACTGCACAGCCGGTGTGGCACGAGTCGCTGCATGTGGAGTCGATTTCCAAACGCTCCGGTGCCCACAACTGGGAGATCGCTGCGCACCGTCACGAAGGTTTACTGCAGTTGCTGTACCTGCAACGCGGCGGCGGTGAAGTGCTGTTCGACAGTGACCGCGTGCAGGCCCAGGCGCCCTGCGTGGTGTACGTGCCGGCGCAGGTGGTGCATGGCTTCCACTGGGCCGGTGCGGTCGAGGGCCAGGTGATCACGGCGGCGCAGCACCCGCTGGAAAGCATCACCCAGGTACTGGCGCCGAACCTGCTGGCAACGGTCCGCAAACCCCAGGTGATCGCCCTGCCCCGCTGGGAAGCCGACGAAGACCCCCTGCTGCCGTTGTGCCGCGCCCTGCACGAGGAATACCACAACCGCGCTCGCGAGCATGTGGCCAGCAGCATGTCACTGTTGCTGACGCTGCTGATCCAGGTGCTGCGCCACGAACCACAGGCCAGTGGTAACGGGCGTCGCCCACCGTCCAGGCGCAGCCAGCAACTGACCGGGTTCCGCGAACTGGTGGACATGCACTTTCGCGAGCATTGGTCGTTGGGGGCTTATGCCGCTGAACTCGGGCTGACGTTGGCCACGCTGGGGCGGCTGTGCCAGGAACACCTGGGCATGACCCCGATGAATGTCATCAATGCCCGGTTGGTGCTGGAGGCCAAACGGGCGCTGGGGCATTCAAGCCTCAGCGTGAAAGAGATTGCCCATGACCTGGGGTTTGTCGATGTGGGGTATTTCAGCCGGTTTTTTCGCAAGCACTCGGGGGTGAGCCCGAGCGAGTTTCGCGAGGCCGCGTTGGCCCCTTCGCGGGCAAGCCCGCTCCCACAGGCTCCCTGCTAATTCAGCGAGTCTCCACCCTGTGGGAGCGGGCTTGCCCGCGAAGAGGCCAGTACAGGTTTCTTCAAGCCTCTAGCGCATGCTGCACCTGGCCCACTGTCGCCGCCAATCGGTCCAGGTGCAGGCTCAACACTCGCTCCACCGGCGCCTGGTCCACCGGCCAATGCAAGGCGATGCTGCCCGCCAGTTGCCCCTCGACCCGCACCGGCAAGGCGATCGCCCGGATCAGAAATGGCAACCGCACCGGGTATTCCCAATGCCCCTCGGTACGCTGGCCAAAGCCCTTGTGCGCATCCTCCTCGATATCGCGCAACAGGCTGTCATCACCCAACCGTTGATGGCTGGCCAAGCGCTGCACTTCGTCGCCGTCCAGCTCCCCCAGGCACGCGCGCCCCATCGCCGAATGGAACAGGCTGGCATGGTGGCCGACGATCTGGCAGTTGTTCGGGTAGCGCTTGCGCAACACCTGAGGGATGGCGCTTTCCATCACCTCCAGCCGCTCGCCATCGAAGCACGACAGGTCTGCCACCAGCCCGGTGCGTTCACTCAGCTCAAGCAGCCAAGGCGCCGCCTGCTCCACCAGGCGCCGCTTGAAGCGCAGTTGGCGGTCGCCGAACAGGCGCCGAGCACACAGTCGATAGCGCCGGTCGCTCAAGCCCCGGTAGACCCACCCCTGCTCCTGCAAGGTGGCGAGCATACGCGAGACCGTGGCCTTGGGCAGCGATGTCAGGTAGTGCAGTTCTTCAAGCCCCAATGCCTGGTGTTCGCCCAGCAAGTCGACGATGGCCAGCGCCCGCTCCACCGAGCGTACGCCGCCACTGTCTGTCATGTTGCCCATGTGTCTGACCTCCCTGTCACTTGGCGGGTTGGTCATCATGCACAGCAAGAACCGCGCCTGCCCAGAGCCTTTACGGAAGTTGCAAGCACGGCGGCGGCCGTCGTTCGACCCAGCGGGTCAGTTGCTCATGGGCATGGGCCAGTTGCAACACCGCGTGGTCCGCCTGGGCTGGGCCAATGATTTGCAGGCCCATCGGCAACCCCATGGCACTGAAGCCCACCGGTACACTGATGCTCGGCAGCCCTGCCAAGGTCGGCCCGATTACCACCTCCATCCAGCGGTGATACGTGTCCATCGTTCGCCCTGCGACTGCCTTCGGCCACGCCTGCTGTGCATCGAAAGGGAACACTTGGGCCGAAGGCAACAGCAGGAAATCGTAACGCTCGAACAACCTGCCGAGGGCCTGGTACCACGCACTGCGGTCTATCGAAGCCTGGTACACCTGCGCCGCGCTCAGGTGCAAACCGCCCTCGACTTCCCACTGTGCTTCAGGCTTGAGCAGGGCACGTTTGCCGGGGTCGGCATAGGCCGCGCCGAGGGTGCCGTGCACCAGGAAGTGACGGTGGGTCAGCCAGCATTGCCAGAGGCGCGCCAAGTCAAAGGCCGGCTGGCAGGCCTCGACCTGGCAGCCCAGCTCGGCAAAATCCGCCAGGGCCGACTCGCACAAGCTCAGCACCCCGTCCTCCATCGGCAGGTAGCCGTCATAATCGCCCAGCCAGCCCAGCCGCGCGCCCTTGAAGTCGCGCTGCAACCCTTCAGCGAAATCAACCTTGCCGCCACTCAGCGACAACGGCACCCGTGCATCGAAGCCTGCCTGGGTCGTCAACAACCGCGCGACATCGACCACGCTGCGCCCCATCGGCCCTTCAGTGGCCAGTTGCTGCAGGAACACCTCCGGCGCCGGCCCATGCGGCACCCGGCCCTGGGACGGGCGCAGGCCGAACACATTGTTGAACGCCGCCGGGTTGCGCAGCGAGCCCATCATGTCGCTGCCATCGGCCACCGGTAGCAATCGCAGGGCCAAGGCCGCGGCGGCCCCGCCACTGCTGCCACCGGCCACCCGGCTTGGGTCGTAGGCATTGAGGGTGGTGCCGAACAAGGTGTTGTAGCTCTGCGAGCCCAGGCCGAACTCCGGCACGTTGCTCTTGCCGACGATGATCGCCCCACTGGCCCTGACCCGCGCCACGCTGACCGCATCGTGCTCGGGCACCTGCTCGGCGAACAGCGGCGAGCCCAGGGTGGTGCGCAGCCCGGCCGTGGCAGCCAAGTCCTTGATTGCCTGTGGCATGCCATGCATCCAGCCCCTTGACTGCCCCCGCGCCAGCTCACCGTCGCGCTCATCGGCTTCGGCCAGCAGCGCCTCGACCGAACGCAGCGACACCAGCGCATTGACCTGCGGATTGAAACGCTCGATATGGGCGAGGTACGCCAGCATCACCTCACGGCACGATACTTGGCGGGCATGAATTGCGCGGGACAACGCCTCGGCATCCAGCGCTACGATTGGGTCGATGGCTAGCGGCTTCACGGTTTCACTCCAAGGTTGAACGCGACAGCTTTACCCGCACGCGGCGCTTCTTTCAGGCAGTAGGTGCCCAACAGCGTCAGCAGGCAAGCGAACAGTACATAGAACGACGGCGCCACCGGCGTGTTCAGGGCTTTGCTCAGCCAGGTAACGATCAGCGGCGCAAAGCCGCCGAACACCATCACCGCCACGTTGTAGGCCACCGATACCCCGGTCGAACGCACCTCGACCGGGAACTGCTCGGCCAGGGCAGTCGGCGCCGGGCCAAAGAACCCGCCGATGGCGGTGCACAGCAGCAGCTGCATCACCAGCAGGCGCTCGATCGATGGCGCCGCCGCCACCCACACGTACAGCGGATAGACCATCACGAAGAAGGCCAGGGTGAAGGCCATCAGTACCGGGCGCCGGCCCAGCCGGTCAGACAAGGCCCCCGCCAGCGGGATGACCACGGTCATCAGCCCCACCGCAAGCATCTGCACCAGCAATACCTGGTCCAGCGGCAACCCGAGGTTCTTGTGGGCGAAGGTCGGCATGTTCACCAGCACCACGTAGAACGATACCGTGGCGCCACACGCCAGGCCCATCGACACCAGCAGGCTGCGGCGGTGTTCACGCAGTACCTGCCACAGGCCCGGCGCCTGGCCCTTGGCCTGTTTACGCGCCTCGAGGAACTCTTCGGGTTCTTCCATGTGCTTGCGAATCCACAGCCCCACCGGGCCAATCAGCAGGCCAAGCACGAACGGGATTCGCCAGCCCCAGCTGTCTAGCGCCTCTGGCGTGCACAGGTGCGTCACCAACGCCACCATCGCCGCCCCCGAGAACACCGCCAGGCACTGCCCCACCAGTTGCCAGGAGCCATACAGGCCTTTGCGATGGGCGGGTGCGCTTTCTACCAGAAACGCCGTTGCGCTGGCGTATTCGCCCCCTGTAGCGAAGCCCTGGAGCATGCGCGCCACCACGATCAGCAACGGTGCGCCCATGCCGATGGCGAGGTAGTTGGGCGCAAAGGCGATCATGGCGATGGACACGGTCATCAGGCGGATGATCATCTGCATGGCCGCCTTGCGGCCTTTGCGGTCGGCGTACATGCCCAGCAGCACGCCGCCCACCGGGCGCATGAAAAAGCCCACACCAAAGGTGGCCAGGGCCATCAGCAGCGAGGCGTATTCGTCGTCGGAGGGGAAGAACTGCCGGGCGATGATGCTCGCCAGGAAGCCGTACACGATAAAGTCATACCACTCCAGCGCATTGCCGATGACGGCAGCGACCACCTGCCGGGTACGCGACACGCCTGTGCTCGAAGTCTGCATAGGGAACACTCCATTCATCTGTTGGGTGATGACCCAGGCACAGCCGCGCCCAGGTTCCAGCGGCAGTCGTCAAAGAAAGGTCAGGCGGGTTCGAGCCAGCGCTCGGCAAGCGCGCCCCAATAAGCAGCGCCGGTCAGCAGAATGTCGTCGTTGAAGTCATAGGCCGGGTTGTGCACCATCGGCCGTGACAAGCCATTGCCGATGAACAGGTAGGCGCCTGGGCAACGTTGCAGCATCCAGGCGAAATCCTCGCTGCCCATCAATTTGCGGGTGTTGCCGTCCACCGCGTCGGCACCGAGCAGTTCCTCGCCCACTTGTTGGGCGAAGGCGTTCTCTGCGGCATGGTTGACCAGTACCGGGTACGCCGGCCGGTGTTCGATGCTGGCGCTGCAGCCAAAACTCTCGGCTTGGCTAACGATGATCGCGCGTACCCGCGCCAGGGTCTGCGCCCGCACTTCGGCATTCAACGCCCGCAGGCTGAGGCGCAGCACTGCCTGCTGCGGAATCACGTTGGCCGCCTCGCCCGCCTGCAGTGCCCCCACAGTAACCACCGCGGCTTCCTGGGCATCGATATTGCGCGCCACCACCGTCTGCAACGCCATCACCACACTGGCCGCTGCCACCAGCGGGTCGACGGTCAGGTGCGGCATCGAGCCATGCCCGCCTACGCCTTCAAGGGTTACGCTGAGCAAATCCTGCGAGGCCATCATCGGCCCCTCGCGAAAGCCCAGGTGCCCTGCCGGCAGCCCCGGCATGTTGTGCATGCCGAACAGGGCATCACAGGGGAAGCGCTCCAGCAAGCCGTCGGCGAGCATCGCCTCGGCGCCGCCCTGGCCCTCTTCGGCGGGTTGGAAGATCAGCGTCAGCGTGCCATCGAACTGCCGGGTCGCCGCCAGGTAACGCGCAGCGCCCAGCAGCATGGTGGTGTGGCCGTCATGGCCGCAGGCGTGCATGCAGCCTTGGTGCCGGCTGCTGTAGGCCGCGCCGGTGGCCTCATGGATCGGCAGCGCGTCCATGTCGGCGCGCAGCCCCAGCTTGCGTGGGCTGCTGCCGTTGCGCAGCACCCCCACCACGCCGGTCTTGCCGATACCGGTGTGAACCTCGTAGCCCCACGCTTGCAGCAGCCGGGCCACCAGCGCTGAGGTGCGGTTTTCTTCAAAACCCAGTTCCGGGTGTGCATGGATGTCGTGACGGATGGCGTGCAGGTCGCTGGCCACGTCATTGAGCCAGGCCAGGATGTGTTGATGTCGAGACATGCGGAATCTCCTTGCGCGGGTAATTCCCGTTCTTGTTGTTCGCGTTGAGATCACGACGGGGAAGGCAGGTCGTGTTGGCTGACAGATAAACGCGAGTGATGGGGGGAGCACAATCGAATGTGGTTCCACAGGGTGGAACTGGGCATGAGGGATTGCATGCGGGCCGCCAGGGGTACGGGGTGAGATCTTCAGCGCCTAGGAGATTGAGCGCCGCCCCTCACTGTTTTGATTTGTACCAACAGGACCTTCTCTGGCATGGGGCTAAGGATTGCCGACTCTTGACCACGCATGCGATTCCAGCCAGCAGCTTCTTTCAGTGACTCCCAGAACAGCTCAGGCAGTGGGAGCCTGTTCGCCGTGGCCTCTTGAATCGTCGACGTTAAATCGGTGTGCAACTGTCTCAACTTGCCCACACCTGCCACGGATGCAGCCCCTATGCCGACTAGCGTGGATGCCTCACTCGCTATCGAACCCATTGGAAATGCATAGGCCATCGCAACGCCAGGGACTTTTGTCAACGTACTCACCAACCCTCCATTGAATATCAATGCATTGTTAGTGCGGCTCGATGCATCGTATTCCGGTGGCACAGGCCTCCCTTGGGCCTTGGCAACCGATCTTCTGACGATAGTTTTCGAGGCTTTATTCAACGCAGACAACATACCCACAGTTCCCCATACCAAGCCTGTCCCCTGGCCGAGTATGCGCGTAGCGGAATGGCCGTCACGGTCGACATTGTTGATAGGATCCCCCAAGCAGTACGCGTAGGCATTGAGCCCACCTCGGCCGAAAGGGCTAAAAGCATCCGGGCTGTAAAAGCGCATCAGCCCTGTACCATAGGCACGCTTGCCGTTGCCAATCAGATAACCCTTTGGCAGTAGCGCATTCGGTTCTCCGACAAACGCTAAGCGTGGGCCGCCCCTGCCCACGTGATAACCATAGGGCGCATAAGCCCGTAATGGGGGGGCCCTGAACATCCGGAGCGAGGGTTGCTTATCATTGGGTGATAGTGACGTTGTTTGCATGTTTCGAGCCTGCTCAACCTGTGTTTAGAGGGCCAGGCTATTCATATGAATTGGCGTACATAACTCCCAGAACTACTGAAGGGAATCATTTCCCGGGCACTGTCTTTGCTGTTACTGGTACCTTTGGCGCACCGTTCAGCCACAGCCTAGGACTGCGTCATGCCCCCAAGCCAAACCACCCCAAACGGTTTCGTCCGCGTCCGTGGCGCCCGCGAGCACAACCTCAAGAACATCGATGTCGATATCCCCCGCGACGCGCTGGTGGTGTTCACCGGCGTATCGGGCTCTGGCAAGTCTTCGCTGGCCTTCTCCACCCTGTATGCCGAAGCCCAGCGCCGCTACTTCGAATCCGTCGCGCCCTATGCCCGGCGCCTGATCGACCAGGTTGGCGTGCCCGATGTGGACGCCATCGAAGGCCTGCCGCCAGCGGTGGCCCTGCAACAGCAACGCGGCACGCCCAGCGCGCGGTCCTCAGTGGGCAGCGTGACGACGCTGTCCAGCTCGATCCGCATGCTTTACTCGCGCGCCGGCCATTACCCAGCCGGGCACGCGATGCTGTATGCCGAAGACTTCTCGCCCAACACCCCCCAGGGCGCCTGCCCCGAATGCCACGGCCTGGGCCGCGTCTATGAAGTGACCGAGGCAACCCTGGTCCCGGACCCTTCACTGACCATCCGCGAGCGCGCGGTGGCGGCCTGGCCCATGGCCTGGCAGGGCCAGAACCTGCGCGACATCCTGGTAACCCTGGGCTATGACGTCGATATTCCCTGGCGCGACTTGCCACAAGCGCAGCGCGACTGGATCTTGTTCACCGAAGAAACCCCCACCGCCCCGGTGTACGCCGGCCTGACCCCGGCGCAAACCCGCGCCGCCCTCAAGCGCAAGCAGGAGCCCAGCTACCAGGGCACGTTCAGCGGCGCCCGGCGCTACGTACTGCACACCTTCATGCACTCGCAAAGCGCGCAGATGCGCAAGCGCGTGTCGCAGTTCATGCGCCCAAGCCCCTGCCCGCTGTGCGCGGGCAAACGCCTCAAGCGCGAAGCGCTGAGCGTGACCTTCGCAGGCCTGGACATCGCCGAGCTGTCGCACCTCTCGTTGCAGGCGCTGGCCGAGGTGTTCCGCACGGTGGCGGCGCCGGCCTACCTGAAACAGAACCAGGACGGCCTGACCCTGGAAAAACGCCTGGCCGCCCAACGTATCGCCCATGAGTTGCTGGAGCGCATCGACACCCTGCTCGACCTCGGGCTGGGCTACCTGGCCCTGGAGCGCAGTACCCCGAGCCTGTCCTCAGGCGAGCTGCAGCGGCTGCGCCTGGCCACCCAGCTCAACTCGCAACTGTTCGGCGTGATCTATGTGCTCGACGAGCCATCGGCCGGCTTGCATCCTGCCGACAGCGAGGCCTTGTTCGTGGCCTTGCAGCGCCTGAAACAGGCCGGCAACTCGGTCTATGTGGTGGAGCACGACCTCGACACCATGCGCCGCGCCGACTGGTTGGTGGATGTTGGCCCTGCCGCCGGCGAACACGGCGGCACCATCCTTTACAGCGGCCCGCCCGAGGGGCTCGCCCGGGTCGAGCAATCGTGCACCCGCGCCTACCTGTTCGGCGAGCACGCCCAGGCCGTTCGCACACCGCGCCAGGCGCAGGATTGGCTCGCGCTGGAAGGCATCACCCGTAACAACCTCGACAACCTCAGCGCTCAGTTCCCGTTGGGGTGCTTCACCGCCGTGACGGGTATTTCCGGTTCGGGCAAATCCAGCCTGGTCAGCCAGGCGCTGCTGGAGCTGGTCGGCGCGCACCTGGGCCATGCCGAACAGCCTGCCGAGCGCGAAGAACAGAGCCTGGAGGACGACCCCGAACAAACCAGCAGCGGCCGGGTAAAGGCAGGGCTGGGCAGCATCAAGCGCCTGGTGCAGGTCGATCAGAAACCCATCGGCCGTACACCCCGCTCCAACCTGGCCACCTACACCGGCCTGTTCGACGCCGTGCGCAAACTGTTTGCTGCCACCGACCACGCCAAGGCGCAAGGCTTCGATGCCGGGCGTTTCTCCTTCAACGTCGCCAAGGGCCGTTGTGCAACCTGCGAGGGCGAAGGGTTTGTCAGCGTCGAGCTGTTGTTCATGCCCAGTGTCTACGCGCCCTGCCCAACCTGCCACGGTGCCCGCTACAACCCCGAGACACTGGCGGTGACCTGGCAAGGGATGAACATCGCCCAGGTGCTGCAACTGACCGTTGAACACGCCCTGGCGGTGTTCGCCGAACAGCCGTCAGTACGGCGCAGCCTGCAAGTGCTGCAGGATATCGGCCTGGGTTACCTGCGCCTGGGCCAACCGGCTACGGAGCTGTCTGGCGGTGAAGCGCAACGCATCAAGCTGGCCACCGAGTTGCAGCGCACGGCGCGCGGGGCGACGTTGTATGTACTGGATGAACCCACCAACGGGCTGCATCCCCAGGATATCGACCGGTTGTTGGTACAACTCAACCGTCTGGTGGATGCCGGGCATAGCGTGGTGGTGGTCGAACATGACATGCGCGTGGTGGCGCAAAGCGACTGGGTGATCGATATCGGGCCGGGGGCTGGGGATGCGGGGGGCAAGGTCGTGGCCAGTGGCACACCGCAGGCCGTCGCCGGGTGCGTTGAAAGCCGTACCGCCAGCTTCCTGGCCAAGGCGTTGTAGCGGTGCTGGGCACCGGCCTCGCCGGTGCCCATGCCATTACCCCGCCGACAGTTCCGCGATGCTGATCTCGCGCATGCGAAACTTCTGCACCTTGCCGGTCACCGTCATCGGGAACTCATCGACGAAGCGGAAATAGCGCGGCACCTTGAAGTGCGCAATCCGCGCCCGCGCCCAGTCACGCAGCTCGTCTTCAGTGGCTGCATGCCCCGGGTGCAAGCGCACCCAGGCGACGATCTCCTCGCCATACTTGCTGCAGGGCACACCAATTACCTGCACATCGGCCACCGCTGGATGGGTGAAGAAGAACTCTTCCAGCTCACGTGGGTAGATGTTCTCGCCGCCCCGAATGATCATGTCCTTGCTGCGCCCGACGATGCGCACATAGCCCTGCTCGTCCATTACCGCCAGGTCACCGGTGTGCATCCAGCCCTCGGCATCGATGCTCTCGGCCGTGGCCTTGGGGTTGTTCCAGTACCCCAGCATTACGCTGTAGCCGCGGGTGCACAGTTCGCCGATTTCACCACGCGGCACTGTGCGGCCATCGGTATCGATGACTTTGTTCTCCAACCGTGGCTGGGTGCGGCCGACGCTGGTCACGCGGCGCTCCAGGTCGTCATTGGCACCGGTCTGCAAGGACACTGGGCTGGTTTCAGTCATGCCGTACGCGATCTGTACCTCGGCCATGTGCATCTCGTCGATGACCCGTCGCATCACTTCGATCGGGCAGGTCGCGCCGGCCATGATGCCGGTGCGCAGGCTCGACAGGTCGAAGTCGCTGCGTTGCGGGTGGTCCAGTTCGGCGATGAACATGGTGGGCACGCCGTACAGCGCGGTGGCCTTTTCCTCGGCCACTGCGCGCAACGTGGCGAGTGGGTCGAAGGCGTCGTTGGGGTAAATCAACGTGCTGCCATGGGTCATGCAACCCAGGTTGGCCATGACCATGCCGAAACAGTGGTACAGCGGCACCGGCACCACCAGCCGATCGTGCTCGGTCAAGCCCAGGCTTTCGCCCACCATGTAGCCGTTGTTGAGGATGTTGCTGTGGCTCAGCGTGGCACCCTTGGGAAAGCCGGTGGTGCCGGAGGTGTACTGGATGTTGATCGGGTCGTCACAGTGCAGTTGCCCCTGGCGGGTGGCCAACGCCTCGGCGCTGATGGCGTCGGCGCGGGCCTGCAGGGCATGCCAGGCGAGAAAGCCCGGTGGCGGTGAGGCGGCCAGGCTCACGACCCCGCGCAATTCGGGGAACCGCTCACAGGCCAGTGCGCCCGGGTGGCCCTCGGCAAGGCCCGGGATCAGGCCCAGCAGCATGGCATGGTAGTCGGAGGTCTTGAAGGCATCGGCGCAGATCACCCAGCGGCAACCCGCCTGGCCCAGGGCGTAGTCCAGCTCGCTTGCGCGGTAGGCTGGGTTGATGTTGACCAGGATCGCTCCGACTTTGGCGCTGGCGAACTGGGTGATGCACCACTCGGCACAGTTGGGCGCCCAGATGCCCAGGCGGTCGCCGGCTTGCACGCCCAATGCCATGAGGGCGCGCGCGTGCTGGTCGACCGCCTCGGCCAGTTGCCGCCAGGTGTAGCGCAAGGCCTGGTGGCGGACCACCAGGGCTTCGCGGTCGGGAAAGCGGGCCACGGTGGTGTCGAAGGCGTCGCCTATGCAGTGGGTAAGCAGGGGTTTGTCCTGGTTGCCCTGGGAGTGGCTTGGCTGGGGCATGGGCGTTCTCTTGTTGTTCTTGTGTTGTTTGAACCGGCCTCTTCGCAGCACAAGGCTGCTCCTACAGTGGAACGCGGTAGCCTGTAGGAGCAGCCTTGTGCTGCGAAGAGGCCGGTAAGTTCACCCTGTATCTAGCGGATAAACACCTGCGGCGTAGTGGTCGACATGTCCCCACCCGGCAGCTTGATGTTCTTCACCTTCTGCAGCGTTTCGGGGTCGAACACCGCCAGGTCATTGAAGGTGCCGCCCAGGTACAGCTTGTCGCCCTTCTTGTCGAAGGTCACGCAGTAGTAGGTGTGTTCAAGGTTAGCCGCCTTGATCAACTTGCGTTCCTTGATGTCATACCGCGCCAGGCGGTTGAGCACGCCGTAGATCTGGTTCGGGTCCTTCGGCGAGCGCAACCCGGTGAAGTACAGCTCGGTCAGGTCGGCGAACTCCTGGGTGTGGGTCTTGCCGGTTTTCAGGTCGACACTCAGGTAACCGTAGAGCAGTTCGGCGGTATTTGGGTCCTGCTTTTCGTCCTTGAACTTGGCAATCGTATAGAGCATCGAGAACTCGTGCCGAGGGCTCTGATGCGGCCAGAAATACAGCACATCCGGGGCGCTGTAGCCGGGCCGGTTCCAGGTGCGCAGCGGCAATGCCACCTCGTACTTGCCGGTTTGCACGTCCATCTTGTAGATGTCCGGGCCCGCCACGAACAGGCTGCCATCGTCGGCGGCCCGCATCAGGTAAACCTGGCGCGGCATCGGGAAGGTACGCGCAGGCTTCGCATCAAGGCCATCGGCCGTGCGGAACACCTCCAGGCGCGGCGGCTTGACCACATAGTGATCGTTCAGGCGCTGGGTCGGGTTGACGGTGGCATACACCTCTTTGCCATCAGGGCTGATGGCAAACGAATACATCGACTTGCCGACTTCCCCAGGCACGCTGGACAAGTTGGCGTGGAAGGTGGTCTTGCAGGTGTCCAGGTCGATGCCGTAGATGTCGGCATAGTGGTTGTTGAGGATGTAGGCGGTACGGTTGTCCGGCGCCATCATCGCGGTGCCGGGGCCGAACGCATCGGGCATGCGGCAGCTCTTGTACAGCGCATCGCTGGCCACATCCACCACATGCAGGTTGTTCGGGTAGTTGGTCACGATCAGGTATTCATGGCCAGCCTTCAAGGCCGGCCCGGTGTCGTCAGCCTGTACCGCCCAGGCGCTGGCCGTGGCGGCGACGGTGAGCGCGAGCTGCGCGCAGAGTCCAGGTTTCATGCGGTTTCCCCTTGTCATTCTTGTTGGGCCGGTCACTTGTCTTTCGGGAACACGGTGCCGAGGTTGCGCCAGTCGTCCTGGGAGTTGGTCGCCTGGGCGTTCCAGTCCTGGTAGGTGCTCATCATGTCTGGCACCTGCGCTGGCCACCAGCAAGGGTCGGAACAGCCGTAAAGGTCGGCTTCCATGGGCTGGCACAGCGAGCTCACGCCACCAAAGGCGTCCACTTCCCAACCCGGGTCGGTGGTGGCGGTACAGCCTGCCACCGCGCTCATCGCCATGACTTCTTCGACACGGTCTTCGGCAGCGGCCTGTTCGAGGATGCGCGCCTTGTTGTTCAGGGGCTTCAAGTGCTTCATGTCAGTGCGCCTTCCGCGGGGTGATGTAGCGGTCGATGAAGGCCGGGTTGGCGGCCATGATGCGGCTGTAGACCTCGATGCCGAAGTCGACCCAGTCGCGCATCAGCTCGCAGTAGTGGTAGGTCGGGTGCTGCGGGTCGCCGTAGCGGGCATAGCTCTCGTGGTAGCAGCCTCCGGAGCACAGGTTGCGAATACGGCAGCTCTCGCAGCCGGTGTTGCTGCGGTCCAGGCGTTGCGACAGGAAGTCATTGAGCTGGGCCTGCTTCACACCTTGGTGCACGTTGCCGAACGTCGGCAGGCTGGAGCCGGTGAAGCGGTGGCACAGGTTCAATTCACCTTCATGGTCTACCGCCAGCATTTTCAGCCCGGCGCCGCACGGCAGGGCCTTCTTGTGGCCCTCGTGGATGTCGGTGATCAGTTGGTGCAGGTTGGAAAAGCCGATGTTGCGGTGCTCCAGCGCGGCTTCCAGGTAGCGACGGCCCAAGGCCTTCATGTTGGCGAACACCTGCACCAGTTCGTCGCTGGTGAGGTTGAATGCCGACAGGTCGCCCGAGGTCACCGGGGCGAAGCCGACTTCGGCAAAGCCCATCTCGTTGAACAGGTGATTCCAGATGGTCTCGACATCGGTGATGCCACGGGTCAGGGTGACCCGTGCCCCCACCGGGCGACTGGTATAGCGTGACAGCAGCATCTCGGCCTTGCGCCGCACCACGTCATAGGTGCCCTGCCCGCCCACGGTGATGCGGTTGCGGTCGTGCACGGTCTTCGGCCCGTCGATGCTGATCGACAGCCCGAAACGGTGGGCGTTGAGCCAGTCGATGATCTCTTCGGTGAGCAAGGTGGCGTTGGTGGTCATGATGAACTCCACCTGCTTGCCGGCCTCGGCGAAACGCCGCTCGCAGTAAGCGACCATGTGCTCGATCAAAGGCCGGTTGGACAACGGCTCGCCGCCGAAGAACACCACGCTGTAGCGTTGCTCGTCAGGGGACTCCTTGAGCAGCATCTCCACCGAGGCCTCGGCGGTAGCGGTGCTCATCTTCTTGCCGGCAGAGGGTTTGTCCAGGTCTTCCTTGTAGCAATAGGTACAGCTGAGGTTGCAGCCGGTGTTGACGTTGAGCACGACCGTGTTTAACGCCGTGCGCTCGACCTGCTTGAGGGCGATTTCCGGCGTCAGTGGTGAGCCGTCGCTGACCACTTCCAGGGCGATCAGCTCGCGCAGGGTGTCCTGGATGTCGGCGCCGGCAAACTGCTGACCGAGGCGCTGCATCAGCTCCTCGGCGGAGCAGCCTTGCTGGCGCAGGGTGTCGATGATGCCGCCGGTCACCGCGTCGGTGGCGAACAGCGAACTGCTAGGGATGTGGAACAGCATGCGGTCGGCATCCACCTGCACTTCGTGCAGGTTGCGTTCGACCAGGTTCAATAGTGCGCCCATGGCGACCTCCGATAATCGATCCGTTGGAAAACGCGTTCACACCTGCCTTATGGCAAGGGCGGGTTGTTCCAGCGTTGGACGGTGACGATCATGTGGCCCTCGCCGGTCTGGCCGCCGTCAGCCAGGGTGGCGATGACTTTCAGGTTGCCAGCGTTGTTGGTCATCATCTTGCGTGCCGGGTTAGGCCCCGCACCGCCGGGTACGAAGACGCCGTCGGCCTGCATCTGCCCGGCGAACTTGACGTCCTCGTCCTCGACGGCACGCTCGTTGAACGGCTCGACCTTCCATTGGGCGGGCAGGTAACCGATGCGCAGCGGCTGGCCGCTGGCGTCCTTGCCCCAGGCTTCGGCTTCGAAGCGCCCCTGCACCTTCGGCACGGACGCGCCGTTTTCACCGATGCGGGCAATGGAGAACGCCGGCACCACCTTGACCTCGTCGACCTTGTCGTAAACCGCCAGGTTGACGCCCTTGAGTGCGCCCACTGCAACGTCTCGCTGGCCTGGCTTGGCGTCTGCCGCCGCGCGCGCCTTGACCCGCACCAGGGTCGGGGTGGCCTCCAGCACTTCTGTCACTTCAACACCTGCGCCCAGTTCCGGCTTGCCCGTCAGGCCGCTGCCGACCAGGGTGATCTCGCTTTCGCTGCCCACCTTGATGAATGCTGGCTGCACCGCCAGCAGGCGTGCCTTGCCATCTTTCACTGCATTGAAATCCAGGCCGCGCTCGTCGTGATCGGCCTCGTACATGCGGCCTTTCATTTCGCCATCCAGTGCCGCGAATACCTGGCGCAGGTTGCTGTCGCCCACCTTCACGTTGCCGCGCCATTCATAGCCGTTGTAGAGGATCGCCGAGCCGCTGCCATTGAACGGCGTGCCGTCGGCGTAGCTGCCTTTGACCTCGACCTTGAAGGTGTCAGCCTCCCCTGCACTGACCGTCATCACCCCACGGACATCGCCTTTGGCCAGCATGTGACCGCTGAACGCCCACTGCCCTGGCAAGGCATCGGCCTTGGGCCTGGCCTGTTGCCATTCTGCCCAGGCCGGGCTGTCGAGCGGGAAGCGCTTGGCCAGGTCCGGCACCATTTGCTTGAGGGCGATTTCAAGCCAGTCGCGGTCACGCGCCTGGGCCTGGTATTCGAGAGACGGCCATTGGCCGAGGTGGAAGTTGACCAGGTGTTCCCATTCCTGGGCCGGGCGACGCTGCAGGGCAACGCGGGCACCGGAGTGGCAACGGCCGCAGGTTTCGCTGAGCTGTTGGTCGAAGTGTTCGACGGTGTTAAGCCGCCGCTCCATGGCGTAGCGCACGCCATCGGTCTCGCTGGGCGCCAGCCCCTGCTTGTCGGCCAGGTACTTGACCAGGGTGCGCCGGTCATCGTCGCTGATCTGCAGGCCGTGCATGACCTGCATGCGGGCGATGCTCATCAGCCAGCCTTCCGGCGTTTTGCGCTGATGGCTGATACGGCTGTAGGTGTCGTTGCCTTCGGGGATATGGCACCCCATGCACTTGGTTTGCAACAGGTTAGGGCCCTGCTCGGCCGCCATGGCCTGGGTGCTCAGCAGCGCGGCGGCGACCAGCGCCAGTTTGCCCGCATGCCGGCGGAGTCGAGTCGTCTTCAAGGTCAGACCTCCACGGTTGTTGTTCTTATCGTTCTCGCACGCTTTGGTACAGCAGGTGTGCATGTGACAGTTGTGATACAGAAACTGTGCCACTTGCTGGAAAGTTGTTGTATTTCAGCCTCTTAGTAGGTTTCGCGTGGTTGCGCAGGCACGCCGGGGTAGAGCCGAAGCGTGCCATTTCGCGACAGGGTGTTTCATCCTGAGACAGGGCCTGCTCTGCAGGCCATTCGCGGGGCAAGCCCGCTCCCACCGAAACGGCGCAGCGGCTGAGTTCGGCTCTATCCTGCGGGCTTGATCTCACCGAAACGCCGCAGCACCTGAATTCGGCTCTATCCCTGTGGGAGCGGGCTTGCCCCGCGAAGAGGCCTGTATAGCCACTGTTCCACAACCGTCTCACACCGTCTCAATGTGCAACAGCGCACGCCCGCAATCACAACCTTGCACTCAGGCAAAACCCAATAACTACAAGGTTTTAACCCCATCTGCTCAGGTTGGCACGCCCATTGCGCCTGTGCCCGGCACACCCAATGACAAGAGGCACCGCCCCATGCTTTCCGAACTGCCCATCCTGCCCGCCACCCGCGCCTTCCTCGAACGCAAACTGAAAATGCGCATCGGCGCCGACTGGCAGGACGCCGCCAGCGGTCGCACCCTGTCGTTCCGCAACCCGGCCACCGGCGAGGTGCTGGGCGAAGTACCCGCCGCCGACGCCGACGATGTCGACCGCGCCGTGCGGGCCGCGCGCCAAGCCTTCGACGACTCGCCCTGGAGCCGCCTGCGCCCGCGTGAGCGGCAGAACATGCTGTGGCGCCTGGCCGACCTGATGGAGCGTGACGCGCAACAGTTGGCGGAGCTTGAGTGCCTGAACAACGGCAAGAGCGCCGCAGTGGCCAAGGTCATGGACGTGCAACTGGCCATCGACTTCCTGCGCTACATGGCCGGCTGGGCCACCAAGATCGAGGGTAGCACCGTCGAAGCCTCGATGCCTTTGATGCCCAACGACCAGTTCCACGGCTTTGTCCGCCGCGAGGCGGTGGGCGTGGTGGGTGCCATCGTCGCCTGGAACTTCCCGCTGCTGCTGGCCTGCTGGAAGCTGGGCCCAGCCTTGGCCACGGGCTGCACCGTGGTGCTCAAACCGGCCGACGAAACCCCTCTGACCGCACTGAAACTGGCCGAGCTGATCGAGGAAGCCGGCTACCCGGCAGGCGTGTTCAACGTGATCACCGGCACCGGCCTGAATGCCGGCGCAGCCCTGAGCCGCCACCCCGGCGTCGACAAGCTGACCTTCACCGGCTCCACCGAGGTCGGCAAGCTGATCGGCAAAGCGGCCATGGACAACATGACCCGCGTCACCCTGGAACTGGGCGGCAAATCGCCGACCATCGTCATGCCCGACGCCAACCTGCAGGAAGCCGCTGCCGGCGCTGCCACGGCTATCTTCTTCAACCAGGGCCAAGTGTGCTGCGCAGGCTCCCGGCTGTATGTGCACCGCAAGCACTTCGACAACGTGATCGCCGACATCGCCGGTATCGCCAATGGCATGAAGCTGGGCAGCGGGCTGGACCCTTCGGTACAGATGGGCCCGTTGATCTCGGCCAAGCAGCAGGACCGGGTCACCGGCTACATCGAACTCGGCCGCGAGCTGGGCGCGACCATTGCCTGCGGCGGCGAAGGTTTCGGGCCAGGTTACTTCGTCAAGCCAACGGTGATCGTCGATGTCGACCAGCGTCATCGCCTGGTGCAGGAAGAAATCTTCGGGCCGGTGCTGGTGGCGATGCCCTTCGATGACCTCGACGAAGTGATTGGCATGGCCAACGACAACCCCTACGGGCTAGGGGCGAGTATCTGGTCGAACGACCTGGGGGCGGTGCACCGGATGATCCCGCGTATCAAGTCGGGCTCGGTGTGGGTCAACTGCCACAGCGCACTCGACCCGGCGTTGCCGTTTGGTGGCTACAAGATGTCAGGCGTCGGCCGCGAGATGGGCGCGTCGGCCATCGAGTATTACACCGAGCTGAAGTCAGTGTTGATCAAGCTCTGATCTTTTCCTAAACCGGCCTCCTCGCCGCACAAAGCTGCGCCTACAAAAGCACGCGGTCCCTGTAGGAGCAGCCTTGTGCTGCGAAAAGGCCGGCACAGGCAACCCAACACAACACAACACAACAACAAAAACATGGAGCACACCATGAAGCACACGCTCGCCTGCATGTTGGCACTTTTGTTCACCCCAACCCTCACCCAAGCCCACGAGCTCTACAACCAAAACGGCACCACCCTCAACGCCGACCTCGAAGCCCTGTTCGGCGTCTTCCACAGCGACGAAAGCTACAACCAGGCCGGCAACCGCCAACCTGGCAGCAGCAACTGGCGCGAGGGCTACGTCAAATACGGCCTAAGCGGCAGCCAGGCCCTGGCCGAGAGCGGCGCACTGTATGGCGCCGTCAACCTGCTCAGCTCCGCCACCTGGGGTGATGGCGACGCTGCAGGCCTGACCCTCGGCGACGAACGCCGCACCGCCCTCGAAGACCTGTACCTGGGCTGGCGCTCAGCCAACCTGTTCCCGGCCCTGGGCGAAGATGGCATCGACCTCTCCGGTGGCCGTCAGGTGGTGACCCTGGGCGATGGTTTCCTGATCCAGGGCGACCCGGTCAACCTGGGCAAGGTCGACCTGGGCGCCAACTTCGACCGCGGCGGCGCCTATTACCTGGCCGCACGCAAAGCCTTCGACCGCACCGCCGTGCTGCGCCTGGGCGGCAAGCAAGGCTGGCGTGGCGACCTGATGTGGCTCAAATCCGACAACCATTACCAGGCCGACACGTCGATGGCGGTGAGCAACATCGAGCATGTCGCCGACGCTGGCACAGTCGGGCTCAGTTGGATCCGCGGCCTCGACGTCGACCAGCGCTACGCGCAGATCATGGGCCTGGAGCACCGCGACGGCATGGACACAGTCAGCCTTCGCGGGCGCGGTAACCTGGGGGTCAAGGACCTGGAACTGGCCGGCGAATACGTCACCCAAGACCGCACAGGCGGGCGCGAGAACGCTTGGTACCTGGAGGGTAACTGGACGTTTTCCGAACTGCCCTGGACGCCAACCGCCACCTACCGCTACAGCCGTTTTTCGGAAGACTTCGACCCGCTGTTCTATGGCCTGAGCCGCGGTTACGGCACCTGGTTTCAGGGCGAGGTGGCCGCCAACTATGCCGGGCCCTTCAACAAGAACAGCCAGGTGCACCACGTCGCGTTCAAAGGCAAGCCGCGTGACAACCTGACGGTGGGGGCGCTGTATTTTGATTTTGATACGCTCGACACCGACCCTGGCAACCTGGGTGGGCGTGAGCTGGACCTGTATGTGGAATGGATGGTCAACGACCACCTGCTGATCAGCCCGCTGGTGGGGTTCTACAAGCCGGAGCGCAGTGCGGCGAATGGCGGTACGCAGATGGGTAGCCGCGATACCGGGACCTATATGCAGTTGGTGGTTGGGACGTTCTTCTGACTGAGGATCTTGGGGCCGCTGTGCGGCCCCTGGGTCTCAGGGCCTGCCCTGCTCCGCCAGCCACCGCCGCAGCATCATCTGTTGCGCCTCGGAGTGGCTGTTCATGACCTCATCCAACGCCTGACCAGCCAGCACCGCGCGCAACACCGGCGCCAGCTCCACCCCCTGTAAATGCCAAACCCCCAACGGCTGATCCGCCGTCACTACCACCTCGGCCTCATCCACAAAACCATCACGCAACACCGGCCTGCGCGCTACCTGCACTGACTGCCAATCGGCCGCCAAATGCAGCGGCTGGGCATCGGGCCAACCCCGCCGACGCGCCCAGAACGGCAGCCCGGCGCGTGTCTGCTCCTGACCATAAAAATCCCGCCCAATACGGGCAAAGCGCATGAACAACTGCTCAACCCGCTGTTGATGAAATTGGCGAGCCAGCGCAGCCCGCTCGGGCCGTCGCAACAGGGTATTGATCACCACAGGCGCCTGCAGCGCCGAGGACAGCGACTGGAAAATCCCGTTCCCCGATAGTGGGTCAACCGCCATTGCAGCATCCCCCACCCGTATCCAGTCATCCCCCACGCATTCGCCGGCCAGTATCGCCGTACTGCTACGGGCATGTACCTGTGCAGGTTCCATCGCCTGCGCCCCAAACAGTTCGGCCACTAACGCCGAGTCACGGCGCCGTGTGGCGCAGTACTCAGGCAGGACGGCCTTGGTCGGCACCCCTTGGGCATCGAGGGTAATCTGCCAATAACAGCGCCCATCGGCCAACCTGGCCATCCAGGCCCAGCCGTCATCCAGGCTTTCCACCGCCGAAGCCGGTGCGCCAAGGGCGTCATGCCAGACGTTGAGCAAACTGATCGTCTCAGGTCCGCGCATGCGGTCAGCTGCCAACGGTGCCTGGCGCCCACGGGCCTCAACCAGAAATTCAGCCTGCAGCGTTTGCCCGTCGTCCAGGCGCACCTGATGACCCTCGGCATGCGCCACCTCACGGATGCGCCCTTCAACCAGCGTCACTCCCGCCCGTGCAAGGTCATCACGCAAGGCACGGTCGAAGCGTTGCCGGTCGAGCAGAAACTCCTGGTTCATCTGCAGGTGCTCGCCATTCCAGCGCACCTGACGTGTCGCTGGCATCGCCGCCTCGCTCAGGGCCCCGCCCAGGCCCGCGTGGCGCAGACCTTCCAGCACCCGCTGCGAAACGCCTTCCACGGCAGCAAAGCGGCGCCAGTCAGACACCACCGTGACCGGGTAGCCCAGGCGGCGCAGGCCGATTGCCGTGGCGGCCCCCGCAGGCCCGGCACCCAGCACCACGATGTGCGGCTCACTCATCCTTGGCACCTCGCCGCTCAGGGCCGCTGAATGCGGCATGGGCACGCAGCCAGTCGAACACCTGCTGCCGCCCCAGGCCGGGCCGCTCACGCAGTAACGCTGCAACGCGCCCGCTCAGCGCAGCACAACCCAGGCTTGCCCCTGCCAGGCCACCGGCGCCGACATGGCCACCGAAGTCCGCCTGTGCAGTGCCCAGCCAGGACCACTGCCCCGGTGCACAACGCGCATCGCCGGTCATGCGAATCACGCCCGGGTAACTGGCCGGGTACACCGCCCCACCCTGCGCCGGGCTGGAGGCGCACAGCAGCACGCCAGCCGCCTGGGCCTCGGCGCAGGCCTGGTGCAGCACGGGCCGGTCCTGCAGCAGGCCGAGGCTGAGGTTGATCAGCGTCGCCCCCTCTTCCACCAGCCATAACAATGCGGCGGCCACCTGCAACGCACTGGTGCTCGCCTGCGCAGAAAACACTTGGGCCAGCAACAGCGGCACCGGGCCAGACTCACGCAGCAGGCCTGCAACAACGGCACTGCCGTGGCCTAGTTGGTCGGGCAACGCTTCGCCTTCTCGCAGCTGGCCTTCCTCAAGCCAGAAGCGTCGTGCGCCCAGCAAATCCAGTGCTTGGGCCGACGTGCAACCGCTGTCGATGACCCCGACACGCAACTCATTGCCCATGCTTGATAGCCTCCTGGGGCAACACCTTCAGTTGCCCATCATGCAGGTGCAAATGCAAGTCGGCATCGGCGAGGGTCGAGGCTCGGTGGCTGATAAGAATGCGCGTGCGCCCGGCAAACAGCTGGTCGATGGCCGCGATCACTTCGCGCTCGGTCGCTTCGTCTACCGCCGACGTGGCCTCGTCCAGCACCAGGATCGCAGGGGCCTGCAACACCGCGCGGGCAATGGCGATACGTTGCTTCTGCCCGCCAGACAGCTGCTGGCCACGCTCGCCCAACAGCCCGTCCAGCCCCAAGGGCAGGCTTTCGACCAGGCTGTCCAGGCGCGCCAGGCGCACCACCCGTTCAAGTTCCGCACGGCTGGCTTCGGGCACCCCGTAGGCAAGGTTCTGCGCCAGGGTGCCACGGAACAGCACGATGTCCTGGCTGACCACGGCAATGCGCCGACGCAGCGCCGCCAGGTCTAGTTCGCGCAGGTCGGTGCCATCCAGCAGGATGCGCCCGGCGTCCGGGTCGTAGAACCGTTGCAACAGATCGATCAAGGTCGACTTGCCGACCCCAGAGGCGCCGCTGATGGCGACCTTCAGGCCACCCGGCACGCAGATATTCACGTCGCTCAGCACCGCGCCTTGGCGCCCGTCATGGGCGAAGTGCAAGGCCTCCAGGCGCAATTCACCTGGCCCGTCTGGTATCGGCTGTGGCGTGTCCGCCTGGCGCACGGCAACGGCTTCTTGCTTAAGCTCCATTACCCGGCCCAAGCTCACGGCCATGCGCTGCACCGCCACATACAAGCCCAACAGGCTTTGCACCGGCCCGACTGCCATGCCCATGTAGGTGGAAAACGCGATCAGCGCGCCCAGTTGCCAGGTACCTTGGATCACCCACCAGCCGCCTACCAAAAAGGCGCAGGCGCGGCACCAGGAGGTCAGCGTGCCGGGTATCGCCTGGGTAAAGAACTCGGTCACCTGCACCTTGAGCAACTGGCTCATGTAGCCCTGACCCAACTGGTCCAGGCGCCCGGCTTCGCGCCCCTGCTGGCCCGCGGCCTGAATGAACTTCATGGCCGGCAGTGTCTCGACCAGAAACGACGACACATCGGCCGAGCGCTCACGCAGGCTGCGCACCTCGCGCTCGACCTTGCGCCGCATCCAGCGCAACCACAGCACCTCGATCGGGATCAGCAGCGCCAGCAACAGCGACAGCTGCCAAGACAACATCAGCATCAAGGCCACCGCCCCCATCAGCCCGATCACGGCAGACACCGCTGAAAACAGCGAGTCCACGGCAAAGCGCTGGATTTCGGCGACGTCGCCATCCAGCCGCGAAAGGATATCGCCGATGCGCCGCCGCCCGTAAAAGGTCGGCGACAACTGTTGCAGGTGGCGGTAAAGGTCATCACGCAGCGCGAACAAAATGCGCCCGGACAATCGCGTATGCAGGTAGCGGTTGACCCCGGCCAGCACGGTGCCCAGCAGGCCCGCGGCGATCATGATCGCCGCCATGTGCCAGAGGGTCTGGTAGTCCTTGGCCAACAGGCCTTCGTCGATCAGGGTTTTGACCAGCCAGGGTTGCGCCAGGGCCAGCAGTGACGCGCCCAAGGACAAGCCCAGCAGCACACCGATGGCGCGTCGATGGGGGCGGACGAAACCATACAGCCAGGCCAACGCCTGACGTATGAGGACAGGGTCGCTGGTCTCTACCAGCCTTGCAAACAAACCACCCATGTCAGCTACGCAACTGCTTGAGCTTGCGGTACAGCGTCGCCCGGCTGATACCCAGGGCCTCGGCGGCTGCCGAGACGTTGCCCTGGTGGCGGCCCAGGGCGCTGCGAATCAACTCCAGTTCATTGTCCTTGAGGCTGCCGGACGGCGTCGTGCCGCTGGCCAGTTCATCGAGCAGGCAATCGGTGAGGTGATCGAGGGTCAGCACCTGCTCACCGTCCTCACGCATGGCCAGCGCGGTGCGCACGACCATCTCCAGCTGGCGGATGTTGCCTGGCCAGTCGAAGCCTTCGAGCAAGGCGCTGAGTGCCGGGTCCAGGCTCACGCCCTTGGCGCCGGACTTGTCCAGTAGCCCTTGGATGATCCCGGCCAGGTCGTCACGCTCGCGCAGGGCCGGCAGGCGCAGCGAGACGCCATTGACCCGGTAATAGAGGTCTTCGCGAAAATGCTGTTCAAGCACCAGGCGTTTGAGGTCGCGGTGGGTGGCGCAGATCAGCGCCACGTCGATGTCCTGCTCGTCACCCGCGCCCAGCGGCGCCACGCGGCGCTCTTGCAGCACCCGCAACAGCCTGGCCTGCAGGGCCAGCGGCATGTCGCCGATCTCGTCGAGGAACAGCGTGCCGCCATGGGCCTGCATCAGCCGCCCGACCATGCCGCCACGGCGCGAGCCGGTGAACGCCCCTTCGCGGTAGCCAAACAGTTCGGATTCGATCAGCCCTTCAGGAATGGCCGCGCAGTTGACCGCCACGAACGGCTTGTTGGCCCGCGGGCTGGCCTGGTGCAGGGCCCGGGCGACGACTTCCTTGCCGGTGCCGGTCTCACCCAGCAGCAACACCGGCAGGCCATTGCCCAGGCCCTGGCGGGCCATGCGCAGGTTGCGCGCCAGGCGTGGGTCGCCACCGGCCAGTGCATCGAGCGCGGGTGACGTGTTGGCCAGCGCCGGCTTGCTCACCGCCACGCTGCCGTTCAGCTGGCCGTGACGTGGCAGTTGCAACGCGCGGAAGAAGAACTCGCCCTTGGCCGTCTGCACACTGCTGACACCGCCCTGCCACAGCCGGGCGATGAAGGCTGGCGAGCGCTCGCCGAGCAGGTCGCTGCTACGCCGGCCAATGAGGTCCTGGCGCGGCACCTGCAACAATTGGCAGGCACTGTCGTTGGCCGCCAGCACTTCGCCGTCCAGGCTCAATGCCAATAGACCGTGCCAGGCACTGTTGAGGTACTGCGGGCGGCTATGGAAGGCCAGCACCAGTTGCTCGGGGTGGCACAGGCCGAACAGCCGGCCTTCGATGTTGCCGGCCGCCAGCATCAGCGTTGACAGGCTGTCCTGCGGTTGCGCCATCACGCCTTCGCGGGTGATGTCGAGCACACCGATCACCTCGCCCCGCGGGTCACGCAGCGGTACCGAGGTGCAAGAGAACGGGCTGAGGCGATCGAGGTAGTGTTCACCGCAGTTGATCAAGGTCGGCCGTCCTTCTACCACGGCCGTGCCGATGGCATTGGTGCCACGCAGGGATTCGCTCCAGCAACTGCCTGGGTGCAGGTCACGCAGGCCTTCGCGGCTGAGCACGTGGGTTTGGCCTTCGATGGCCAGCACATTGGCCTGGGCATCACCGAGGATGATGATGCCCGCCTTGCCCTGGCGCGAGACCAAGTAATCCAGCTCGGGGGTGACGGCATCGACCAGCAAGCGGTTGCGCTCCAACAGCATGCGCAGGTCATGGCCTTGCTCCAGGCCCAGGCCGACCTGCTCGCCTTGCAGGCAGTCCAGGCCATGGCCCAGGCTGCGGCGCCAGGACGCGTCGATTTCATCGCGCAGCATGCCCAGTGGCAGCTCGCCTTCGCTGGCCAGCTTGAGCCGGGCCTGGCGGGATTCGTGTAGCGGGTCTTGGGCGTTTGTTATTAGTTGTCGCGCCATTTTCTACTCCGGCTGCGCCCCGCAAGTGGCGGGGTACAGGCTAGGGAATTTTTCGCAGTGTGCGGGAGAAAAGGCTGGGCGTCATCTGGTTGATGGGTTGGGGCATGGCTGGAAGTGCATGGCTTGGGTTTTGTGTGCGGGCAGAGATCGAGCGCCGCCCGCGCGGCGCTTCGCGAGGCAAGCCCGCTCCCACATCTGTTTCGGGCCAGTCACTCCAGTGAGCTCACCTCTGTCCGCTGTATTTGCCAATCCAATATCGAGGGTAGCGCTGCGGTCCTTCATCTATCTCCAGCCATGCACCCCGGGGGCCGCGCGCCATAGGTACAGGAGTAACTGGCCCGAAACAGATGTGGGAGCGGGCTTGCCCCGCGAAACGCCGCGCGGGCGGCGCTCGATCTCACAGGCGCCAAACCTCTGTCGGCGAATAGCTTGATCTCAAAGGCTACGCAGTACCTGTGGGAGCGGGTTCACCCGCGAAGAGGCCCTCAAGGTCGATCACGGCTGCTGATACTGACTCAGGTACTTGTCCACCGTTGCCTTGCCATCCCCCGCATCCCCCGCCACCTGCCACAACCGCCGCTCGATCCCCTGCGCCAGCAAATGCCCCACCGCCGCCTCGATCGCCGACAGCACGCACAGCTGCGCCGGCTCATTGGTGGTATACCCCACCTCCGCCTCCAGCAACTTCTTGAACTCGATGAACTTGAACACCCCGGCACTGCGCCCAACCGAGTAGATGGTCTTGCTGGTCATGACGTTGGCCAGCACCTGCCCGGTGCGCACATCGACTGCGCGCAGGTTCACGGTCACCTGGTCGACGCGGTACTCGCGGGAGATGTCTATGCCTAAGTAACGCGCCCCTTCCCCGCCACTGCGCACGTTGGTGTCATAGGCGATAATGCCGCCTTCAAGCATCAGGTTGGCGGCCTGCAGCGGCGGCAGTTCGCCCATGATGTTCTCTGCAACATCCGGCTTCTTCTGCGAGGCGCGGATGATCTTGCGTTCGGTCAACAGGTTCTGCAGGCCTTCACGCTCCAGCACCACGAACCAGCCACTGGCGCTCAGGGCGTCCATCAGCATGCTCGCCGCGCCTTGGGTGACGCTGGTCGAGAACGAACTGGCCGGGGTGGGTTTGTACTGCCCGGTCTGGTCGCGGAAGCCATACACCACCGCCATCAGCCGGCCTTTAGGGCGTGGCATGTTGATCAGGTCGTAATAGGTCGAGGCGCGCGGGGTCAGGGTCGGGGTTTCCGAGTCCTGTTCGGCCGACATGGGTTCGCGCAGGCTGCAACCACTTTGCAGGCCAAGGGCGGTGAGGATTAGCAGCGTGCTCAGCAGACGTTTCATGGTGTTCTCTCCCCAACATAAATGCCTTTCCCTCTCAGGGGTTCAGGCCGCTGACCTCAATGATCGAAATTTCTCCTGTGGCGCGGTCGGTGACCTTGATGCTCAGCGCCCCTGAATCGTCGATAACGTCGATCAGGAAGGCATCGGTGGCCATGCTTCCGGTGCTGCCATTGCTGATGTTGTCCAGCAGCTGCGACAACATCCGCGACTCCAGCTGATTGCTGAAGCGCTCCAGGGCCGAGGTGCCCGAGAAGGCAGACGCGCGGTCCTTGAGGTCGGGGTCGTCGTAGTCGTTCTGCGCCTGGGCGTTGTTCAGCAACCAGGTGCCGTTGAGCGGGTTGCCGCCGAAGGCCGGGTTGACCGGGGTGTACACCAGCTCGGTGGCCTGGGCAGCACAGGCGCTGGCCAGCAGGCAGGCGGCGATGCAACGGGGAATGCGGGTTTTCATAGCTCGTCCCTCTCCAGATCGGTGGTGTCCTGCAGCAGGCGTTGCAACTTGCGTTGGATGATCTGCTGCTTGACCAGGTCGGCGGCCGCGACGGCCTCTTCTTTGAGTTCCGTGGTGTTGGGTGGCAGGAAGCGGCGGTACATCACGTCGCGCTCGAACTCCACGGTGATCAGGCTGCCCCAGCGGGCATCCGGGCGTTCGCGCACTACCAGGTTGAAGTCCAGCCGGCTGGTGGCACGCAGGCGGTCGGCGAAGTAGTAGTAAAAATCGTGGCCGATGTGCGAGATGGTGTTGTCGACGATAAAGCCCATCATCTCGTCCTCTTCAGCCGCCTTCAGCGCGCTGCTCAGCGAGCTCGCCAGCAACAGGCTCAGGCACAGCGCAGCCAGGCGGTTCATGGCGTGTCTCCCGGGCCGGCATGGGGCTGGGCACCGTTGGGGCTGTCGGCGAACGCCTGCTCGGCGACGAACTGCCAGTCGCTGTAGTGCTCCAGCCCTTCGAAGCCCGACCACTCGGCGGCAAAGCCACTGCGTTTGAACGGGGTGGCGTCCGAGCGGCTGTGCACGCCGGTGATGCGGCCGTCGATCGAGCGCAGCAGGCCCCAGTCGTCGCTGTTGCTGATCGGGTCCGGGTAGAGCCTGCGGATGTGCCGCTTGGCTTCGGGGAAGCGGTTGTCCTGCAACAGGTCGGCCAGGTCCTGGGGGTACTGGGCCAGCCCCGGCGATGCGCGGTAGTAACTGCGCAGGGCTTGGGCGTACTGGCTGCCGACCCACAGCAACTGGCGCTCGTGGTCGCGCTGGGCGGCACTCGACCAGACCGTCCCGGTAGCGGCCAGGGCCACGCTGCTGACCGCGATCAGCAGCAGCACGCCCAAGTAGGTGAAGCCGGCACAGGCCTTACCATTCAGCATAGAGGCTGCCATCACGCGCCCTCCCTGTAGCGCCGCTTTTGATGTCGGCCACGCCACCGGCCACACCTTCTGGCGGTGGCACCAGTTGCCAGGCATCGCTGCGTTCGGTGATCGGGTCCACCGGGGTGTTGCGCAGGTAGCGCAGCTCGACCAGTTGCTCAAGCGAATCGGGGTAGTGCCCGGTGTCGCCGTAGAAGTGGTCCAGCGACTCGCGCAGCACTGCCAGGCTCTGGCGCAGGGTGGCCTCGCGGGAGCTCTCCAGGCTGTTGAAGTAGCGCGGCATGGCGATGGTCATCAGCGTGGCGATGATCGCCATCACCACCAGCAGTTCGATCAGGGTGAAGCCTCGGCTGCGTTTCATGGCCGTCACCATTGCCCGTAGGGGATATTGTTGAGGCCTTTGCCACGGGCCTTGGAATACACGTCGAAGACGTCTTCGCCTTCCCGTGGGCTGTCAGGGCTGCTGTCGTAGGCACGCAGGCCCCAGGCACCCTCATCGTCCTCCTTGGCCGCCAGCAGCGGGTCGTGGGGGATGCGCCGCAGGAAGTAGAACTTGGCCCCCTTGGCACTGCGCACATCACGCACCCCGTCGACCAACACCTGCAGGTTGGGCGGGTAGCCGCTGGCATCCAGGCGTTTTTCGATGTAGCCGGCGTCAAAGGCGCGCTTGTAGGCATCGATGGCATCGCGGATCTGATACAGCGCCTCGCGCAGTTGCTGCTCCTTGCCGCGGCGCACCACGGTTTCGGTCAGCGGCGCGGCCATGCTGGCGAGCAGCCCGAGCAGTGCCAGGGTCAGCACCACCTCGATCAGGCTGAAGCCTTGCATGCGGCGTTTCATGGGCGTGGGCTCCCGTTGGCAGGCACCACGGCCATCTGGCTTTCCACTACCGGCGTGTCACCGGACGGCGTATTGCCCGGTACATCGGTTGGCGGCAGCGGCGCCATCTGGCGGACTTGCAGGCTCGACTCGGTGCCGGTGGCAAACTCCATGTCCGACGGGCTCTGGTACGGCAGGTTGCGCACGATGCGCGGGGTGATCGCCAGCACCAGTTCGGACTTGCTCATGTCGTCCTTGTTGCTGCCGAACAGCCGGCCCAGGCCGGGGATGTCGCCCAGGCCGGGGATCTTGTTGCCGCTGGCGTTGTGGTCGTTACGCACCAGCCCGGCCAGCACCTGGGTTTCACCGTCGTGCAGGCGCAGGCTGGTCTGGGCGTTGCGGGTATCGACCTGAACCGGAATGGTGCCCTGGCGCGTGGCCTCCAGTGGGGTGGCGTTGCTGACCTCCAGCGCAATCTTGATCGCCACTTCGTTGTTCAGGTGCACGGTAGGCTGCACCTCAAGCTTCAGGCCCACGTCCAGGTAGGTGACGCTTTCGGTGATCACGGGGCCCTGGGTCGACGGCACCGAGGTGGCGCTGATGATCGGCACCCGCTGGCCGATGTGGATACGTGCCTGCTCACGGTTGCTGACGCGGATCACCGGGCTTGCCAGGGTGTTGATGTCCTTGTCCTGGGCGTTGATCTTGGCCTGTGGGGCCGGCGAGATACTGATGCGGCTGGAGTCGATGCCGCGCAACTGGTCCAGCACGCTGACCGGTTTGCCGTCGGAGGTCAGCACGCCGAAGGTGTTGGGCCATTGCAGGCCGAGGTCGAGGATGCGCGAGGTGGCCACCTCCATAACCTCCACTTCCAGCACCACTTCGGGGTTGGACTGGTCCTGGGACTGCAACAGCTTCTCGGCCATGCGCACTGCGTCGGGGCTGTCGCGCATGGTCAAGGTGTTGAGGCGCTCGTCGACGAACACATCGCGGGTCTTGAGCATGGTCTTGACCATGTTCAGCGCCGTGTTGGCGTCGATGCTGGTCAGGTAGAAGGTGCGCATGACCAGTTCCTGGTAGTCCTTGGCCTTTTGCGGCGAGTCGGGGTAGATCATCAGGGTGTTGTCGTTGACGATCTTCTGGCGCAACTGGTTCTGCTCCAGCAGCAGGGCCACGGCGTCCTCGATGCGGACGTCGCGGACGAAGATGGTGGCCTTCATGTCCGGGCGCAGGTCTTTGTCGAAGATGAAGTTGATGCCAGCGACCTGGGACAGCACTTCGAAGATGGTCTTCAGGTTGGCATCACGAAATTCCAGGGTGACCGGGCGCTCCAGCTTGCTACGCAGCTGCGGGAAGGGCTGCGCGGTGCGTGCCTGGACGTTCTCGATGTCGCTGCGCAGGGTCATGCCCTTCTGGTTCTGCGGGTCCAGGCGCAGCACTTCGCGCATGTAGCGCTCGGCACCGAACAGGTCGCCCTGGCGCAGGGCCGCCTGGCCGAGGGCGACACGTTCGTCGAGGGTGCGGATCAGCTCCAGTTGACGGATGCCTTCCTGGGCGCGGCGGTTGTTCGGCTCGATGCTCAGCACCCGGCCGTAGCCCATGCGCGCACCGGCAAAGTCGTGGCGGATACGGTCGCTGTCGGCCTGGCTCAACAGTGCCTCGACTGCCGCCTGGCGGCCATGGGCCAGGGCGATGTTCAGTTCGGTGTCGCGCGGGTCTTCACGCAGGGCCTCTTCCAGGCGCGCGATGCCGGCTTCGTACTGCCCCTCCTTCATCAGTTCTGCGCTGTCTTCGCGTACCGCACTGGAGCCGCAGCCGGCGATGGCCACGCACAGCGCCAACAGCAGGAACGGAGCAGGCTTGCACAGCTTCGATGACTTCATGGTGCGCTCCCGACAGACAGGGTCTGCGACTGATGCAAAGGCAGGTAGACCAGGCTCAGCTCGTTGGCCGAGACCCGGTCGAGGCGGTAGGTGTCTTCGATGACGTCGCCCTGGCGCACGACGTAGAGTTTTTCGCCGCTCTGCAGAAACACCTGCAGGTCGTCGCGATCGCCCAGGCGGCCGACGAACTGGAAGGGCAACGCCGGTGCCGTGGGTGCGGCAACCACCACGGGTGTGGCGATGATCGGTTGTTCGGTGACGGTGGCCAGGGCCTTGGGTTTGGTCCAGCGCTGGCTCGGGAACAGGTCGGTGGAGGCCTGTTCTGGCCTATTCGCGGGCAAGCCCGCTCCCACCGGTTCGGGGGAAACTACGGAACCTGTGGGAGCGGGCTTGCCCGCGATGGCAGCGACGCCATCCTCTTGGCCAAACCAATGCCCAGGCGCCCACGCCAGCGCGGCAGAAAGCCCAAAAAACCCGAGCCAGACCAACCCACGTTGAGTATTCATCACGACCTCGACAGGTAGAGGGTCATGCGCAGGCGGGCGTTGAGCTCGCTGTCGCCGATGCGTTTGCGTTGCAGCTCAAGGTCTTCCAGCACCAAGGTCGGCAGCTGGCCAAGCAGGCCCTTGAGGAAGCCACGGATCTGCGGGTAACTGCCGCGGACCGGCAGCACGATCTGGTAGCGCGCCAACTGGGTTTTCGGGTCGATGCCCAGCGCGTACTCGCCGCGTGCCAGGCTGATGTGCTCGGCACTGGCCAGGTGATACAGCCGCTCGATCAGTTCGCTGGCCTGCGGCTGACCGGGCAGTTGCTGACGCAGGGTGTCGAGGGCCTGCTGCTCGGGCTTGACCGCGATTTTCAGCTCGCCGCGTTGCACCCTTCCCACTTGCACACTGGCGTCTGCCTCGCTGGCCCGCAGTTCGCGCACGCTTTGCCATTGCGGCAATACGCCGGCCACTGCCACGCCGACCACCAGCAGGCCAACGGCAACGGCGGCCAGGCCCACCGGGCCGATACGGCGCAGGTGCTCCTGAATGATCAGGCTGCTAAGCGGTTCAGGGGCGCGCATGGCCGGTCTCCCAGGTGGCGGTCAGGGTGAAACGCACCGGGTGCTCCGGCTGGCTCACCATCACCTCGTGATTGAGCAACGAAACATCGCTGAGCTCGGCACTGGCCTCCAGGCGCTGGTGGTACTGCAGCATCGCCTCCAGGTTGCGCGCCTCGGCGGCAATGCGGACCTGGCCCTTGCGAGCGTCCGGGGTCAGGCCAAGCAGCGCCACATCGTCCTGCGGCAGTGCTTCGAGCATGGCGAACAGTTGCTGCCAGGGCCGTTGCAGCTGCTGCGAGACATTGCGCATCTGCGCCAGGCGCTCGGCCTGCTCGCGGCTGGCTGCACTGCTTTGCGGCGCAGCGGTGGCTGGGCGCCGGCCCAGTTGCAGCTCCAGGCTGTGCAGGCGGCCTTCGAGGTCGACTTGCTCGCCCTGCAGGTGGTGTTGCAGCAGCACCAGTGCGGCCACCCCTGCACAGCCCAGGGCCAGCAGCGACCAAGCCAAGGCGCCATTGCGGCGGGGCTGGAATTCCAGGTCGAGGCGGCGCATGTCAGGCCACCGCCCGCCACATGGCGCACAGGGGGTCGGCTTCGCTGGCCGGCTGGCACAGCTGCACCGCTGCCAGTTGCGGCACGTCGCCGCGGCCAGGCGCATGCAGGTAGACCCGTGGCAGATGCTCGCCGTACAGCTCGCAGGTACGCTCGATCAACGCTTGCAGGGCCTGGTCGGTATCGGCACAGCCTTGCGCCAGCACCTGCTGCCAGGCACCGCCAGCAGCCAGCAACAGCACGCTGCGGCGCGGCTCGGCGAGGACGAACAGGAAGTCGCCTTGTGCCAGCTGCGCCGAACAACGGTTGTAGGCCGCCATCAGGTACGGCTGCACCGAGCGCAGGCTCAGGCGGCTTTCCCGGCCCAGCGCCTGCAGCCGTTGCAGCAAGGCCTCGGGCAACGCCGTGGCAATGCGTGCGGCACCTGCCGGCTCCGGCGAGAGGACGATGCGCCAGTCACCCAGCGACTGGCCGTAGAGGTTCTCGAAGCAGGCCCGCGCATAAGCATCCAGCTCGCGTGGATGGCCAATGGCATCGCTCCACGGCACCAGGCAGAAGCGGCTGTAGCGGGCCGACAGCAACACCCGCAATTGGGCGCCGCGTACGGCGTGCTCGGCCAGCAGTGCGCCCAGCGCCTCGACGGCAGCTTCCCAGGCCGGTTGGGCGGCGTCGCAGCTGAATTCGCGGCTGCCCAGCCACTGGTGCTGGTTGCCTTTCCAGCAACCCAGGCCAACACCCTCGGCGCCGAGCACGGCACAGTATTTATGAGCAGCACGATCACGCAATGAATGTGACACGGTTGATCTCCTCAAGGGTGGTGCGGCCGTCACGGACCAGGTCCAGGGCCGATGCCCGCAGCAAGCGCAGGCCGCGCTGGCAGGCGAGAGTCTTGATCTGCGACAGGGGGCGGCGTTCGACGATCATCTGCCGCAGGTCATCGTCCAGGTGCAGCAGCTCGGCGATGGCGCTGCGGCCGCGATACCCGCTGCCACGGCACTGGCCACAGCCCTGGGCGCGGACGAACGTCCAGCCCGCGACGGCGGCGCGGGTCAGGCCCGAGGCCAGCAGGGTTTCATCGTCCACTTCGCAGGCGCTGGCGCAGTGCGGGCAGGCCAGGCGAATAAGGCGCTGAGCCAAGATGGCGTTGAGCGCCGAGACGAAGCTGTAGGGGTCGACCTGCATCTGGCTGAAGCGGCCGATCACATCGAAGACGTTGTTGGCGTGGATGGTGGTGAACACCAGGTGCCCGGTCAGGGCCGACTGCACGGCGATCTGTGCTGTGTCCGGGTCGCGGATCTCGCCGACCAGGATCTTGTCCGGGTCGTGGCGCAGGATCGAGCGCAGGCCGCGGGCAAAGGTCAGGCCCTTCTTCTCGTTGACCGGGATCTGCAACACGCCGGGCAGTTGATATTCGACCGGGTCTTCGATGGTGATGATCTTGTCAACGCCGTGGTTGATCTCGCTGATCATGGCGTACAGGGTGGTGGTCTTGCCGCTGCCGGTGGGGCCGGTGACCAGGATCATGCCGTAGGGTTCGGCGGCCAGCCGGCGCAAGGCACGCAGGGTTTCGTCGGCAAAGCCCAGGGCCTGCAACTGCACGCCGCTCACCTTGTCGGAAAGGTCCTGTTTGTCGAGCACTCGCAGCACGGCGTCTTCGCCAAAGATGCTGGGCATGATCGAGACCCGGAAGTCGATCTGCCGCTCACCCACGGCGACCTTGAAACGGCCGTCCTGGGGCACGCGTTTCTCGCCGATGTCGAGCTCGGCCATGACCTTGATGCGCGAGATCACCTGGTCAGCGAAGGCGCTGCCGCTGGCCTTGCCGGCACCGTTGAGCACACCGTCGATACGGTACTTGATGGTCAGGCCCTGGCCGGTCATGCCCAGGTGAATGTCGCTGGCGTGCAGTTTGAGGGCGTCGTAGAGGGTCGAGTTGACCAGCTTGACCACGCGGCTCTGGTCTTCGCTGATGCTGGTCAGCGACAGGCGTTGCAGCGGGTCGCTTTCGCTGCTGGCTTCACTGTCGTGGTCAAGCGCATCGACCGCGTGGAAGCTTTCTTCATGGCGGGCCAGAAACGTCGCCAGCTCGGCGGCGTGCGCCAGGTACAGCGGCGCGCCTTGCAGCACATCGTCGATCCAGGCCAGGCGCGCAGGGTCGAAGGGGTCGGCGAACACACCCAGCAGTTCGCCGCCCTGCTCGATCAGCACGAACTCGCGTTTCAGGCACTGGGCCAGGCTGACCTTGTCGAAGCGGGGGGTGCTGGCCAGCAGCGCCTGGCTGTGCAGCACGGGGTAATGCAGGGTGATGCCGAGGCGGCGGGTGAAGGTGTCCGGGGTGTCGTTGGCCAGGCGCTCCAGGCAATTGAGCAGGCGCTCGTCACTGGCTTGCAGACGGGCCTGGGCCAGCAGCTCGCGTGTAAAACCGACAATCTCGAGTACTTCGGGCATGGCCTGCGACTCCGCTCAGGGGGCGCGTCGCAGGCTGGCTCAGCCAGGGCAGCGGGCGCCGCTATTCCCCTGTGAGCAGTTGTTCGTCATCCGGACCTGGGGGCTTGGCGCCATTACGGCGGCGGTCAGCCAGTACCCAGCTACCATCGTACAACTGCAGGGGGAACGATTCGTTCCTGGTCTGGCGTCGTTCGACGAACCCTTCTGCCGGGTTGTCCGTGGCCCTGCGCCGGCGCTCGATGCCCATCAGGTCGAGGATCGCGCGCGCCAGTTCCGCTAACGGGAACGGTTTGAACAGGACATGGGTCACGCCAAGTTCGGCGGCTCGCTCACGGACCTCGGCGGTCGGGTGGGCGGTGATCAGCACGAAGTGGCACTGCCTGTTCTTGCGCACGGTCTCCAGTACCTGAAAACCCTCCATATCGGGCAAGCGGTAATCCAGCACGATCACTTGCGGTGCCAGGCGTTCAGCCTGTTCGATACCACTGGCACCGTCGTGGGCAACATGAACTTCCAGGCCTTGCGCCTGCAAATACGCCTGCAGGTTCTGCGCAAGAGTCTGTTCGTCATCGACTACCAATACTCTGTTCACCAAGGTCGACTCCCAAATACTGCCCGGTTTCCCGGTCTGCGAAGTGCGGCCTTGGTAAGGCTTGAGCAGGCTTCGTGCCAGGCGTGAATAGTCATGCTGCACCACTGTAAGTCGTTGATCTGGCAAGGGTGCCCGAAAACACCCCAGGCGCAGCGAGCAGGCGAGCTCGCCCGGTTCCCCACATCCGGGGGACCTGATGGCACTTTGCCAAGTCGTTATTCCCCAGCTTTGGGGAAACGCCATCGGGGCCTTCAGTCGGCGATTTCCACTTTAGCGGATTCGCGCAAACGTTGGCGCACAGCTTGCCGCGCTTGCGCCTGCAATTGCCCGATGAGCGAGGCCCTGGCCAAGACCAGGCCCTGTTCACGTATGACAGAAGGGTTATCACTTTGGTTCTGCGCTCCTTGCAGTCTTTGTCGATTGGCCATGTAGAAGGCCTCCACCTCGGCCTGGCTGGGCGCGTCGACCGCGCTGAGCTGGGCATACACCCGCTGGGCAGCCAGCTCGCGGCGGGTGTAATCAGCGTACTCTGCCCTATCGAAGCCTGCCTGCGCCAGACGCCGTTCAAACACTGTCGGGCTGCCAAACGCCGCCTCCACGTCACCAACCTGGGCAGACACCTGTTCATCACTGATGCCGATGCCCTGGCGTTGGGCCTCCTGCCACAGCAGCTCCTTGTCGATCAGCTCGTCCAAGGCCTGGTCGCGCAGGCGCTTGTACAAGGTCGGGTTGCGGATGCTGGCCACCGCGCGGCCCTGGGCTTCGAGGTACTCCGTGAAGTAGCGCTCAAGGCGCATCACATCGATCTCGACACCGTTTACCCGCGCGGCCGGCACATCGGCCCAACTCGCCTTGGCGACCAGCAGCAACAGGCACAGCAACAGGGTACGCATGGCAACCTCCGCTCAAGGGGTGTCCGGCACTGGCCGGTACGGGGTGACCGAGGTGAAGCGCGGCCCGGGCAAGGCCACCGCCACCACGTGGGCACCGGCCATGCCCTGCCGGCGACCGGGGCCGAAGCCCAGGGCTGGCGTGAGGCCGGTAGTGACGTCGTGCAGGCCCTCCAGGGCCGTGATCAGTTGCTCGCGGCTGGCATCTCGGCCGATCTGTTTAAGGGCCTCTGTCAGCAAGCGCAGGGCGCACAGGGTGTTGACCTGCAAGGACGCCTGACGCGGGTCCAGGCCCTGGCGTTGTTGCAGCCCGGCGAGGGTCGCCAGGCCTTGCTCGGTCCAGTCTTCGGGCACGAATGGGTAGGCAAGGTAGACGCGTTGCGACCACTGCGCAGGCAAGTTCGCCACGGCCCCGACCACCTGGCTGGACGCTGCAAACAGGTAAGGCTGACGGCCTGTCGCCTGCAACGCGGCAGCCAACTCGGCAAAGGCCTGGGCGCGGCCAACGAAGACGATGCCCTGGCCGTCCACCGCCTGGCCATCGAAGGGCTGCAGGGCGCCGGGGGCCCAGCCTTGCTGCACAAGGTGTTCACGCACCTGCTCGGCCAGCGGCGCTTGCTCGTCACCGGCATACACCACACGCAAGCCATCTGGGGCGAGGCCCAAGGCGTCACGGGCGTGGCCGGCCAGGCTCAGCAGTTGCGCAGGCAAGCCCGGCAGCGGGTCGAAGATCTGCGCACTGCCGCCACTGCGCGGGGTGCTGCCGATCAGCGGCACGTTCTGCTGCGCCAACACCGCGGTCAGGCGCTGGTCGAGCATGGGTGCCAGGGGGGTAATCAGGTTGAACACCTGCTCCTTGTCCAGCAGTTGGCGAAGGGCCTGCTCGGCGCTGTCGGCGTCGCTGCCTGGGTCGAGCACCACCAGTTCCAGGCGCCGCCCGTGCACACCGCCTTGCTGGTTGAGTTGCGCCAGGCCGTCTTCCAGTACTGCGCGCACCACGTGCCCTGCTTCGGCCAGCGGCCCGGAGCCCGGCAGCAAGGTGCCCAGGCGCAGCACGCCCTCCTCCACGCCCGGGTCGCGCTCATCGGCCAGGCGTTTGAGGTAGGCGGTGAGGTTGCGCTGGTCGGCCAGGGTTAAATCGAAACGCGGCATGGCGGCGTCCAGGCGATTGCCGGCAGGGTCCACCCCCTGCTGGATCGCCCTGGCCAGGCTGGCGTCGGTGTAACGCGGGTAACTGCGGCCATTGGTCTGCCGCTCGCCCTGGCCCAGGGCCAGGCGTTGCCAGTCGAGGCTCGGCGGGCGAACACCGCCTTCGGCGCGGCCGCGGCCGTCGGCGCCGTGGCAGCTTGCACAGGGTAAGACGCTGGCAGGGACACTCATGTCGCTGGAGCCGACGCGCGCCAGCAATTGTGCGTCGCTGCTCGACTGGCCTTCGCGGTACAGGCGCTTGCCGGCCTGTTCGTGTTCGGTGAGGTCCAGGGCGAAGGCTGTGCTGCATAGGCTCATGGTGATGAGCAAGGTCAGGGACCTGATGAGGGCATTTCTTGCCTGCGCGGGCCCCATCGCCGGCAAGCCGGCTCCCACAGGGATAGCGGTGCCGCTGAAGGTTGTGCATACCCTGTGGGAGCCGGCTTGCCGGCGATGGGGCCAGCGCAATGCAGTCCTGGCATTCATGGCCGTCACCGCCCTGCCAGCGGCTGGGCCAGCAGCTGCATGCGCTGCGCGATCGCCATTGGGGGCGCATCGGGGCGGATCTTGCTCCAGCGCTTGCCTGCCACGTCACCGGCAATCAGCTGCGTGGAATGCTGTTCGGGGCTGGGCAGGAACTGGCCGATGCGGCCCAGTACCAAGTCGACACTGGCCTTGTCGCCAGTCAGGAACAGCCAGTTGGGGCCGTCCACGCCCTGCTTCTCGGCAAAGGCCTTGAGCGCCGCCGGGGTGTCGTTGAGCGGGTCGCTGCTGATTGAGACGAACGTCACCTGCCCGGCCAACGCCGGCCCCATGGCCTCGCGTACCTCCCGCAGCTTGCGGGTGATCAACGGGCAGGCGTCGGTGCAGTGGGTGAAGATGACGTTAAGCATCACCACCTTGTCCTTGAGCACATCGCTGTAGAAGCGCAGGTCGCGGCCGTTCTGGTCCTTGAGCACGGTGTCGGTGAACCAGGTCTGGGCATCGCGAGTGCCGCCGCCGCTGGTCATCGCCTGGGGCGCTGCCTGTGGCTCGGGCGCCTGCTGGGCATGGCCTTCATGGGCCAATGCGACCGAGGCAAGAATCCACAGGCAACCGCCCAGTACCAGCCAGTCGAGACCGCGCATACCGGCGCGGCGTGAAATCAGATGGCTCATGGTTGCACCTCGTTATGGTCGCCGGTGTGGTCGGCATGGTGTTCGGCGATGGCCGTGCTCTTGGCATGCACGCGGCGGGCGCTGAGGCGGTTGATTTCCGCGACCAGTACCGCCGGGTCGGTGAAGCCGTAGTAGCGCGTCCAGTGGCCGCTGCGGCCATCGCCCACCAGAATCAGCGGCGGGTGCTGGCTGAGGTCGGCACTGAAGCTGCCCAGGCCTTTGAGGGTTTCGGTGATGGCGTACGACGTACCGGTCAGCCAGCTCCAGCCCGGCCCTTTCTGGAAGGCCTTGGCGTAGCTCTGCAAGCGCTTGGAATCATCGCGCTGGGGGTCGACGCTGATCGACACCAGGTGGATTTCTTCACCCACACGGCCGCCCAACTGCTGCTGGACCTTGCCCATGATCGACGACACCACCGGGCACACCGTGGTGCAACTGGTGTAGATGAAGCCCATCACCACCAGGTGATCGCCGACCAGGTCCTTCTCCAGGCGCACAGGCATCCCGTCCTGGTCCAGCAGCGAGACATCGGCAAAGCGCACACTGGCTTTCTCCTGTCGCGCGGCGGGCGGTTGCTCGGCATGGCCGCTGTGGTCATGCCCGGCATGGGCCAGGGCCAGGTTGCTGGACAACAACAGGGGCAGCGCCAGGCTCAGGCCCAGCCGTGTAAAAGCATGCTTGGCGTTCATCGCACACTCCTGGTTTGCATCTGGGAAGCGTCCCCTTGGGACGCCGTGGAGGCCGAGGCCGGCAGGACGCGCAGGCTGGTGTAATTCTCTTCGGCAAACTTGCGGCCCAGCGACGGCGACTGCACATGCAGGTACCAGGCGCCGGCTTCAGGCAGGGTCAAGGCCGCTTGGTAGACGCCCTCGCCCACTTCTTCCAGGCGCAGGTTGCGCGGCATCGACGACGGCGCCAGGAAGTAGCGCAGGCTCAGGTCATTCAGGCCCAGGCGCGGTTCACCGTCGTCGCCGACGATGCGCACCCGTGCGGTGAAGGCGCTGTGCTGCGGCAAAGGCTGCTCTAGGCCAAGGAACTCGGCATGCGCGCCCTTGTGCTTGCGGGCATTCGGCGCCTCGCCCACATCGGTGCTGAAGCAGTGGATGATTTGCGGCTGGTTGAGCAGGAAGGCCACGTCGAACTTGCCGGCCGCCGGCAGCTTCACCGTCGAGCCATACACCCCTGGGGCCACCTCGCGCAGGCTGCGGTCGACGACGATGGCGGCGCGGGCCTGGTGGCCGCGGTTGTTGTAGCCCGACATCGGCGCGTTCATGCCCTCGGCGTAGAAGTAGGTGGTGTTGTCCACCGGGTTGACCACGAACACCGAGTTGTCGTCACGCGACACCGATAACCCTTGTGCCAGCGGCAGATCACCGGCTTGGCGCGGCGCGGCAGGGCCGGCGTCGAAGCCCTGCACGATCGGCGAACGCCCTTCCCCAAGGCTGCTCAGGTTGATCATGCTGACCTTGGGCGAGGCCAGGCCGCGGACGTAGGCATAGCCCTTGGTGAAGGTAAGTTGGTAGGGTTCGGCCGCCACCGGGATGCGGTGGATGAGCGTGTCGGTACTGGCATCGATCACTAAGGCTTGGTTCTCCAGGGTGTTGAGCACGATGCCGTAGCGCCCGTCGCTGCTAAAACGCATCGGGCCCAGGCCCTGTTCCGCCGTGACGGTGTGGCGCGGTTGATGGCTGCGGGCATCGATGACCCGCACCGTGCCTTCTTCGCCATCGACCACATAGACCGCCTGGGACAGCGCCGAGTAGCTCACCGACAGCGGGTGCGGCCCCACCTCCAGGGTCTTGGCCAGGCGCATTTCAGGGATGTCGATGATGCTCAGGGTGCCGCTGTCGCGGTTGCTGACAAAGGCGTAGCGCGAGTCGCTGCTGAAGGCGATCTCATGGTGCCCAGAGCCGGTGGCGAAGGACTTGAGGGTGCTGCGCCCGGGCACGTCGATCACCGTTACCCCCCCCTTGGCCGGGTCGCTGCTGTTGTTGCCCACCCACAGCCGATGCTGGTCCGGTTGCAGCGCCACCCGCGTCGGTTGGTCGCCGGCATCCAGGTCGGCCACGCGGGTGAAGGTCTCGGTATCGATCACCGACACCTTGCCGCGCTCCGGGATCGACACGAACACCTGCTTGTCGTCGCCGGTGGCCGCCCAGTCCATGGGCCTGCCTGGCAGCTCGATACGGGCCATGGTGCTGGTGACGCCCCCCACCGAAACCGTCGGGTCGATGACCGTCAGGCTGGCGTCCTTGTTCAGCATCAACAGAAAGTAGCTGTTGAGGTCGAGCAATGGCCGGGCACCAATGCTGCTTTTGAGAAACAGCGCCACGCGGGCCTTGCAGCTTTGGTCGCGGTCGCCGACCGGTGCCGACTGGGCCGGGTCGATCCAGGCCCCCGGCGCCATGCCCGACAGCGGCTGGCCGCTGGCCTGGTCGCTGACCTTGAAGCGCACGTTGGCGAAGGCGCCTTCGCGCAGCTCGCCCCCGGCCAGCGGCCGCGCCTCGAACTCCACGGTTACCCCGTCCCGGCTGAGCCGGTGCAGGGCCTGCGGGTCGGCAGGCTCCTGCAGCAGCTCGCGTGGGTCGCACCAGAGCTGCTCATACGCCACGCCCAGGCCGATCAGTGCCACTCCCAGCAGTACCCCCAAGTAAGCAGGGCGAGTCTTCTTGTTCATGCTCGCACTCCCGTGTCGTTATTGTGGCGCAGCCGTTGCGGGCGGCGCTTCGTTGCTGACCCGCAAAATCCCCCACAGCCCCGAGAGGTTGCCGTAGGCGGCATAGTCGCGGAACAGGTAGTCCCCCGGCACCGCATTGGCACCACCCGCGCTGGGCAGCATGAAGCTGAAGTGCGCCGCCGGCAGTACGCTTTCCTGGGCACCGATATAGATCGACATCGGGTTGAAACCGAAGCGCACCGAGCCGATGCCTGGCAGGTTCATCGGGTAACCATCGGCGTCGTTCTTCTCGGCCTGGTAGGCGTGCAGTGGCCACAGGTGCCCGTCCAGCTGGTAAGTGATGCCACGGCTGCCACCGCTGGGCATCAGCACATGGCTGCGTGCCGGCTGGCCGGGCTTGGCCCAGAGCACGGGCGTCTGCGGGTCGCCTCCGACCAGGGCGTTGCTGTAGGCCATGTGGGCGTTTGGCACATCGGCGAAGCCATTGCCGTCGGCATGGCCGAACGGTGCGTCCGGCGCCATGCCGAAGCGCAACCACAGCGGTTCGGTTTTGTAGTTCATGGCCATGTTGCCGTTGTCCTTCGGATCGCCCGGCACGCCATTGCCTTCAGTAGCGATACCTTCCACGGGGCGGCCGTCTGCCCAGCGCATGTTCATCGAGCGCTGCCACACCGTGACGAAGTCGCGGTAGTCCGGCTGCCCGCTGACTTTTACCGTGGCCTGGGCACGGCTGGCGGTGTCCTCGGTGAAGGTGGCGGCTTGCGGCAGGATGCTCATGGCGCCCACCAGGCCTTTTTGCGGTTGCTTGATGAAGTCGGACGGGGTCAGGTTCAGGCCGCCGAATTCGATCGCCGTGGTGTTGATGTTGTCCACCGTGCGGCCCAGTTGCAGCACCGGCTTGCCTTCACGCTCCAGGTGCCCGGCGTAGTACTGGTACACCTTGCTCGGGTAGGCACCGCTGGTGCCGGCACGCGGCGGCACGGTCTGCACCGGGTTGAGGCCGACGTTGGCACCATCGGACTTGGTGATGTCGTAGGCCAGCAACTGCGCGTGCAGGCCAACATGGCTGGATGGCCGCATCAGGTTGTTGTTGAACGCCGTGGAGCCTTCGCTGCCGTTACGGTCACGCTTGACCACGTTCTGCATCACGGCCGTGCTTGGCAGATCTGGCATCACCAGCGGCAGGCGGTTTTCCAGGGTGATGCTGATGCAGTCGCCAGCGTTGGCGCGCAGCACCAGGGGCTCTACCGGCACGCCGGGTTTAAGCTTGCCGGTGGTCGCGTCCAGGTCTGCCTTGCGCACATACAGCACCGCGGTCGGGTCGTGCAGTGGTGCGCTGTGGCCGCCAACGGTGAAGGTGGTGCCGTCCTCCTCATCCACCACGGTCACCTGCGGGATGCTGGTCTTGCGGCTGTTGAACACCAGCGTGCCACCGCCAGGCTTGAGCGGCCCACCGACATGCTGGCCGACGCCGGCCGGGTCGGTGATGCTGACCCCGTGGCGGTTCTCCAGAATGTCGTTGGCCAGTGCGGCAACGATCTCGTAGCTGCGCTTGACCGTGGCGCGGGTACCAATGCCATTGGCATTGGTGGTGGTTTTTGGGCAGATGCCGTCAAAGTTCACGGTGTTGCGCATGGCCACCGGCTGCGGGTTGTTCGACAGCGGGAACAAGTCCGGGCGCAAGGTGGTGTAGTTGCGCATGATGCCCCAGATGCCGTTCCAGTAGCCTTCCAGTGCCGCGTCCAGCGAGTACAGGTAGTCGCCATTGGTGGCCGCAGAGCTGGAAATCATCGACACCGGCGCCATGAAGCCCAGCTGCTCGGAGATGCCGATCATCTGCGATGCCTTCCACCCCGAGTTGGAGCTGCTGCCGAAGCCCGAGCCATTCTGCAGCCACTTGACGCCGTGCAGCGTGACGTTGTGCTCCTCTTCATGGCCACCGGCATGCATGCGCAAGCGCACGTTGTCACCCGAGTAAGTGCGCAGCAGCGGCGTGAACGGGTCACCGGGCTCGCTACCGGCGGTGTTGATGTGCGGCGGGAACACCGTGGTGCCACCGGTTGGGCCGACCGCCGAAGTGATCGCCGAGGGCGCCATGTTCATCGCTGGGATGGCACGGTCGGTGCGGCTCTGCAAGGCATAGCTCAGGTCACCGCCCAGGCCATCGGCCTGCATGCCGCGCTTGCCGTCCGGGGCCACTTTGTTGGGGTCGAACACCCGCAGGGCCAGCGGTTCGTTACGGTAGTTGACGACGAACATGCCTGGGTCATCCACCGAAATGGCTTGTGGGCACGGCCGGCTTGGGCAGCCAGGGCTCAGGCCACCACGCGACTCGACCACCGATTCGAGCAGCGACGAGGCTTTCTGCCGTACCGGTGGGTTGATGGCGTAGCGGAAGCTGTCGGCCGTGGCCGGGTACGACTGGCCATTGGGAATACCGTCCGGCCCTGCGCCCACGTACACGCCGGCTTCATAGGCATGCTGGAAGTCGCTGTACTCGAGGAAGAACTCACGGTAGCTGTCGTTTTTGCCGTCGCCATCGTGGTCACCGGTCTTGATCACTGCTTGCCACGAGGTTGGCCCACCGTCCTGGCGCGCAGCCGGGTTGTACAGCTGCTCGCCGGTTTCGGCGTGGTACCAGGTGGAGCCGGCAGGTTCGGCCAGTACCGTGGCGTACAGGCCCAGTTGCTGGTGGGTCGATGGGCCAAGGTGGTCGTGGGTGAAGATGGTGCCCAGGCCGCGGTCGACGTTGTGCACGTTGACCACAGGGTCGGCGAACCAACGCTGCATGGCGGTACGCGCGCCCAGCCAGTCGGCCCGGCCAAAGCGCCCGAAGTACGGGTGCTGCTTGGCGCTTGGGCAGGCGGCGGTGCCGTCTCGGCTATCGCCTTCGGTGCAACCGTTGTAGGCGCGAATGGCATGCACGCGCTCGACCACGCTGCCGGGCGAAAGAATGCCGTCCTCGTAGTTCCAGCCGTTGGCCGAACCGTCAGCCGCGGTGAGGTCCCACTTAGGCAGGTGGATGTGCTGGCCAATCACGTCGGTTGGGGTGCGCACCTGGTAGTCGTCCATCTCATAAATGGACGGGATCAGGTTGGTGTGCTGGTACATGGTGCAATCGAAGGTGTTCATGCGCATCACCAGCGGCTCGGGTGGGCGCTGCTTGGTGATCACTGGCCAGGCGTCTTCCCAGAGGGCAATGATGCGCGCCTGCGGGAAGTGGTAGCCCACTTTGTTGTAGACCGCATCGAACTGGATGTTGGCGCCTTTGTAGATGCGCGGGCGGTCGGCGGTGAAGGCAGACGCACCCCGGAAGCTCATGCCGGTCAGGCTTTCACCGCTGGCGAACTCGCCTATGCCCGAGGTCTGGGTGAGGCGCTTGCCGCGGTCGTCCATGCACGGCTCAAAGAACGGTGCCCCGGCCGTCGGCAAGGCGCCATTGGTGCGGAAGTTGCGCGCCACCGGCTGGCTGCCCGGCATCAGCGCATAGCTGGGGTGCTCAGCCTTGGCGTGAAACTTCATGGCCGCCTGTTCGACTTCGGTGCCCTCTTCCGGCAGGTAGATCGGCTTGGCTTTGTGCACCACCTTGGAGAAATCCAGCTTGGTGGTGGTGGTCAATGCTTCGCCACCTGCCGAGATGCCATCCAGCGCGTGCCGGCCCAGGCCACCATCCCAGCCATCGACCTGGTTGGGGTCCAGGTTGGCCCACAGGGCATTGCCGCTGTTTTTCAGTTGCTGGGCAAGCGCAGGGTCGAGCATGTCCAGCGGCGGGGTCGGTGGGCGCTGGCCGACGCTGCTTTCCATGCCACCGATCCAGAACGGGTAGCCTGGGTTTTTCAAGGTGCCGTCGGCGTTGCGGTTGGTTTCGCTACGGTCGACCAGGGCCAAGGAGCCGACAGCCTTGGGCGCAGCTGCCCCGTGGCCATGGTCATCGTCGCCCTCTTCTTCCTCTTCATCATCGTCCTGCTCATTTGCGGCCACCCACTGCTCTGCAAGCTTAGGCACCACGACCACCTTGCCCGGCATCGGCGCCATGGCTTTGCCCGGCAGCGGGACGATGGCGGGGATCGGCGTACCGGCAATGATTTCACCGTCTGGCAATGCCCGTGCGCCGACGGCTGGCTTGCCACTGCGCAGGGCAAACGGCGTGATGTGGAAGCCGTTTGCATCCTGGCCACTGACCTCCAGCCGGGTACCTTCCTCGAACACGTCGTGCACCCGCCACATGGCCCACATGCCTTGGGCGAAGTGCGGGTAGAAATGGCAGTGATAGATGGCATCGCCCGCTACGCGGTTACGGTTGCCAGAGCCGCCGTTGGCGATCTCGTAGGTGTACCCGATGCCCGGGCCGATGCCTTGGGCGTCCACATAGTCGGAGTTGTCGTCGTTGGGGTTGAATAGCCACTGGTGGCCGTGCAAGTGGAAAATGTGCTGTTCATGACCATTGTGCGTATTACGAAACTTGGTGAAGTCGCCAATGTAGCTATGGTGGACGTTGGCCGGCTCCGACGGGTACAGGGCCATGCTGGCCTTGACGCCCACGGCATTGGCCGGTGGGGTTTCGCCGGGGCGGATGTTCTCCAGGCCGACGTTGGCCGGCACGTCCACCAGCGTGCCGATATCGCCCACGGTGTGGGCGCTGAGGAAGAACTCCTCATAGGCGCACGACAGGCAGTCATGCATCGGGCCCACGCCCAGGCGGTTGGCCACAACCTCGGCGCCCATCCCGCCCGAGCCGTAGTTGATCATGAACGAATCGCGGGTCGGCTCCAGCACGTGGCCCATGATCGGGTCGGCCCAGTAGCCGGGGAAGGCCTGGGTGCCGGCCACTTCGTCGGCGAACTGCGAGGCGAAATCACGGAACGCATCCAGCCGGTTGGGCAGCGCCGGGTTGCGCTTGTTGACGCTCTCCAGTGGGTAGGTCGAACGGGGGAAGCTGCCGTCTGGGTTGGGGCCCATGACGATGGCATCGGTCTCGCTGTTGAGAATCTCGTTGCCATCGACCATGGCGATGATCGGCTTGCCGGCCTTGCCTTCGGTGATCCAGGGCTCGGCCTGCGGGTAACGGGCCTGGTAATCGATGACAGGTTGGCCTGTAGGTGTACGGCCGGTGGTGGCCAGGCGCATTTCTTCTTCGGTCAGGGTGTTGCGGAAGGTGCGCCCGCCTTTGGGCACCACCACCACCTGGCCGAACAAGCCGTTGGCAACGTTGCCGGCGCCGCCCTGGCCGCCGAAGGTCGCGCCTTGGCTGGTGGCGGCGAAGGCCCCTTCGCGTTCGGCATACAGCGTGTAACTGCGGGTGTTGCCCGGCGACACCAGGAAGTTGCCGTTGCGGCCGGTGTTGGCGGCGATGTCGCCAATGCTGTTGACGGCTTGCATGCCGTTGACCTGGAAACCTACGTGGCGGTCGCTGACTTGCTCATCCGCAACGAAGTGCTCACCGCCTTCATTTTCGAACTCGGTCTCCGGCCCGTCTTCTTCCTCACCTTCGGCCTCGTTTTCTTCGTGGTCGATACCGTGCTTGTTGGGGTTGGCCTGGTAGGCCAGCAGGTTGGTCAGGTTGACGGTGAGGCAGTCACCGGCAGCGACTCGCAAGACGATTGGCCGTGGGCGTTTGTCCGGGCGCAAGGTGACTTTGCCAGGCACTGCGGCTCCGCCTTTGCCAAGCGGGACCTGGTGCTCGTCCACGACATCTTCGCGCAGGGCGAACATCATGCCATTGGCGTTTTGCGCGCCAAGGCGGTTGAACATCAGCGGCTGGTCCAGTGCGACCACATTGGCAACCAGGGTGCGCTGGCACTGCACAGCTGCCTCGCTGGTCGCTTCCCAGCCGAGTAGGGCCAGGACAAGGGATGACAGGACGGGGCCTTTGAGCGGGGTCGACATGCTGCACCTCCGGAACACAGGGTCTCTGCGTGGAGGTTAAGCAAGGTATATGCCAGATGAGAATTGTTATATTTTTTGGTGAGTTACAGCGCTAACCGAAACAGATTGGGGAGGATTCCCCAGCGGTTTTCCCCGATTCGGGGGATGGGGCTGCGGGTAGGAGCAGCCCTGTGCTGGGAAGAGGTCGGTGACAACACCGTAGATAGTCGCCGCTAGTAAGGGCCTCTTCGCAGCGCAAGGCTGCTCCACACAGAGGGCGTGAAGGGTGGGTCAGCCCATCAAGCCGCGCACGCAGAAATACAGTATCGAAGGGCCCATCAAGCAGCCCAAGCCGGTATGGAAGGTCGCGGTCAGCGCGCCGTACGGCACCAGCCGCCGGTCCGTGGCCGCCAACCCTGCGGTTACCCCCGACACCGTCCCAGCCAAACCACCGAACACCATGGCCGAACGCGGGTTGTCCAGGGCCAGCAGGCGGGCCGACACTGGAGTGAACACCATCACCAGGATGGCCTTGATCAACCCGGTGGCTATCGACAAGGCCATCACGTCCGAGCTCGCACCCAGCGCCGCCCCAGTCACCGGCCCGACGATATAGGTCACCGCGCCCGCGCCAATGGTGGTCATGCTTACGGCATCGCGATAGCCGAAGGCATAGGCCACCGCCGCACCGACGATAAACGGCAGCACCGTGCCCAGCAGCAACGCAACGGCGCCAATCATCCCGGCCTTGCGCGCCTCGGTGGCCTGCACTTCGAAGGCCGTGGCGACGATGGCGAAGTCGCGCAGCATCGCCCCACCCATCAGGCCGATGCCAGAGAACAGCGCCATGTCCGCCAGGCCCTTTTGCCCGCCGGTCACGGTACCGCCAACCCAGGCCAGCACCAGCCCAATGACGATGGCAATCGCCGAGCCGTGCACCCGGCCGAACGTCAGGTATTTCGACATCAGTACCGACAACCACATGATCGCCCCGACAACCGCGAACGCGGTGATCAGGCCGTTGTGTTCCAAGGCATTGTCAATGATCGGCCACATGATCAGCGCCCTCCTGCAGGGGCAACCTGCACAGGTGTTTCGGGTGTGGGCTCCAGTGCGGGCAAGGGTTCACCGCGGTGGCTGCGGCTGATCAGCGCGATGGTCGCGCCACACACCAATACCGCGCCGACGGCCGCCAGCAGCGCCACCGGCCCGCCGTGCAGGGCCGTGACCACGTTCTGCTGGGCCGCCATGGCCACCACCACCGGAATGTACATCGCGCCCCAGAAGCCGACGCCGAACTCGCACTCCTTGCTCATACCGCCATGGCGGTGCATGTACAGCCGCGCACAGATCAGCAGGATCATGGCGATACCGACCCCGCCCACGTTGGATTTGACGCCCAGCAGCACGCCCAGGAAGTCGCCGACGATAACGCCGGCAAGCGTGCACACCGCCAGCAGAGCCACACCATAAATAATCATTGTTGTTGTCCTCAGGTGTTGTCGAAGTTGCTTGTTGTTGTCCTTCGCGTTGCACAGCACGGTCATCGGTTGCCGGCCACCTCCTGACGCATTAAGGCGTCGACGCTGTCCAGCCGAGTGGACTCGATGGCTACCACGCGGCCATTGGCGAACACCTGGCGGGCCAGGCCGCTGAGCACACTGCCCGGTGGTATTTCCAGGTGCAGGCGCACCCCGCGTTCATAGGCGTTGCGCAACGTGGCACGCCAATCCACCACCCGCGCCATGTTGCCGGCCAAGTCGTCGCGCAAGCGTTGCGGGTCGTGGATCGGCCGTGCACTGCTGCCGCTCAGGTAGGTGATGATGGGCCTTCGCAGTTCGACCGCAGCAAAGGCCTGGGCCAGTTCCGCAGCCGGGGCGTCGAGCAGTGGGCAATGGGACGGCACGCTGACCGCCAGGCGCCGCGCGACGCCCTGGCCCAGGCTGCGCGCGCGTTGGGCCACCGCAGCCATGGCCGCCTCACTGCCGGCAATGACGATCTGGTTTTCGCTGTTGAGGTTGGCGATGTAGACCTCACCGCCCGCCTCCACCAGCAAGCGCTCGACACTGGCCAGGTCCAGGCCACTCAGCGCGGTCATGCCATACCCCTGCGGATAGGCGCGCTGCATCAACTCACCGCGCAGCGCAACCAGGCGCACGGCATCGGCGAACGCCAGCGCACCGGCCGTGACAGCGGCGGGATACGCCCCTATCGACAGCCCTGCCACATAGTCGGGGGCGGGACTTTGCTGCAGCAGTCGGCGCGCCCAGGCCACCCCGGTCAGCAACAGGCACAGCTGCACAGCCCGGGTGCTCTGCAATGCCTGCTCGCTGTCCAGGCCCAACACCTGATGACCCAGCGTATCGCTAGCCTCCTCCAGCAGTGGGCCGGCCCCCTCGGGCAAGCGGTGCAACATGCCTACCTGCTGGGCACCCTGGCCGGGGAACGCGAACAAGCTGCTCATGCCGCACACGCCCAGGCTGCCCAGGGGTCGACCACCAAGCGCGCGCCATGGGGCGACTTGAGCAGTACGCGGCGGGCAACACCGGCCCACTCACGCAGGGCGACGGCACCTGCCGGTGTTTCCAATTGCACATCGATACGGCATGGCGCGCAGTCCAGTATGTCCAGCAGTTCCCGCGCTTTTGCGCGTGCCAGGGGGTGCGGCGTGCGCACGACCACGTCCAGGTCACTGGCCAGGTGCAGCACGCCAGTCTCAGTGGCGAGTTGGTACCCCACCCCACCTGTCGGCCCCCAGGCCAGCCCGGTGGTATCGAGTACCGGGGCCACCGAGGCCAACGCCTGCAATGCAGGCCACGGGCTCGGTGCTCGCCAGCGCAGGGCCTCAGGGCTTTGCAGGCGTTGGATATCGGCCAGGCGCATCTGTGTGCCCAGCCGCTGATCCCGGCTCAGGCCGCGCAGGCCCACCGCCACCCAGCCGTCAGCGCAGGCGGCGCGGCGCACCACCACAGGCTGACCGCTTGCCACCACCTGATGCGCCCACTGCGGAGCATCTTCAGGCAGCGCGCAAAGGGGCAACCCCCACAACAGGTCGTGCGCGCGTGGGCTATTCATCTCAGGCCCCCTGCCACTGACGGCGCAAGTGTTCGCGCACCTCGCGGGAGGCACGCCGGTTTTCGCCCGCCAGCCGCGATGACAGGTCGGTCGAGTTGCCGATATCGCGCACCGCTTCGGCCAAGCAGGTACGTACCTTGGCCAGATCGGCCGCACTTGGCGTCTCGGCGTTGTCCACGCCAAGACGTCGCCACAGCAAGCCCAGCGAGGCGTAGCTGTCGAGGTCATAAGCCATCGGCGGTACTTCGGCGGCCAGGGCCTCCAGCGCTTCGACGCTGCGCAATGTAATGCGCGCGGCAGCGGCCTTGCCCATGGCGTGCACCATCACCCCAGCGTCATCCAGCGCGATCAGGCGCTGGGCTTGATAGCCATGCGCGAGGAAGGCGCCAGACATCGCCTTGCCGACCAGCAGCCCAATCACCGGGTGCCCGGCCAAGCGCGCCTCGGCATACGCCTGCACCGCACCGGCCAGCGCCTGGTGAATGCCCAGCGCCTCCTCGCGGCGGCCATAGGCCTGGCTGGGCACATCGATGACGGCGACGATGGCCCGCTTCTCGCCGTCGCGGTCTGCCGCGACCGCTTCGCTCACCGCCTTGGCCAGCCCCCAGCCTTCCAGCAAGCCGACCTCGCCCGCACGCGCCCGGGGGAACGGGTTGTGCGCATCGGGCACCACGGCAATGAAGCGTGCCAGGCGGTTGTCCAGTTCGCCGTCGATCACCTGCAGCGACGCGGGGTAACCCGGCAGCACTTGCCCGCCGGCCAGGCCCGGCAGCCAGTTCATGGCTCGGTTCATTTGGCTTCTCCTTGGTAGAGGCTGCGTACAGCGGCGGCATCCAGTTGCGGGCAGTCATCGCCGAGGCGCGAGAGCCGCTCGAGGTACCAGGCGTGGCGGCGAGCACGGTCTGTGCCGGGGGTGTCGAGCAGGTGCAAAAGCTGCTGGCGTATTGCATCTGCATCATCGGCCACGTAGCCGTCGACCAGCCCACTGGCATGGCGCTGCTCGCCACCGGTCAGGCTCCAGATAAAGGGGCGGTCCTTGGCGTCGTATTCGGCGATGCCCGCTTCCTGCTCGATGACCTGCGGGCCATTGAGGCCCAGGCGCGCCTCACGGGTAACCAGCAGGTGGCTGCACAGGCCGGCAGCGATGGACATACCGCCGAAGCAGCCGACCGAGCCTGCGATCACGCCGATCACCGGCTGGTAGCTGCGCAGCTCGATGATCGCGGCCTGGATCTCGGCGATTGCCGCCAGGCCGAGGTTGGCTTCCTGCAGGCGCACGCCACCGGTTTCCAGCAGCAGCACGGCGCAGGTCGGGGTGCCGTTGCGGTTGTCTTCGATGGCCAATTCCAGTGCACCGGCGATCTTCGCCCCGCCCACCTCGCCCATGCTGCCGCCCTGGAAGCCACCCTCGATAGCGGCGACCACAGTATTGCGGCCATTCAGCCGGCCTTTGGCAATGACCACGCCATCATCGGCCTGGGGCACGATGCCCTGGCGCGGCAGCCAAGGTGACATGAGCCGGTCGAAGGGGCCCAGCAGCTCGCGGAACGTCCCTGGGTCAAGTAGTGCCCGGGCGCGCTGGCGGGCGCCCATTTCGACGAGGCTGCGGCTGTGCAGCAAACGTTCGGTGTCAGTCATGGGCGATCTCCTCGAAACCTTGCTCCAGGCGCAGGCGCACCACCCCTGGCGTGGCGCCAAAATCATGGATGTCGATGTTCACCGCTGGCCATTGGCGGCCTTCGAACAGGCGCTGGAACAGTTGCGTCCAGCGCGCGCCGCTGCCGTTGACCGACGTCACGACCTGGATCTGCAAGCTGCCGGCGATGCCGGGTTCGATCAGCACTTCCAGGTCGCCGGAGCTGACGCAGCCGACCACGGTGCGCCCGCGCCCCGGTTCGGCGGCGGGAAATTGAAAGGTCAGGGTTTCCATGTCACAGGCTCCCGGCTTTGTCGAGGAACAGGCAGGCCGCCAACAGATCGGCAGCGCCACCCGGAGAGGCATTCAGTTGCAGCAAGTGTTCATCCAAAAGGCGCAGTTGCCGGCGCCCGTCCAGCGTGGCGCTGCCACCGGCGTCCAGGACGGCGCGGGCCCCCTGCTGGACCGTGGCCAGCCCTTGTGGCCCGGCGCGCCAAAGCACGCAGGTGTCGGCCAGCGCCGCCATGATCGCCAGCAAGGCATCGAGCCGCGCGTGGGTTTCGCTGGCACCTAAGGCACGGCTGCGCTGCAGCTGTGGCAGGCCATGCGCGATAACCGCTGGGAAGCCCAATTGCGCCTGTTCACGGGCACCGCCGCTGCCATACCGGCGCCTTACCTGGGCACCATGGCTGTCTTCCGAGGTTGCGCCCGGGTCGTCGATCAGCGCGATGCGCCCGGCGCGGGCCGCCACTGCGCACGGGTCAGCGTGGGGACCCAGGGCACGGGCCGCCACCAGCAGCCCCAGGGCCCAGATCGCGCCTCGGTGGGTATTCACCCCGCCGGTGGTCGCCAGCATCGCGGCCTCGCCTTCGCGGCCTATGCGGCCTAGCGCAGTGCGCAAGGGCTGGCCGACGCCGCCAATGGCCCCGGCCGCTTCGGCCATCTGCCGCAGGCACGGCCACAGGGCCAGCGCCGACGCATGCATCAACGCCAGCGTCATGTCGGTGTGCGCACCGTTGCTGCGGCGGTCTACCAGGCCCGGTTTGGGCGACAGGTCGGCTTCGTCGATCAGGGCTTCTACTGCCAAATCCGCCAGGTGGTCGGCCAGAGGGATTTCGGTTGTCTGTTCAGCCCTCTTCGCGGGCAAGCCCGCTCCCACAGAGCCCCCAATGGCTTCAAGGCCCGTGACATACCTGTAGGAGCGAACTTGCTCGCGAAGCAGCCCTTGCGATTGCAGGTCGAGTACTTTCATCACCAGCTCCTGAACCGTGCGGGTGGGTTGTACAGGCCACCGGACCATTCCACCAGGTCGGCGATGCTGCGCGCAGCCAGCAGTTCACGGCTGGCATCGGTTCGGCGAATGCCCAAGTCCTCGGGCAACGCCACCAGGCCCTGCTGGCGCAGGCGCTGGGTGTCTTTGGGGTCATGCCGCAAGCCAATGGCGGTGACACCGGCCACGGCTGCAATCATCTGCTGGCGCTCCTCAAGGCTGCGCGCCTTGTACAGGTAAGCGATGCCTTCTTCGGTGAGCAAGTGGGTAACGTCGTCGCCGTAGATCATCACCGGTGCCAGCGGCATGCCGGCTTTTTTCGCCACTTCGACCGCATCGAGGGTTTCGACGAAGGTGGGCTTGCCGCCCTCCTGGTAGGTCTCGACCATCTGCACCACCAGCTTGCGGCCGCGCTCGAGCATTGTTTCGGGCACGGTCATGTCGAGCCAGGCCGGTGTCGCGTGGCGGCGCCCACGGGGGTCGTGGCCCATGTTCGGCGCACCGCCAAAGCCCGCCAGGCGGCCGCGGGTCACGGTCGAAGAATGGCCGTCGCCATCCACTTGCAACGTGGCGCCGATAAACAGGTCGACAGCGTACTGCCCCGCCAGCTGGCACATCATGCGGTTGGAGCGCAGCGAGCCGTCGCGGCCGGTGAAAAACACGTCCGGGCGTTGGGCGATGTAGTCTTCCATGCCCAGTTCAGTACCAAAACAATGCACGCTCTCGACCCAACCCGTTTCGATAGCGGGAATCAGCGTGGGGTGGGGGTTGAGCGTCCAGTTGCGGCAAATTTTGCCTTTCAGGCCAAGGGATTCGCCATAGGTCGGCAAGATCAGCTCGATGGCTGCGGTATTGAACCCAATGCCATGGTTCAGCGACTGCACCTGGTGTTTTTCATAGATGCCACGGATCGCCATCATCGCCATCAGCACATGCACCGGCTTGATGTGGCGTGGGTCGCGGGTGAACAGCGGCTCGATGTAGAACGGCTGGTCGGCGACCACCACGAAGTCGACCCAGGACGCGGGGATATCGACGCGCGGCAGGTCGTCGACCCGCTCCACCAATTGGTTGACCTGGGCAATGACGATGCCGTCACTGAAGGCGGCGGGTTCGACCAGGGCTGGGGTGTCTTCGGTGCTGGGGCCGGTATAGAGGTTGCCATCCCGGTCGGCCATGAAGCCCGCGACCAGGGTCACGTTGGGGATGAGGTCGACCAGCAGCCGGGAGTACAGCTCGATGTAGGTATGGATGGCGCCGACTTCGAGCAGGCCGTCTTCCAGCAGTTGCCCGATGCGCAGGCTCTGTGGCCCGGCGAACGAGAAGTCGAGCTTGCGGGCGATGCCCCGCTCGAACAGGTCGAGGTGTTCGGCACGGCTGACGCTGGGCATGATCATGTGCAAATCGTGCAGCCGCGCCGGGTCGACCTTGGCCAGTGAGCGGGAGAGAAAATCGGCCTGCTTCTGGTTGTTGCCTTCCAGCACCACCCGGTCGCCGGGGGCGAGTAACAGTTCCAGTGCCTCGACGATATGCGCGGTGGGCAGCACCACGCCGTCGGCGAGATGGCGGACCCGGTCGAGGCGGCGCTGCTTCTCGGCGCGCCGCCGCGACCATTGCGGCGGTGGATTCTTGGTTGTTGTCATGGTGACTCCACGGGTTCGCTGTCGTGGAGCCACCTTAGGGCGAGGCGTGAGGGTGCATCAATCAAGCTGGATGGGTGATCGTTACGCTCAGGTTAATGAATTGAGGGTGGGGTGGGCTTGGGGGTGTATGGCGTGATATTAGTGGGGGGGCGCAGATCGAGCGCCGCCCGCGCGGCGCTTCGCAGCACAAGGCTGCTCCCACATCTGTTTCGGGCCATTTATTCCTGTGGCATGGGCGCGCGGCCCCTTTGTGCGCACCTTGATATCGTGTCGGACAAACAAGGCGGTCGCGCGCAAATGGCACAGGCCGCACTGGCCCGAAACAAACGTAGGAGCGAGCGTTGCTCGCGATGCGCCGCGCGGGCGGCGCTCGATCTCCCAGGCGCTGCAAGGCTTAACCTGAACACAAGGCAAAAATGCAGAACACCCCTGCAGATTTGCCGATTGTGCACGACAAATTCGCATGACAGGATCCAGTGATCCTCCAGCGAACTCCAGACTTCACTTGGAAAATCAATAACAAAGCAGGGAGAACGCGATGACCGCGCATGCTTACACTTCGGCAACGGATCATGTCTTGGCTGAAGTCCGCAACCAGATTGGCCACCTGACCCTGAACCGCCCCGCCGGCCTCAATGCCCTGACCCTGGATATGGTGCGCAGCCTGCGCCAGCACTTCGAGCAATGGGCAGACGACCCGCAGGTGCGCGCAGTGATACTGCGTGGTGCGGGCCCAAAAGGTTTTTGCGCCGGTGGCGATATCCGCTCGCTGCACGACAGCTACAAAAACGCAGAACGCCTGCATGAAGACTTTTTCGTCGAGGAATACGCGCTCGACCTGTGCATCCATCATTACCGCAAACCGGTGCTGGTGCTGATGGACGGCTTCACCCTCGGCGGCGGCATGGGCCTGGCTCAAGGCTGTGACCTGCGGGTGGTGACCGAACGCAGCCGGCTGGGCATGCCGGAAGTCGGCATCGGCTATTTCCCGGATGTGGGCGGCAGCTATTTCCTCTCACGCCTCCCTGGCGAGTTGGGCACTTACCTCGGTGTCACTGGCACCCAGATCCAGGCCGCCGACGCGCTGTATTGCGGGCTCGCCGACTGGCATGTGCCCTGCGATAAACTCACCGCACTCGACCAGGGCCTGGACCGCCTGACCTTTGGCGACCACCCGCTCAAGGACCTGCAAGGCCTGCTGGCCAAGCTCGGCACTCAGGTGCTGGATGACGCGCCGCTGGAGAAGCTGCGCCCGGTCATCGACCACTTTTTTGCCCTCCCCGACCTGCCAGCGATCATCGAGCAACTGCGCACCGTCAGCATCGGCGACAGCCACCCATGGGCCCTGGCAACCGCCGACCAGCTGGAAAGCCGCTCGCCACTGGCCATGGCGGTTACGCTGGAAATGCTGCGCCGCGGTCGCCACCTGGCACTTGAGGCGTGCTTTGCCATGGAGCTGCACCTGGACCGCCAGTGGTTCCAGTACGGCGACATCATCGAGGGCGTGCGTGCCCTGATCATCGACAAGGACAAGCAGCCCCGCTGGAACCCGCCCACCCTGGCCGAGCTCGAGCGCCAGCGGGTCGACCAATTCTTCGAAGGCCTGTGAGCCCGGGAGTACACAGATGCAAGACCTGGAACTGAGCGAAGAGCAGATCATGATCCGCGACATGGCCCGGGACTTTTCCCGTGGCGAAATCGCGCCCCATGCCCAGGCCTGGGAAAAAGCCGGCTGGATCGATGATGGCGTGGTCCGCAAGATGGGCGAGCTGGGGCTGCTCGGCATGGTGGTGCCTGAAGCCTTCGGCGGCAGCTACACCGATTACGTCGCCTACGCCCTGGCCGTGGAAGAAATCGCCGCTGGCTGCGGCGCCACCGGGGCGATGATGAGCATCCACAACTCGGTGGGCTGCGGCCCGTTGCTGGCTTATGGCACAGCCGAACAGCAACAGGCTTGGTTGCCACGCCTGGCCACGGGCGAGGTGATTGGCTGCTTCTGCCTGACCGAACCCCAGGCCGGCTCCGAGGCGCACAACCTGCGCACCCGCGCCGAACGCGTGGAGGGCGAATGGGTAATCAACGGGTCCAAGCAGTTTGTCAGCAATGCCCGCCGAGCGGGCCTGGCGATCGTCTTTGCGGTGACCGACCCGGAACTGGGCAAGAAAGGCCTGTCGGCTTTCCTGGTACCCACTGACAACCCTGGCTTCAAGGTTGACCGCAGCGAGCACAAGATGGGCATCCGCGCCTCGGATACCTGCGCGGTGACCTTCGACAACTGCCGCATCCCGGCTGCCAATATGCTCGGTGAGCGAGGCAAGGGCCTGGCCATCGCCTTGTCCAACCTCGAAGGTGGGCGTATCGGCATTGCCGCGCAGGCATTGGGTATCGCCCGCGCCGCGTTCGAAGCCGCGCTGGTCTACTCCCGTGATCGGGTGCAGTTCGGCAAGCCGATCAACGAACACCAGAGCATCGCCAACCTGCTGGCCGACATGCAGGTACAGGTGAATGCCGCACGCCTGCTGATCCTGCATGCGGCCCGCTTGCGCAGCGCCGGCAAGCCGTGCCTGTCGGAGGCTTCGCAGGCCAAGCTGTTCGCGTCGGAAATGGCCGAGCGGGTATGTTCCATGGCCATCCAGGTGCATGGTGGCTATGGCTACCTGGAGGATTACCCGGTGGAACGCTATTACCGCGACGCACGGATCACGCAGATCTACGAAGGCTCGAGCGAGATCCAGCGGATGCTGATTGCCCGGGAGCTCAAGCACTATCCGCTGTAGCGAGTCGCCAAACCTGTGGGCGCCGGCAAGCCAGCCCCACAGGTTCCAGCTAAATCAGCCCGTTTCAGCGCCAGTACCGCTCATCATCCACTATCCGCGCATGGGCCTCGAACAGCGCGGGTAGCTGTTCCTTGAGGTAGTCGATCCAGGTACGCACCTTGGCATCCAGGTAGTGCCGCGACGGGTAGATCGCGTACAGCGCACACTCGCGCAGGCGATACGGGGCCAGCAGCCGGCGCAAACGCCCCTGCTCGATGGCCTGGCTGGCGGTGTAGAACGGCAACAGCCCGATGCCCATGCCCAACTCGCTGGCCAGCAGCATGGCGTCGGCTACGTTGGTCAGGAAGCTGTCTCGCGGCGCAATCACGCACTGATCGACGCCTTGCGGGAATACCCAGTCGCCTTCATACATCGGATACGCCATGCGCAGGCAACGATGATCATGCAGGTCTTCCGGCCTCTCGGGTACCCCAAAGGTTTCCAGGTAGCTGGGCGCGGCACAGGGGATGCTGAAGATGTCGCCCAAGGGCACTGCGATCAATTGCGAGTCCGGCAAGGCCCCGTCCACGGTGATCACCACGTCATGCCCTTCAGCCAGCGGGTCAGGGTTGCGTTGGGACAGGGTCAATTCGACCACCACCTCCGGGCACAGCGCGTTGTAGCCCGCCACCAGCGGCATCAGCAGCAGGCCCAGGCCGTGCGGGCAATGCAGGCGCAAGCGGCCACGGGGCGTGAGGTGCGCGCCGCGCGCTTCGCCCACGGCTTCTTCGGTCAACAACATGATTTGCCGGGCGCGCTCAAGAAAACGCTCGCCCGCCTCGCTCATGCGCAAACGGCGCGTGGTGCGGTGCAGCAGACGGGTCTGTAGCTGGTTTTCAAGCTCGGCAACGATGCGCGACACCTGCGCCGCTGAAATATCCAGGGCATTGGCAGCCGCCGCAAAGCTGCCGCACTCCACCACCCGGGTGAAGGTACGCATGGCATGCAGCATGTCCATGAGGGATGGGCTCCTTGTTCAATCTTATTCTTACGTTCAAGGCAGGAATCTATCACGGGTTAGCCCATTTATTGTGGATCACCAATGAATGCATCATTGGTAAAACATCGAAAAAGGAACCTGCCATGAAACGTTCGATCGCTGTGCTTGCCGTTACCGCTGCCCTCGCCTCGTTCGGCGCCTTGGCTGACGCGGGGTCTAACCAGCCTGTTGCCAACAGCAACTACGAATACGGCATGCCGCTGGATGTGGCCAAAGTCATCTCCATCACCCCAGCCAGCAATGCAGCCGATTGCCAGGTTGGCACCGCGCACATGGTCTACGTCGACCATCAAGGCCACACCCGCGAAATCAACTACCGGGAAATGGGTAACTGCTCGCAGCAGTGAGTCAGGCCAATACCTGGTTGATCCAGGTGATTTGCCGGGCGAAATCGTCGCGCTTTTCCTGTGGGATTGCATCCCGGGCGCGTTCGAAGTTGGCCAACGTCTGCTGCTTCTGACGCAACATGCGCTGCCATTTGGTCATGAACGCTGGGCTTTTCTCGCGCATCAACAGTGGGCCGAAGTACAGTTCTTCGGCGGTATACACCACTGCCTCACACGGTTCGGCGACGATGATTTCGTAGTCGAAGCGGTTCTCCCGCAGCAACTCTTCGCTGACGATGCGATAGCCATTGGTCATTAGCCAGCCCCGCAGCGCGCACTCGCCGCCGTTGGGTTGCAGGATCAGGCGCTCGGTGCCGTTCAAGCGATGCTTGCCGCGTTCCAGAATTTCGCACAGGGTGTCGCCGCCCATGCCGCAGAGACTGACGGCAGAGATCCGGTCATTTATTTCGATCGCTTCCAGCCCATCGGCCAGGCGAATGGTGATGCGTGCTTCCAAGCCATTGCGGCGCACATTGCGCTGAGCGGAGGCAAAGGGCGTCTGCGCCACTTCACCGGCCACGCCCGCTTCGATAGTGCCGCGCAGCATCAACGCTACCGGCAAGTAACCGTGGTCCGAGCCGATATCGGCCAGGCGCGCGCCGTGTGGCACATGCGCCGCCACGCGCTCCAGGCGCATGGAGAGTGTCTGTTCGTTCAACGTAAGCCCCTTGCTCGACAACCGGGCGCGATTCTGACGATCAGGGCGCGGCATTACAATGCGTAAAAGCCGAATGGCCCGGTTGCGGCAAGGGCAGCGGCTATTTACGCGCCTCCAGGATCAGGTTGAACGGTGTCTGCGTCGCACGCCGGAACCGAGTGAACCCCGCCTCTTCGAACACCGCCCGCAGCCGTGCCTCCCCGGCCTGGGCACCCAACCCCAATCCCACCTCCTGAGACAGCGAGTTCGGCGTGCAGATAAACGTCGACGCTGCGTAGAACAAGCGCCCAACCGGCGTCAGGTTGCCCTCCAGCGAGTCTTCGGCATACGGTTCCACCAGCATCACCGTGCCGTCAGCCTTCAAGGCACGGTAGGCATGGCGCGCCGCGCCCACTGGGTCCCCCATGTCGTGCAGGCAATCGAAGAAACACACCAGGTCATGGTCGTGGCCGGGGTAGTCCTTAGCGGTGGCCTGCTGGAAATGCACCCGCGCGCCCAACCCCGCCTCTTCGGCGCGCTGGTTGGCGGTGGCGATGGATGGCCCGTGATAGTCGTAGCCGACAAAGGTCGATGCAGGAAACGCCTGGGCCATGACCAACGTCGAGGCGCCATGGCCACAGCCCACATCGGCCACCTTGGCGCCCGCTTGCAGTTTCGCCACTACCCCGTCCAGCGCCGGCAGCCACTCGGCCACCAGAAACGTCCGATAACCCGGCCGGAAGAACCGCTCGGTGCCGCTGAACATGCACGGGTGGTGGTCGCCCCACGCTAATCCGCCGTCGCCACGCATGGCCGCAACCAGCTTGTCTTTGTCGTGAAACAGCGCCGCCACCACCGCGGCGCCACCGGCCATGTAGGCCGGCGAATCCTCCAGCGCCAGGGCCATGGCCTGTTCTTCGGGCAGCACGAAACTGCCCTTGTCATGCACCATGTAGCCCGACGCCGCCTGGGCATTGAGCCATTCGCGCACCAGGCGCGGGTGGCAACCGGTCTTGGCCGCGAGCGCGTCGGGGGTGGTCGGCAGGCTGTCGGCCATCGCCCGGTACAGCCCGAGCTCGTCGCCCAGAATGACATTGGCCAGGGTCGCCGCAGCGCCCATGTCACCCACCAGCTTGCCCATGAATTCGTGAAGCCGTGCCTCGTCCATGACCTGCCCTCCTCTGCAAGAAGGCCACCGTCGACGAGGGAAGTCCGGGTCCGAGGGGGCGGTGGTCCGGTGATTAATTCGCTCACCACGACATTCGCCGTGATGTGCTGTGTAAGTGTAGATGGACAACATTCAGCCAAGCGCAGCCTGCAGAGTGCGCGCGCTTTTGTAGGAGCAGCCTTGTGCTGCGAAGAGGCCTGTGCGGCAACAACATCCTCAATAGCCAGACCGGCCCTTTCGCAGCACAAGGCTGCTCCTACAGCGCATTCGGCCTGTTTACGGTACTGACGGTGGATTCAGCTGCAACACCTCATTGGTATACGTCCACTCCTGCTGCACCCTGTCCGGGTGCTCGTTCAGGCGAATGCCGTAAGACGGCACGATCTGCTTGATCTTCGCTTGCCACTGCGGCGAGGCCACCTTGTCCTTGAACACCTTGTTCAACACATCCAGCATGATCGGCGGCGCGGTCGAGGCACCCGGTGAGGCCCCAAGCAGGCCGGCGATGCTGCCGTCCTTGGACGTGACCACTTCGGTACCCAACTTGAGCACCCCACCCTGGGCCTCGTCCTTCTTGATGATCTGCACCCGCTGGCCGGCTTGCCACAGGCGCCAGTCTTCCTTCTTGGCCTCGGGGAAGTAGGTGCGCAGCGCTTCGAAGCGGTCATCGTCCGACTGCAAAACCTGACCGACCAGGTATTGCACCAGATCGAACTCACGTACCCCTACCCTCACCATCGGCCAGGCGTTGTGCACACTGGCGCTGGCGAACAGGTCGAGCAACGAGCCCTGCTTGAGGAACTTGGTCGAGAAGGTAGCAAACGGCCCGAACAGGATCATGCGCTTGCCATCGAGGACACGGGTGTCCAGGTGCGGTACCGACATCGGCGGCGCGCCGGTTGCCGCAATGCCATAGGCCTTGGCCATGTGGCGCTGGGCAATGGCCGGGTTATCGGTGACCAGGAACGAACCACCGACCGGGAAGCCGGCATAGTCCTTGGCTTCATCGATGCCCGACTTCTGCAACAGGGGCAGCGCCGCGCCGCCGGCGCCGATGAACAGGAACTTGGCATCGGTGGCCGCCTGGCTGCCATCTTTCAGGTTCTTGTACTCGACATGCCAGGAGCCGTCGGCGTTGCGGGTGATGTCCTGTACCTCGCTCGACAGCTTGAGGTCGAAGTTAGGCCGAGTCTGCAGGTAACCCACATACTGCCGAGTGATCTCGCCAAAGTTGACGTCGGTACCGATCGGCGTCCAGGTCACGGCCAGTTTCTGATTGGGGTCGCGGCCCTCCATCATCAAGGGCACCCATTTGCGGATCTGTTCGTGGTCTTCGGAATACTGCATGGGCTTGAACAGCGGGCTGGCTTGCAACGCCTCATAACGTTTCTTCAGGAAGCGAATGTTGTCGTCGCCCCAGACGAAGCTCATGTGCGGCGTGGTGTTGATAAAGGAATGGGGGTTCTTCAATACGCCCTGCTTGACCTGCCAGGCAAGGAATTGGCGGGTGATCTGGAATGACTCGTTGATCTCCACGGCCTTACTGATGTCGATCTTGCCATCTTTTTCTGGCGTGTAGTTCAGCTCTGCCAAGGCCGAGTGGCCGGTACCGGCGTTGTTCCAGCCGTTGGAGCTTTCTTCGGCCACCTTGTCCAGGCGCTCGACCATCTCCATCGACCAGCCGGGCTCCAGCTCGTTGAGCCAGATAGCCAGGGTCGAACTCATGATGCCGCCGCCCACCAGCAGTACATCGACCTTTTTGGTTTCTGCGGCCTGGGCGTTGAGCATGACTGCGCCCAACCCCATGGCCAGCGCCAGGCCGGCCAGCGCCCGCTTCGCTTCGATCGTGATTTTCATGTCCTCTCCCGCGCGCCTCGTTGCTGTCCGTAAGTCCAGCACAAGCTTAGCTGACGGATTTACTCGGGCATTGATCCACGGCCTTCATCGATGGGGCTTGCAATCAGGGCATTCTCAAAATACTGTATGAATATTCAGTGTTTCGAGTCAGCCGCCATGCAACTCATCGCCAAACTCGGCATTCTTGCCGACGCCGCCAAGTACGATGCTTCCTGCGCCAGCAGCGGTGCCCCCAAGCGTAGTTCGCGCGGCAGCGAAGGCCTGGGTGCCACCGATGGCATGGGCATTTGCCACAGCTATACCCCGGACGGGCGCTGCGTATCGCTGCTCAAGGTGTTGCTGACCAACTTCTGCCTCTACGATTGCCAGTACTGCGTCAACCGGCGCTCCAGCAACGTGCCGCGGGCGCGCTTTACCTCAGAAGAGGTGGTGCGCCTGACCCTCGACTTCTACCGGCGCAACTGCATCAGCGGCCTGTTTCTCAGTTCGGGCATCATCCGCTCGGCCGACTACACCATGGAGCAATTGATCCGCGTGGCACGCCTGCTGCGCGAGGAGCACAACTTCCGCGGCTACATCCACCTCAAGACCATCCCCGATGCCGACCCGCTGCTGATCGAAGAAGCCGGGCGCCTGGCCGACCGCCTGAGCGTCAACATTGAGTTACCGACCGACGCCAGCCTCAAGCGCCTGGCCCCTGAGAAACACGCGCACACCATCCGCCAGGCCATGGCGGTCATTCACCACGGCCAGCAAGCGGTGGCCAACGAACCCAAGGCGCCGCGCTTTACCCCGGCCGGGCAAAGCACCCAGGTCATCGTCGGCGCAGACGCCACCGACGACAGCACCCTGCTGCGCAATGCCGAGTCCTTGTACCAGGGCTACGGCCTCAAGCGCGTGTACTACTCGGCTTTCAGCCCGATCCCCGACAGCCCCGACAGTGTGCCCCTGGCAGCGCCGCCGCTGCTGCGGGAACACCGCCTGTACCAAGCCGACTTCCTGCTGCGTGGCTATGGCTACAAGGCCGGCGAACTGCTGGCGCAAAGCGGCAACCTGGCACTGGACATCGACCCGAAGCTTGCGTGGGCGCTGGCCAACCGTGAGGTCTTCCCGCTGGATGTGAACCGCGCCGAGCCAGCCCTGCTGGCACGCATCCCGGGCATCGGCCTGCGCAGCGTGCAGCGTTTGGTAGCGCTGCGACGAGAGCGGCGCATCCGCTACGACGACCTGATTCAACTGCGCTGCGTGCTGGACAAAGCGCGCCCATTCATCGTCACCAGTGACTACCGCCCGGCCCAGGCCGAGCTGCGCAGCGGCCTGCTGCGCGAACGCCTGCGCGAACCCCAGGCACCGGTGCAAATGGGGTTATGGGGATGATCGCGCTCAACTGCGATGACAGCTTCGCCACCTGGCGTGACCAAGCCCGAACGCTGCTGGGCCATGGCATTGACCCAGCCGACGTCACCTGGTCACAAGGCCCGATCGATGATCTGCTGGCCATCCCTGCACCGCTGCCCCAAGGCCCCGGCCCGTTTCGCGGCAAAGTGCCAGCAGCGCTACTGAGCCAGCTGGAGCAGGCAGCCTGCTACCGCGGCGAGCAACGCTGGAACCTGCTGTACGAAGTGCTCTGGCGCGTGGCCCATGGTGACCGCACCGCGATGCTGGCCGGCGATCGCCTGGGCAGCGAATTGCACCGGCGCATCAAACAGGTCAGCCGTGAAGCCCATCACCTGCATGCCTTTGTACGCTTCGTGCCGCTACCCGAAGCGTTGGCGCAGCAGCTGCAACTGGACCTGGTCGCCTATTACGAACCCGCCCACGACATCCTGCACAGTGCCAGTGCGCATTTCGCCGACCGCCTGGGCCGGCAACGCTGGTTGATCGCCACCCCCGCCGACGCTATCCGCTTCGACGGCCAGGCCTTCGACTACCGGCGCACCTGCCCTGACGAGTGGCGGCAATGGGCACGCAATGCCGACGACCCCGGCGCCGAGCTGTGGCGCACCTACTATCGCCACACCTTCAACCCCGCCCGCCTCAACCCGGACGCGCTGCGCCTGCACATGCCGGGGCGGTTCTGGCGGCATTTGCCGGAAGGGATGCTGATACCCCAGCTCGAAGGCCTGGCGCGCCAGGGTAAGCAGCGGGATGGGCAGGCGCTGGAGGTGGCTGCGCAGCGCGGTAAGCAAATAAACGAGAACGGCCAGAGAATACCGAAATCCTCTGACCGATAACGGGCAAGCAAGATCCCGCCCCAGCACTCAGCCAAACAGCCTGGCAACACACCCCAGCTTCTTCTTGTACGACCGCCGCGCCTCCAGCGCCTGCTCCAGGCTCACCGGCAAAAAACGCGCCTGCTGATTAGGCTGCATCTGCCCGACCAGGTCCAGGTCGGCACTGATCACGGTGCCGATCATGGCGTACCCGCCTCCGGACACCGCATCGCGGTGCAGAATGATCGGCTCCAGCCCCGCCGGCACCTGGATCGAGCCGATCGGGTAGCAGCTGTCGACGATGTTCGAGGGGTCCGAGCCGGCGCCAAACGGCTGCTCACGCGGCTGGAAACTCAATGGGCTGCCGCCTTTGTAGCGGTAGCCGATTCGGTCTGCCTCGGAGCCGACGGTCCACGCCTCGGTAAAGAAGCGCTGCGCTGCTGCGTCGGTCAGGCGATGGAAATACAAGCCTGGGACCACCCGCAACACCACTTCGCCACCCAGCGACTGTCGCAACGCCATCGGCAGGCTTGCGCCGGCGCGGGTCTTGCCGCTGGGCACACCGACTGGCAGCACATCGCCTGCCAGCAACTTTCGCCCATGGTGCCCACCCAAGGCCCCCAGCGCGTAGGTCGATCGGCTGCCGAGCACCTCGGGCACATCGATACCCCCGGCGACGGCCAGGTACGCCCGGGCACCCGCCGTGGGGAAACCGAAGCGCAACACCTGCCCTGCCCTGACCGCGAACGCGGTGTCGGGGCGCTGCTCACGGCCGTCGAGCAATGCCGGCATCTGCGCGCCGCACACTGCCACCAGCGCATCCTGCTGGAACTCAAGTTCTGGGCCCACCAGCGCGCATTCAAGCCCCGCGGCGCCTGCCGGGTTGCCGACCAGATGGTTGGCTGCGCTCAAAGCGTACTGGTCAAGCGCCCCGGAAGGCGGAATGCCCAGGTGGTAATACCCCTCGCGACCGAGGTCCTGTACCGAGGTTGCCAGGCCGGGTTTGAGTACCTTGATCATGCCAGCACCTCCTGCAGCGTCTTGGGGTAGCCGACTGGGTCGGCGAGGAAGGCATCCAGGGAGAACGCCACCGGACGAATGCGCAGGTTGAAGCAACCGTCTTCCACATCCGCCACCGCCTGGTCATAGGCGCGGCGGTCGATCGGCTTGAACTGCACGATGTCACCCGGGCGGAAGAACACCATGTGCGCCTTGAGGTAGGCCAGCGTCTGCTGCGGGTCGTAGATCGGTGCCGGGGTGACGCCAAACATCTGGTAGCCCCCCGCCCCGCGCACCGAGTAGATGCAACCGAAGCAACCGCCATGGCCGAGGGTCAGCTTGGGCGTGTCGGTGCGTGGGCGCAGGTACTTGGGCACCTGCAGTTGCCGCTCGCGCTCGACCATCTGGAACATGAACGGCAGGCCGGCGACGAAGCCGACCATCGACACGAACCAGGGCGCGCCGCTGTGGGCAGCGATGAACGCCTCGACATCGGCCAGGCCGTTGACCCGCGCCGCATACTCAAGGTCGGTGCTGCTCGGGTCCTGGTGGCGATCGCGAAAACGCATCAGGGTTTCGTGGGTCCAAGGGTCGTTGTACAGCACCGGGATTTCGATGATGCGGGTGTGCAGCGAGCGCTCGGCCACCGCCTCTGCCTCGGCGCCGCGTACGGCTTCGAGCAGGGCCTCGGGGGCAATACGGTCAGGGTCGAAGCGGATCTGGAACGACGCGTTGGCCAGGCACACGTCGAGGACGCCCTCCAGGCCAAGCCGTTCCACCGCGCGGGTGACGGCCATGCCTTTGAAAAAGGCCTCCAGCGACATGCTGTCACTGACTTCGGCAAACAGGTGCTCGTCGGCACCGAAGCTGTAGCGGATCGGGGTAGAAGCAACCGGCTCGGCCATGACTGTTCCTTTTCTTGGAATCTTTATAGAAAGGCAGGCGAAATCAAATCGATGCAGCGGCCCCGGCCTAGGTGCGCCAGGTGCCGGTAAAACTCAGCGTGGCGCACGCACCTCGATACCGGCCTGATCCAGCGCCTTGCGCGTTGCCTCGACCAGGTCGAGCGCGCCGGGGGTATCGCTGTGCAGGCAAATGGAATCGAACGTGATGGCCAGGTCCTGCCCCTCGACCGTACGCACCAGGCCTTGCTGGCAAGCGCGCAGCACGCGCTCGGCGACGGCCTCGGGTTGGTAGCCGCGCACGTTGCGGGTGAACACGATGGAGCCGCTCATATCGTACTCGCGGTCGGCATAGAACTCGCGCACCACCGGCTGGCCAAGTTCTTGGGCAATACGGCAGATCACCGAGCCTGGCATGCAGTACAACAACAATTGCGGCTCGACCACGCGCAGGTTCTGCACCAACAGCCGGGCCGCCACCTCATCGCGCGCCAGGTGCATGTACAACGCGCCGTGGGGCTTGATGTGCTGCAAGGTCACACCTTGCGCACGGGCGATTTCACGCAGCGCACCCAGTTGATACAGGATGTCGTCGACCAGCTCCTGGGCGGTGGCATTGATGTGCCGGCGGCCGAAACCGACCAGGTCACGAAAGCCTGGGTGTGCACCGACGCCCACGCCCAGCGCCTTGGCCCGCTCGACGGTGCGGCGCATGGTGCCGGGGTCGCCGGCATGGAAGCCGGTGGCGATGTTGGCCGAGCTGATAAAAGCCATCAGCTCGTTGTCGACGCCATCACCGATGGTCCACGGGCCGAAGCCCTCACCCATGTCCGAATTGAAATCCACCACCTGCATGAACGTATCTCCTGGCACTTGTGACTGCATGCAAGCCACGTTAGATTTTCCACACCCCCTTGGGAAGATCTATAAACAGATAGGGTGTCTTCTGAAAATCAGATACACCGGGAGCCAACCGTGTCATTGACCCTGCGCCAGGTCCGCTACTTCGTCGCCACTGCCGAGATCGGCCAGATTTCACAGGCGGCGATCCACCTGAACATTTCCCAGTCGGCGGTGACCACCGCAATCAAGGAACTCGAGGCGATGCTCGGCGTGCTGCTGTTCCAGCGCTCGGCCCAGGGCATGAGCCTGACCGAGGCGGGCCGGCACTTTCTGAACCGCGCCTACGTGATTTTGCGCAGCGTCGACGATGCGCTGAACAGCCCGCTGCCAGACGTGCGCGCCAGCGGCCTGCTGCGCCTGGCGGCGAGCTATACGGTGATTGGCTACTTCTTGCCACACCACCTGCAACGCCTCGAACACTGGCACCCGGACGTGACCCTGGAAGTGCATGAGCAGGAGCGCAGCGCGATCGAGCAAGGGCTGCTGGAGGGGCGCTTCGACATGGCGGTGGTGCTCACCGCCAACCTCACCCACCCGGATATCGTCTCGGAAACCCTGTTCAACTCCGAGCGCCGGCTGTGGCTGCCCGGCCACCACCCGCTGTGCGAGCGCTCGGCGGTGAGCCTGGCCGATGTGGCCAGCGAACCGTTCATTCTGCTGACCGTGGACGAAGCCGAACAAAGTGCCATGCGTTACTGGGAGCAGGCCGGGCAGCGGCCCAGCGTGCGCGTGCGGACCAGCTCGGTGGAGGCCGTGCGCAGCATGGTTGCCAATGGCAGCGGCGTGGCGATCCTCTCTGATTTGGTGCACAGGCCCTGGTCGCTGGAAGGCAAGCGGATCGAAACGGTGACCATTAGCGACCCGGTCACGCCGATGAGCGTGGGCCTGGCCTGGCATCGCGAGCGGGCGTTCAGCCCGGCGATGCAGGCGTTGCGCAACTACTTTCATGGTGCATTTCTGGCACCGCAGCAGCTGTCGGCGCGGCGTTGAACCGGGGGGCTGCTTTGCAGCCCAATCGCCGGCAAGCCGGCTCCCACTGGGGCGACGCAAGCTTGAAGATTGCAGCCACTCCGTTTCACGCCGAACGTTCCGCCTGCAACGCCGTCATAACTGTGGCCGGTGCCGACACGCAGAGAGGACGCGAGATGACCCAACCCGACCCGTCATACATCAAGTGGCTCGAAGACCGTTCCATGCTCAAGGCCTCCCAGGAACGGGCCCGCCTGTATTCGGGTCAATCGCGCCTATGGCAGAACCCCTACGCCGAAGCCCAGCCCCGCCGCGCCACTGAAATCGCCTCGGTGTGGCTGACGGTCTACCCAGACGCCATCATTGCCCCCGAGGGTTGCTCGGTGCTGGCGGCCTTGGCCCACGAGGCGCTGTGGAAGCGTTTGTCGGAAATTGGCATACAAGGCGTGCACACTGGCCCGATCAAACAGTCCGGCGGCGTGCGTGGCCGCGAGTTTACCCCCAGCGTGGACGGTAACTTCGACCGCATCAGCTTTGACATCGACCCGCTCTACGGCAGCGAGCAGGACTTGATCCAGATGAGCCGCATGGCCGCTGCGCACAACGCTGTGACCATCGATGACCTGATCCCTTCGCACACCGGCAAAGGTGCCGACTTCCGCCTGGCTGAGCTGGCCCACGGGGCCTACCCTGGGCTCTACCACATGATCGAAGTGCGCGAGGAAGACTGGCCGCTGCTGCCCGAGGTGCCCGCAGGCCGTGATGCGGTCAACCTATTGCCGGCTGTGTGCGACGAGCTCAAGGCCCGCCACTACATCGTCGGCCAGTTGCAGCGGGTGATCTTCTTCGAGCCAGGGGTCAAGGAGACCGACTGGAGCGTCACCCCGCCCATCACCGGCGTCGATGGCAAGACCCGGCGCTGGGTGTACCTGCACTACTTCAAGGAAGGGCAGCCGTCGCTCAACTGGCTCGACCCAACCTTCGCCGCCCAGCAGATGATCATCGGGGATGCCCTGCATGCGCTGGACTGCCTGGGCGCGCGGGGCCTGCGCCTGGATGCCAATGGTTTTCTCGGGGTGGAAACGCGGCTCCAGGGCACCGCCTGGTCCGAAAGCCACCCGCTGTCGATCGTCGGCAACCAGTTGATTGGCGGCATGATTCGCAAGGCGGGCGGGTTCAGCTTTCAGGAGCTTAACCTGACAATCGACGACATAGCCCAGATGTCCACGGGCGGCGCCGATCTGTCCTATGACTTCATCACCCGCCCCGCCTATCAGCATGCACTGCTGACCGGCGACACCGAGTTCCTGCGCCTGATGCTCAAGGAAATGCACGCGTTTGGCATCGACCCGGCTTCCTTGATCCACGCCCTGCAAAACCATGACGAGCTGACCGTCGAACTGGTGCACTTCTGGACCCTGCATGCCCACGACATGTACCTGTTCAAGGGCCAGACCCTGCCTGGCAGTATCTTGCGCGAGCACATACGCGAAGAAATCTATGAGCGCCTGTCTGGCGAACATGCCCCCTACAACTTGCGCTTCGTCACCAATGGCATCAGTTGCACCACTGCCAGCCTGATCACCGCCGCGCTGGGTATCCGCGACCTTGAGCAGATCGACGCAGCGGATATCGAGCGCATCCAGAAAATCCACCTGCTGCTGGTGATGTACAACGCCATGCAGCCCGGCGTGGTCGCACTGTCCGGCTGGGACCTGGTCGGCGCCCTGCCCTTGCCTGCCGAGGCGGTGGCCGAACGGATGCTCGATGGCGACACCCGCTGGATCCACCGTGGCGGCTACGACCTGGCCGGGCTCGCCCCCGACGCTGAGGCGTCGGTGCGCGGCATGCCCCGGGCGCGGGCGCTCTACGGCAGCCTCGACAGCCAGCTCGAGAGCAGCGACTCGTTCGCCAGCAAGGTGAAAAAACTGCTGGCCGTGCGCCAGGCCTACGGCATCGCCACCAGCCGCCAAGTGCTGGTGCCCGAGGTCAGCAGCCCTGGGTTGCTGGTGATGGTGCACGAGCTGCCAGCGGGGCGCGGCATCCAGATCAGCGCACTGAACTTTGGCCAGACGGTCATTGCCGAGGAGCTGCTCTTGACCGGCTTCACACCGGGAACGGTGGTGGACATGATCAACGAGACGGTCGAGGGGGATTTGACTGAAGATGGGCGCTTGATGGTCAACCTGGAGCCGTACGAGGCGCTGTGCCTGCGCATCGTGAGCAGCAGCGGGCATGTTTGAAGGGCGGCGGCCGCCTTGCTTTTACCGCTTCAGAGGCATAGTTTCCGGGGGACTTCATTTTCCCGTGCCCAGGAGCAATTTCCATGTACACCGGCATCGTCCAGGCCGTTCGCCCGCTGCTTGCTGTGACCCCTTACCCAGGCCACCGGCAGTTCACCGTCGACCTCACCCCTGAACTGCTCGACGACCTCAAGATCGGCGCCAGCGTCAGTGTCGAGGGCACGTGCCTGTCCGTCACCGAGATCGACGGCACCCAGGTGAAGTTCGACGCCATGAATGCCACCCTCGAACGCACCAACCTGCGCTGCCTGACGGCCGGCCAAGGCGTGAACATCGAGCGCTCGGCGAAGATGAACGCGGAGGTTGGCGGCCACCTGATGGCCGGGCACATCGCCACCACCGCCGAGATCGTCGAACAGGTGATCGAAGAGACCGGTGCGTTCATCCGTTTCCGCATGCCAGCGCAATGGGCCAAGTACGTATTCCCCCGCGGCTTCCTGGGGGTCAACGGTTGCAGCCTGACCGTCGCCGATGTCGATGACAATGTCATCACCATCAACCTGATCCCCGAGACCTTGCGCCAGACCACCTTCGCCCACTACAAGGCTGGCCAGCTGCTCAACATCGAAGTGGACCACCAGACCATGGTGCTGGTCGATGTGGTCGAGCGAACGCTCAAAGGCACGCTGGCCCGCGAAACACTGCTGCGCTGAGCATGCTGCCCAACGCACTGCCCGCCCGCAACGCACGACGGCTGAAGCTGCAGGCCCTGCGCGGTCGCGTGGGCCTGGGGCTGGTCGCTGCGCTGTCGGTACTGGCCGGCATGACCGATGCCATCGGCCTGCTGGCGCTGGGTGATTTCGTGTCGTTCATGAGTGGCAACACCACCCGTCTGGCAGTGGCCATCAGCGAGGCGGACCTGGCCATGGTGCTGCGCCTGAGTGGCGCGGTGCTCGGCTTTGTCGCAGGCAACGCGCTGGGGGTGATGCTGGCCCGGGCCTGCCGACGCCGCGCCTGGCCGGTGCTGCTGATGGTCGCCGTTCTGCTTGGCATGGCGGCGGCCTGGCCGCTGCCCGCGACCTTTCCGGCGCTGCTGGCAGCGACGCTGGCGATGGGCATGATCAATGCCGTGGTTGAACAAGTGAATGGCCTGCCGATCGGCCTGACCTATGTCACCGGCGCCCTGTCCCGCTTCGGCCGCGGCTTGGGGCGCTGGTTGCTGGGCGAGCGGCGCAACGGCTGGCGGGTACAGCTGGTGCCTTGGGCTGGCATGCTGCTGGGCGCCGCACTGGGCGCCTGGCTTGAGCACCAACTGGGCCTGCAGGCGCTGGCAGGCAGTTGCGCGCTGGCGTGCCTGCTGGCCTTGGTGACACGGTTCATTCCGCGCTCTTGGCAACGCGGCTACATGCCGCGTTGATCAAACGCTGCGGGTAGCGCCGAAAAACCCTCGGCCCGTCCCTTAATCGATGCGCGGGTGTTGCTGCACCAGCAATTTGCGCTTGGCCTCAAGCTCGGCGATCTGCGTGTCGATGTCCTCGATCTTCTGCTCGATATTGTCGTGGTGCTCCTGCAACAGCTCGCGCGCTTCATCGATGTCCGACGCGGCAGGCGCTGCGCCGCGCAGCGGCTTGTTGGCGGTCTCTTTCATGGTCAGGCCAGTGATCAGGCCGATGGCCGCGATCACCATCAGGTAGTACGCCGGCATGTACAGGTTGCCGGTGCTTTCCACCAGCCAGGCCGCCAAGGTCGGGGTAAGCCCCGCGATCAGCACCGAGATGTTGAAGGCACTGGCCAACGCGCTGTAGCGGATATGCGTGGGGAACATCGCCGGCAACGTCGACGCCATCACGCCGATGAAGAAGTTCAGCAGCACCGCAATGATCAACAGCCCGGCAAAGATCAGCCCGAGCGCGCCGCTGTTGATCAGCATGAAGGCCGGGATGGCCAGCGCGAACAGACCGACACTGCCGACCATGATGAAAGGCCGGCGGCCGAACTTGTCGCTGAGCAGGCCGATGATCGGTTGCACGAACAGCATGCCGACCATGATCGCGATGATGATCAGCACCCCGTGGTCTTCGCTGTAATGCAGGTTGTGCGACAGGTAGCTGGGCATGTAGGTGAGCAGCATGTAGTACGTGACGTTGGTGGCGATCACCACGCCAATGCAAGTCACCAGGCTGCGCCAGTGTTGGGTGGCGACTTCCTTGAACGACACCTTGGGGCCGGAGGCCAGGCCTTCGCGGTCGCCTTGTTCGAGCTTCTCGACGTGTTGCTGGAACGCCGGTGTTTCTTCCAGCGCATGGCGCAGGTAGAGACCAATGATGCCCAGCGGCAGGGCCAGGAAGAACGGCAGGCGCCAGCCCCACTCAAGGAACTTCTCCTCGCCCAGCACGGTGGAAATCAACACCACCACACCTGCGCCGAGCACAAAGCCTGCGATCGAGCCGAAATCCAGCCAGCTGCCGAGGAAGCCGCGTTTGCGGTCGGGTGCGTACTCGGCGACGAAAATCGACGCCCCGGTGTATTCACCGCCCACCGAAAAGCCCTGGGCCATCTTGGCCAGCAACAGCAAGATGGGCGCCCAGATGCCGATGGTGGCATAGGACGGTATCAAGCCGATGGCAAAGGTGCTCAACGACATGATCACGATGGTCGCGGCGAGAATTTTCTGCCGGCCGAACTTGTCGCCCAGGGCGCCGAAGAACAACCCACCCAGCGGGCGAATCAGAAACGGTACCGAGAACGTCGCCAGGGCGGCGATCATTTGCACACTGGGGTCGGCGTTGGGGAAGAACACCTTGCCGAGCGCGTAAGCGACGAAGCCATAAACGCCGAAGTCGAACCACTCCATGGCGTTGCCCAGTGCGGCAGCGGTGATCGCTTTGCGCATCTTGGCGTCGTCGACGATGGTGATATCTTTCAAGCCAATTGGCTTGACGCTTTTCTTGCGAGATTTCATGCCCATTTCCTTGTCACTGAATGCTCTATGGCATCAGAGACAAAGGGACACAAAATAATTCAGCGCTTAGTAAATTTTTTGTGGCTAGAGGCCATCTGCGGGTATTCGCGGCTCTTGGAGGGCCGCGAATACCTTTTACTGATCAGATGCCTTCGCGGGCCAGGTCCATGGCGAAGTAGGTCAGGATCAGGTCGGCACCGGCGCGCTTGATGGCACCGATGCTCTCACGCACCACACGCCCTTCGTCGATGGCACCGGCGAGGCCGCCGAACTTGATCATCGCGTACTCGCCACTGACCTGATACGCCGCCAGCGGCAGGCGCGAGGCCGCGCGGATGTCGGCGATCACGTCCAGGTAGGCACCGGCCGGCTTGACCATCAGCACATCGGCCCCTTCCTGCTCGTCGAGCAACGATTCGCGCACGGCTTCGCGGCGGTTCATCGGGTTCATCTGGTAGCTCTTGCGGTCGCCTTTGAGCGCAGTGCCGCCCGCTTCGCGGAAGGGGCCATAGAGCGACGAGGCGAACTTGGTCGAGTAGGCCATGATGGCGGTGTCATGGAAGCCTGCGGCATCCAGAGCGCCGCGAATTGCCTGGACCTGGCCGTCCATCGCCGCCGATGGCGCGATGAAGTCGGCACCGGCTGCGGCCGCGACCACGGCCTGCTTGCCCAGGTTGGCCAGGGTGGCGTCGTTGTCCACGCCGTGGTCGTGCACCACGCCGCAATGGCCATGGCTGGTGTATTCGCAGAAGCAGGTGTCGGACATCACGATCATTTCCGGCACGGTGTCCTTGCAGATCCGCGCCATGCGCGCCACCAGGCCGTTTTCGTTCCAGGTGTCACTGCCAACCTCGTCCAGATGGTGCGAGACACCAAAGGTCATCACCGACTTGATGCCGGCGCGGGCGTAGCGCTCGATTTCCTGCGCCAACAGCTTTTCAGGGATGCGGTTGACGCCAGGCATGCTGGTGATCGGCACGAAATCGTCAATGCCTTCTTCGACGAAGATCGGCAGGATCAGGTCTTCAAGGCGAAACTCGGTTTCCTGGAAGATCGAGCGCAGGGATTCGTTCTGGCGCAGACGGCGCGGACGAACGGAGGGGAAACGGTTGGACATGACAGCTCCAGGGAATATGGACGGCGTACACCATATGCCTGTTGAGCTTCAGTGAAAAGGCTGAATGACGAGATTGTGTCTTGCGGTGGGGGTAATAGCGGGAGTTTGCAGCGCGTGTGCCGGCCCCTTCGCGGGTAAACCCGCTCCCACAGGGGTGGGGGCGCCCATCAGGTACAGCGCTTTGGGTAAAAGCGGCGCTGTACCTGTGGGTGACTGTTTACTGCAACCAGGGCGGTGGCGGTTCTTCGCCCTTGACCGGGCCGCGCTCGGCATCGGCCAGCGCCGCCCGGCGGCGGGCGTCGTCGAGCCGTGCGGCGTCGATTTCACGCAACACGCCATCCACATCGGCAGCCTCGTCATCCTCCTCGTACTCGCCGGTCAGCGGGCTGTCCGGTTTCAACTCGCCGGCCTCGTACAACGCCCACATTTCCTGCGCGTAACGGGTGCTCTTGAGCTCGGGGGCGAAGCGGCCGAAGTACAGCGCCATGTTGCCCACATCACGTTGCAACATGCTGAACGCATGGTTGTTACCGGCCGCATCCACCGCCTGCGGCAAGTCGATGATCACCGGGCCTTCCGGGCCAAGCAGCACATTGAACTCGGACAAGTCACCATGCACCAGCCCCGCGCACAGCATCAACACGATCTGGCGGACGACGAATGCATGGAACTCGCGGGCCTCGTCGGCTTCCAGGTGCACGTCGTTCAGGCGTGGCGCGGCATCGCCATCGGCGTCCGTCACCAGCTCCATCAACAGTACGCCATCCTGGAAATCATAAGGCTTGGGCACCCGGACACCGGCACTGGCCAGGCGGAACAGGGCCGCCACTTCGGCGTTCTGCCAGGCATCCTCGGCCTCTTTGCGGCCGTACTTGGAGCCTTTGGCCATGGCCCGGGCCTGGCGGCTGTTGCGGACCTTGCGGCCTTCCTGGTACTCGGCGGCCTGGCGGAAGCTACGTTTGTTGGCTTCTTTGTAGACCTTGGCGCAGCGCACTTGGGTACCGCAACGCACCACGTAGACGGCTGCTTCCTTGCCGCTCATCAAAGGTCGCAGTACTTCGTCGACCAGGCCGTCTTCGATCAGGGGTTCGATTCTTTTTGGAGTCTTCATCAGGCTTGAGTTCTGGGGTCCTGTGGCCGAGCCGTGGAGGTGGCGGTCATCCTCTCACAGCCTGATGGATCTTGCTCGTCTGTGATGCAACGTTCGTCTGTTCAGGGTGTTTCGGGCGCCTAGGCGCCCTGCCCCACAGCACTGCCTTGCGCCACCCGCGCCCGTCGGCGGGTGATCAACAACCCCGAGCACACCACGAACACCGCCAGCACCATTGTCGAAACCACTTCAAGGCGATGATCCGGGCGGAACAGCATCAGCACCAGCACGCTGCTGATGAACAGGATCACGCCCCAGGTCAGCCACGGGAACAGCCACATGCGGTAGCTCAGCGTCTTGCCCTGGGCGGTCAGGCGCTTGCGCAGGCGCAGCTGGGAAATGGCGATAACCAGATAAACCAGCAAGGCAATGGCGCCGGAGCTGGCCATTAGGAAGCCGAACACCTTGGCCGGCACCAGGTAGTTGGCGATTACCGCCAGGAACGCCGCCCCGGTGGACAACAGCACCGCGACAATCGGCGTACCGCTGCGGCTGGTCACCTGGGCACAGGCCGGCGCGTCACCCCGGCGGCTCAACGAATAGACCATGCGTGAGGCGGTGTACAACGACGAGTTCAGGCAGCTGGTCACCGAAGTCAGCACGACGAAGTCGATGATGGCCTTGGCATGCGGCACGCCGAGCGTATCCAGCACCGTGACATACGAGCCTTCAGTGGCCAGCCGTGGGTCGGTCCAGGGCACCAGCGCGATGACGATGAAGATCGACAGGATGTAGAACAGCGTGATCCGCCAGATCACCGAGTTGGTAGCCTTGGAGATGTGCTTGCCCGCCTCGTCGGACTCTGCAGCGGCAATGGTCACCACCTCGGCCCCAAGGAACGAGAACATGGTGATCAGCATGGCGCTGAGCACCGCGCCAAAGCCGTTGGGCATGAACCCACCGGTATCCCACAGGCGCGAAACACCGCTGACACCGGAGCTGGGCAGCAGGCCGAAAATGGCACAGGCACCCAGAATGATGAAGGCGACGATGGCAATGACCTTCACCAGCGCCAGCCAGAACTCGAATTCACCGTAGTTTTTCACGCTGAACAGGTTGGTGGCGGTCAGCAGCAGCGTGATCACCAACGACAATACCCAGATCTCCATCTGCGGCACGTAGGTGTTGATGATGGTGGCGGCAATGTTGGCTTCGATGGGGATGATCAGCACCCAGAACCACCAGTACAGCCAACCGATGGTGTAGCCGGCCCACTTGCCGATGGCAAGGTCGGCATAGGTGGAGAACGAGCCGGTGTCGGGCGAAGCGACTGCCATTTCCGCCAGCATGCGCATCACCAGCACCACCAACCCGCCGGCCAGGATATAGGCCAGGATGGTTGCAGGCCCGGCTTCGGCGATGGCCCGCCCAGAGCCAACGAACAGGCCGGCGCCGATCACCCCGGCAATGGACAGCATGGTGACATGCCGCGATTTCAATCCATGACTCAAATTGTTCTTGTCTGTTTGCATGGTCTTACCTTCTTATTCTTGTCATGCCCGCGCTAAGCCGTCAGCACGCATGGCTAGCGAACGCGGGCGCGCATGGCTAGCGAACGCGGGCGCGAAAAAGCCCGCCCTGCCCTAAATGGTGAGTAGGGCAAGGACGGGTTGAGTAAAACGAAACGCAGATCCGCCGGGGTTAGCTGCCGCCTCAGCCGGCAGCGCGCTGCTTGCCCACCAAGTCAGGCTTGAGCGAGCCGCCCCCTTGGCGGCTGACTTGTTCGCAGACCTTCTCGACGATGTAGGCGCCGATCGGAATGGCAGAGGTGGCGGCAGGCGACGGCGCATTGCACACGTTCACGCTGCGCGCGGAGTTGACGAAGAGGAAGTCGTCGATGAGCTTGCCATCGCGTGAAACCGCCTGTGCCCGCACACCCGCCGGGTATGGCGTGAGGTCGTCCTTGGTGATGCTCGGGCAGTACTTCTGCACCTGCTTGAGGTAGCCGCCCTTGAACAGCGAGTTTTTCATCTCGATCAGGCCCGGCCGCAGGTTCTTGGCCAGCACCTTGAGGATGCCGGGTGTGGTCAGGGTCTGGAACATGTCGCCAAGGCTGACGTCGGACTTGCGATAACCTTCGCGCTTCATCGCCAGTACCGCGTTTGGCCCGACGGTCACGGTACCGTCGATCATCCGCGTCAGGTGCACGCCCAGAAACGGCATGGACGGGTCCGGAATCGGGTAGATCAGGTGGTTGACGATCTGGTTGTGCTGCTTGGGCAGCAAGTAGTACTCGCCGCGGAACGGGCAAATCACGAAATTGGTCTGGATGCCCAGCATGCTCACCACGCGGTCGGCCATCAGCCCCGAGCAGGTGACCAGGAAGCGGCTGTGGAACTCATCGCTGCAGGTACGCACGATCACTTCACTGGCGCGCTCTTCCAGGCCAATCACCTCGGCGCTGTAGCGGATCTCGCCACCGGCACGCTGGAACTGACGGCCCATGGCCGCCGTGACCTCGGCGTAATTGACGATGCCGCTGGAGGGGACAAAGATCCCGCCCAGGCCGACGATGTTGGGCTCGCGCTCATGCAGCTCGGCAGCAGACAGCCATTCACGCTCCAGGCCATTGGCCGCGGTGCGCTCCCACAACGCCTTCATGCGTTGCATTTCCAGGTCGTTGGTGGCCACCAGCAGCTTGCCACACTCATCGAAGGCGATGCCGTGCTCGGTGCAAAAGGCCTTGGTCGCCTTGTTGCCTTCCAGGCAGAAGCGCGCCTTGAGGCTGCCAGGGGTGTAGTACACCCCGGCATGGATCACGCCGCTGTTGTGCCCGGTCTGGTGGCGGGCCGGGCCGGACTCTTTCTCCAACAGGAGAATCTTGGCGTCCGGGTACACCTTGATCAGGTGCATGGCAGTGGACATGCCCACAATGCCACCGCCGATGATGATGAAGTCGTACACAGTGTTACCTCCCGCGCCGTGTTTACTGGCCGCGCTGGTACAGCGGCTTGGGGAAGGCGACATAGCCGCGTTGGCGCATCAGCTCGCGGCGCAAGCCATCGTGCGGGGTGAAGCGGTCGCGGCCGTGGAGCCAGAACAGATTATTGATCAAGACGAAGCTGCCCACCGCCACCGGAACGGAAAGTTTCTTGTCGCTGCCCTCCAGCGATTCGGACAAGGCGTTCAGCCAGATACCTTCCTCGAAGTTTTCCGGCTGCACGAACTGGTCGATGTAGCGCATGGTCGGCCGGCCTTCGGTATCGGTATCGAACACCGAATGGAACACGTCCTCGGCCACTTTCTTGCTCGGTGGCGCGGTCCAGCGCATCTCGCGGCGCGCCATCGGGTGGCGGAAGAACGCGTCGCAGTCTTCCCAGTCGTCCAGGTGCAGCAGCAGCGAATTACCGCCTTCCATGTTCTTTTCGTCGATCTTCAGCATCAGCACATAGTCAGTGATCTGGTTCACGAAGGTGCCGTCGTTGTGCAGCTCCATGACGCGGTGTGGCTGGCGCAGGTAGCTGTCGGAGTTGTCGCTGTTCACGACCACGAAGCGGGCGTAGTACTGGCCGCTCATGGCGTCGTAGTTGGAGCGACCGATCAGGTGGGCGCAGGCGGTGGTGAACTTGACCATGTCCTCGGCCTGGCTCACGTCATCCAGCCCGACCGGGGTGATCAGCATGCCGCCGCTGGCGCGGTCGAGGATGGTGTTGAGCAATACCGGGCGCAGCGTGCCTTCGCACAGTTCATCCAGGATTTCACCCACCCGGAAACGCAAGAACGACTTGTACTCCAACGCCTGCACCGGCCATTCGGCCACGGCCTTCACGAACGCCTCCACGGTCTCGCGGGCAAAGGTCAGTTCTAGCAGACGCGGCGACTGCTTCGAAGGGGCGATGGTGTAACCCCGCGGTTCGAGTGGCAACGGCATGACAAGTTCGTCGATCTGCGTAAAAGCGTTCATGGCTAGGTCCTGGCAGAAAAAGTGAGTGGCGCCGCCCAGTGTGTGATCTGGATCAGTGCAGGCGAAGCAAAAATATCGCCACTAAACAAAAATGTCTACATTTTTATAAAACGAAGATAAAGAGCGCGTATGTCCATTGTTTTTCGTCCGCCAGTGGTTTCGGTATGATCGGCAAAACGTTTTGAGGAACAGGACCTTGGAAGCGCTCGCGCCCCGACAAAATTCAGCATTCAGCGGGTATGAGAGGCTCAAGAAGGACATCATCCGTGGTGTGTTCAAGCCGGGGGAAAAGCTCTTGATGAGCACCCTCAAAGACCGCTACGAACTGGGTGTAGGGCCCCTGCGCGAGGCGCTCTCGCAGTTGGTGGCCGAGCACCTGGTGAATGCCATCAGCCAAAAGGGCTACCGTGTCGCCCCCATGTCACTGGCGGAGATGAACGACATCTACGATGCCCGCGCCAACCTGGAAGCCATGATCATCAGCCTGGCCATCGAACGCGGCGACGACGCCTGGGAGGCCTCGGTGCTGGCCTGTTCGCATACCTTGGCCAAAGTGGTGGAAGTGAAAACCCGCGAGCAACGCCTGGACGTCTGGGACGAGCGGCACAAGGCGTTTCACACCGCCATCGCCTCCGGGTGCGGCTCCAAGCACTTGCTGCAGGCACGCACCTACCTGTTCGACCAGGCCGAGCGTTATCGGCATCTGTGGCTGACGCAGACGGTGTTTTCCGAGCAGGCCCTTGAACTCAAGCGCCAGGAGCACGCGGCGTTGGTGGAGGCGATTCTGGCCCGCGACGCCAAGCGCGCCAGCGCCATGATGCACTCGCACCTGATGACCCCCGTGCCGATCATCGCGCAGATCATGCATGCCGAGGGCATCGGGCGCGGGGAGTAGGCCGTTAGGCGGCAGCCTGGCGCTGGACCACATAGTGCCGGGCTTTGTCGAACGCCCAGTTGTACACCACGGTGTAGGGCAGGATGATCACGAAGAAGCCCAGCTCGACCATGAACGCCTGAAGCAGCGAAATATCCAGCATCCAGGCCGCCACGGGCAGGCACCACACCACCAGGCCTGCCTCGAAGCCCAGGCCATGGGCGACACGCGTCCAAGGCTTCCAGGCAACCCGTTCGGTTTGCACGACGCAGTCGATCAGTGCGTTATAGGCCACGTTCCAGGCCATGGCGATGACCGACAGGGTCACCGCCAGCCCCCCGGCCGTTGCCAACGACTTGCCCAGCACCCAGGACAACAGCGGTGCGCACAACAGCACAGCGAATACTTCATAACCTACGGCATGGACCATGCGTTCGGTGAAAGAGACCTTTTTCATCTTGAATTCCATCATTTGCTTGAGACGTGCTTCCTATTTTCTTTGATGGAACAGATACTCGCGACATAGCTCCTATCGGTTTTATCAATACCTATGCGCTACTCACCTGAAGCCTTGCTTGCCTTTGTCGAAGCCGCCTCGCTGGGCTCGTTCTCTGCGGCGGCCCGCAAACTGAAGAAAAGCCAGTCCACCGTCAGCATTGCGATAGCCAATTTCGAGGCGGATATCGGCTGCCCCCTGTTCGACCGCGGCGGGCGCCACCCTACGCTCAATGCTGCCGGGCGCCAGGTATTGCCCCATGTCGAAGCGATCCTCGACGCCAGTGCCGGGCTCGACGCCCTGTCACTGAGGCTGGCTGAGCACGTTGAGGCGTTGGTCTCGGTGGTGATGTCGGACAGCTACAGCGTCACCTTCCAAAGCGCGGTCATGACCGGCTTCGCACACAGCTACCCGCATACCGAGCTGCGCTGTGGGCCCTCGGAAGACGCTGACGTGATCGAGTTGGTGCAGCAGGACATGGCCCAGATCGGCATTCTTGCCGCGCAGCGCCAGTACCCCGCCGATGTCGCCGTGGCGCGCCTGCCTGAGCAGGCGGAGTTTTGTGTGTACGTGAGCGCCGAGCACCCGCTGGCGGCGCTGCGCATAGTGCAGCGCCAACACCTGGAGACCGTACGCCAGCTGTACATCAAGACCTACGCCCCCAGCCTGCACCACGACCGCGGCCAGGCCTGGTCGGCGCCGGACTACCTGACCTTGCTGGAGTTCGCCGCCCGTGGCTTTGGCTGGGCAGAACTGCCCAAGGCCCTGGTCACGCGCTTTGGCAGCGGCCTGGTGGAATTGCAGGTGGCCGGTTATCCGCGCCGCGTCGACATGGACATCGCCTGGTCCCGCCGCCGCGCCCTCGGCCCAGCCGGGCAATGGCTGGTGCAGCGGTTGCTGGGCGTGTAGGAAATCGACCAGACAATAGTGAACATTGTGGGAGCGGGCTTGTCCCGCGAATGGGGCTACGCGGAGCATGGCACCGGCTTCGCCGGTGTTCGCGGGGCAAGCCCGCTCCCACTTAATGCGTCAATTTTTAGAAATGGCGCAAGACAGTTGCTCCCACAGGATGATGGGCTAAAGCCGCCCAAACAGTGCACCCAAGCGCAACAAGCAGTACACCCACCGACAAGTCAGCCACCCCGCTCGCCCCGTAGCCTGTCACCACGCGCCGATCACTGCGGCACGCACCCAAAAGCACAAGAACAAACGTTGGTGACCTATGAAAACAGTAGATCCGATCACCCTTGCGGTGGTCCGGGGTGCGCTGGAAACAGCGCAGCGCGAAATGACCTTGACGTTGGAAAAGACCGGCCGCTCCAGTGTGTTCAACCTGGCCCATGATTACTCGAACTCGTTGTTCGACCACCTCCCCGAAATGATCCTGCAAGGCCAGGACATCCCCATCCACCTGGGTTCACTGATCCCCGCCATGAAGTGCGTGGCCGAGTTTTTCGGTGACGATATCGCCGAAGGTGACGTGATCTACCACAACGACCCGGCGTACAAGGGCAGCCATATCCTCGACTGCTGCATGTACAAGCCCGTGTACTACCAGGGCGAGCTGGTGTTCTGGACTGTATGCAAAGGCCACCTCACCGACATCGGCGGCCCGGTACCGGCCGGCTACAACCCGGACGCCAAGGAAATCTATGCCGAAGGCCTGCGCATCCCGCCCGTGAAGCTGTGGGAAAAGGGCAAACGCCGCGAAGACGTGATCAACTTCATGCTCACCAACATGCGCGCCCGCCCCTATCAGGAGGGCGACCTCAACGCCCAGTACGGCGCCTGCAAAGTCGGTGAGCGGCACCTGCTCGACTTGCTCGACAAGTACGGTGTGGAGCAAGTGCGTGCCTGCATCGCCGAGCTGAAGAACATGGCCGACCGCCACATGCGCGCCTTGCTGCGTGACGTGCCGGACGGCCACTACCGCGGCACCGCCGTGCTCGAAGACGCCGGCCACGGCCTGGGCGAACTGGCCATCACCGCGCATGTCGAGATACGCGGCGAGCAAGCCCATGTGCGTATCGAAAGCCCGCCGCAGGTGCCCTACTTCATCAACTCCTACGAGGGCAACTCGGTGTCGGGTGTGTACCTTGGCCTGATGATGTTCGCCCAGGTCGCACCGCCCTACAACGAAGGCCTGTATCGCTGCGTCACGGTCGATGTCGGCGCCAAGGGCACGCTGTGCAACGCCCAGGAACCAGCCCCCCACGTCAACTGCACCACGACTCCGATGGAAACCTTGGCCGATGCCGTGCGCACGGCACTGGAGCAAGCCTCGCCGCAGCGGGTCACGGCCTCCTGGGGCCATACCAGCGGCATCAACATCGCCGGCCACGACCCACGCAACGGCAACAGCGAGTACGTGACCATGGTCCTGGCCTCGATCATTGCCGGCGCGGGGGCCAATAAAGTCATGGATGGCTGGCATGCCTGTGGGCCGCTGTGCTGCTTCGGCGCCTTGATGAGCGGTGACATCGAACTGCTGGAGCACGCCTACCCGATACTCATCCACCGCTACAGCCTGATGGCCGACAGTGGCGGCGCCGGTGAATTTCGCGGCGGCTCCGGCACCCGCCTGGAGATCGAGCCCCTGCAACACGCGATGACCGTGGTCGGCTTCGGCGAGGGCCGCCAACTGCCCACCGCAGGCGCCGCCGGGGCCCGCAATGCCCTGCTGGAGCCCAAACTCGGCCGCCTGATCCACCGGCACGCCGATGGCTCGGAAGACCACTACACCCAGAACCCCATGCTCACCCTCCAGCCCGGCGAGCGGATCATCAACATCAACCCGGGGGGCGGCGGTTATGGCGACCCCCTGCGCCGCCCGGTAGCCGCCGTGCTGCAAGACCTGCGCAACGACCTGGTCTCGCCCCACGGCGCCGCCCTGGAATACGGCGTGGTCGTCGATGCTGACGGCCACCTCGACGAAACCGCCACCCGCCTTGCCCGCGACCTGCACTGACCGGAGACCCATCATGCGCAATCAATATCGCCTGGGCATCGACGCCGGCGGCACCTTCACCGATTTCATCCTGGCTGACCGCGATGGCGGCGTGCAGCTGTTCAAAGCCCCTTCCACGCCGCAGGACGGCACCTTGGCCATCCGCGCGGGCCTGGCGCAAATCGCCGACGCCACCGGCCGCACGCCGGCCGAGATCATCGCCAACTGCGACCTGTGCATCAACGGCACCACGGTCGCCCTCAACGCCCTGATCGAGCGCACCGGGGTCAAGGTCGGCCTGCTGTGCACCGAGGGCCACGAAGACAGCCTGGAAATCCGCCTGGGCCACAAGGAAGAGGGCCACCGCTATGACGCCCACTACCCGCCGGCGCACATGCTCGCCCCGCGTCACCTGCGGCGCCCGATCGGTGGCCGGATCCTCGGCGATGGCCGCGAGCACAGCCCGCTGGACGAGCGCGCGGTGCGTGAGGCTATCGACTACTTCCGCGCCGAAGGCGTGGAAGCGGTGGCCATTTCCTTCCTCTGGTCGGTGCGCAACCCCAGCCATGAGCAGCGTGCCGCCGAGCTGGTCAGGGCAGCGCTGCCCGGGGTGTTCGTTTGCACAGGCGTTGAAGTGTTCCCGCAAATCCGCGAATACACCCGCACCTCCACCACCGTGGTCAACGCCTACCTGAGCCCGGTGATGGCGCGCTACGTGGCGCGTATCGACAGCCTGTTCGAGGAGTTGGGCGCCCAGCAACCGGTGCGCTACTTCCAGTCCAACGGTGGCCTGGCGCCCGGCCACCTGATGCGTGAGCGCGCGGTCAATGCCATCAACTCCGGCCCGGCTTCGGCGCCCCAGGCGGGGCTCTCGGTCGCCCGCCCGTTTGGCATCGACAACGTCATCACCGTGGACATGGGGGGCACCTCGTTCGACATCACCCTGACCAATGCCGGGCGCACCAACTTCAGCAAGGATGTGGACTTCCTGCGCCAGCGCATCGGCGTGCCGATGATCCAGGTGGAGACACTGGGTGCCGGCGGTGGCTCCATCGCGCACCTCGACGAGTTCGGCATGCTGCAGGTCGGGCCCCGTAGTGCGGGCGCCAAGCCTGGCCCGGTGTGCTACGGCAAAGGCGGCAGTGAACCCACCGTGACCGACGCCAACCTGGCCCTGGGCTACCTGCCAGACCGTGCGTTGCTGGGCGGCAGTATTACGCTGAATCGCCAGGCTGCGCTGGAGGCCATCCGCAGCAAGATCGCCGAACCGCTGGGCATCAGTGTTGAGCGCGCCGCGTTTGGCGTTACCACCCTGGTCAACCTGAACATGGTCAACGGCATCCGCCGTGTCTCCATCGAACGCGGCCACGACCCGCGCGACTTCGCCCTGATTGGCGCGGGTGGCGCAGCGGGTATGCACGTGGTGCGCCTGGCCGAAGAAATTGGCATGCACACCGTGTTGATCCCCAAGGTGGCCTCTGGCTTGTGCGCCTTCGGCCAGATCCTTTCGGATGTGCGCTACGACCAGCTCACCAGCCTGTCGATGCGCCTGGACGCCGAACACGCCGACCTCGCGCAGCTCAACCAGGCCCTGGCCGAACTGCGCCAGCAAGGCTTGGCGAACCTGCGTGAAGACGGCTTCGGCGACCAGGCCAGCAGCTGCCACTACACCCTGGAAATGCGCTACAGCGGGCAGATCCATGAGTGCAGCGTGGAGCTGGAGCGTCACAGCCTGGACAGCGACGGGCTGGCAGCGTTGATCGAGTCCTTCCACGCTCGCCACCAGACGCTGTACTCGTACAGTGAGCCCGGCAGCCCGGTAGAACTGGTCAACCTGGAGTGCTCGGTGATCGGTCACCTGCCGCGTCCACCGCAGCCAGAACTGCAGGGGCCGGCCCAGCCACCTGCTGCAGTCCCGGCGGGCGAGCGCCCGATGCTGTTCAGTGCCGACGGCGAGTGGCAGCACACCCCGGTGTTCAACGGTAACCACCTGCTGCCCGGGCAGACGGTGCAAGGCCCCTGTGTGATCGAGGAGGACACCACCAACATCGTCGTGCCGCCAGGCTGGCAGGCCTGCCTGGAACCTTCGGCCACGTACCGGGTGACACGCGGGGCTTGATCAAAGGGTCGGCACGCGCCGATCATGGGCGTGACACCCGCCCGGCAGCGTTGCGCTGCCGGGCGTTTTTGCACAATAACAAGAGCTGCTTGAGTAGCTTGCCTGCAGTTCCTTTTTTCAATGCTGCCCTCTTTGAAAAAGGACAACCCATGCCCACAGAACTGTCGACCCACGGCTGGCCGCAACCCGAACGCCAGGCGCGATGGGCCGAAGCCATCAACGACACCTACTTCCCCTTGAGCCTGGAATTTGCCGCCGAGCAACCCTTCGATGGCCACCTGCAGCGCTGGAGCACCCCCAGCACGCCGCTGAGCCTGTCACGCCTGCGCTCCAGCCAGCTTGGCTATTCCCGCAGCAAGGCGCACATCGGCCAGGACACTGACGCGTTCTACCTGGTCACCGTGCCCAGCCGCAGCGAGGTGCACTTCGAGCAGGATGGCCACCCAGTGAGCTGCCGCCCGGGCGGTTTCATCGTCGAGCGCGGCGATGCGCCTTACCGCTTCCACTACCGGGCCGAGAACGACCTGTGGGTGCTGAAACTGCCTGAACGCGCGCTCAAGGCCAACTTGCTCGGGCACAAGCGCTACACCCGCCACTGCTTCGACGCCAGCCAAGGCCTTGGGCGCATCTTTGTCGAGCAACTGGACCTCTGCGCGCGCCACTTCGACGCCAGCCCCGCAGCCGCCCGCCACCTGTTGCTGGAGCAGGCCAGTGCGACCCTGCTGCTGGCCTTGCAGCAGGACGAACGGGTGCTGGGCAGTGAAGGCTCCAACCTCAGCACGTTGCACCTGACCCGTGTCGAGCACTATGTGCTGCAAAACCTCGGCGACCCCGACCTGTCACCGCAAGCCGTCGCCACGGCCTGCGGCCTGTCATTGCGCTACCTGCACAAGCTGTTCTCGATCACGCCCTATACCCTGGGCGAATGGGTGCGCCAACAGCGCCTGGAGGCAGTGCATCGCCAGCTGTGCGACCCGCACTGCCATCTGTCTATCGGCCAACTGGCGTTTCGCTGGGGTTTTGCCGACCAGGCGCAGTTCACCCGGGCCTTTCGCCAGCGCTTCGGGTGTACCGCCCGCGAGGTGCGCGCGGCGCGCGCGCACTGAAGGCGGCGGCGCAGGGATGCGCCGTGCTCACTCGATCGCCGTGGTATCGACCTCTTTCCAGCTGTCATCCGGGTCGAAGCGTTTCATCTCCTTGGCCAGCCTGTCCCCGTGTGGCCCGAGGTCTTTCTCGAAGACCTGGCCGTCATGGCTGATCATGAAGCTCATCACCCCTGTGTCGTCATACTTCGCTGGCCAGGCGATCAGGGCAAAGCCGCGGCTCATCTGGTTGCCGATCAAGTAGCTGTAGGCGCCACCGGGGGCCGAAGGGCCTTGCGCATCGAGGATGCGGAAGTGGTAGCCATACCAGTCGTCACCCACCACATCCTGGCCGAACAGCGGCCCCAGCGGGCTGACCTGCCCATCACCTTCATCGTCCCAGTACAGGCCGTCATGCTTGCCAGGCTCGCTGAAAATTTTCTGCGCGTATTCCAGCGCACCATTGCCGTTGCGGTCTTGTGAGGCGTAGTCCATCTGCGCGTCGTGGTACGCCAGCATCGACTGCAGGGCGCCCAGTTCGTTGCGGCCAATGCGCCGGGCGCGGATCTCGGCACTGCCGGCCTTGAGGTCGAAACGCCAGCCCTGGCTGCTTTTGCTCAGGGGTATAGGCAACGTCCAGTGATCACTGCCCACCGCCAGTATGGCCTTGCCCTGGGCCGTCATGTCGATGCTGTGCTGCGCGCGATACTGCTCCAGGAACGTGTCCACATCACTGCGTTGCACACCCCCACGCGGGATGTAGGTACGCCAATCATCGCCCAGCAGTTGGCCCAAGCGCGCTTCATCCGCTTTCTCTTGGCCCAGCGCCGCGACGAAGGCCTCCACGGCCTTCTCCGGTGTCGGAAAAGCGTCTTGCGCAGCGGCCAGGGATGACCAGGCCAGGCCTGCAGTGAGCAGCAATGCCCCGAGTAATGGACGGTTCATCGACGGCCACCTCCCCCGCGGCGTGCAGGCGCACTGGGCCGGGAGATCTGGTGCCCGGCGGCACGCGATGCGTTCGGCCGCTGGGCGAACGACTGGCTGGTACGGCCGCGGCTGGCCTGCGCGCTGGTGCGCGACGGCGAGCGCACGCCATCGAAGGCATTGTTACGCGCCCGGCCTGCGGTATTGGCGGGGCGGTTCTGCGCCCCTTGCCGCGCCTGGCCTTCGCCTTGCCTGCGTGGGCTCACCTGGTTGTTCTGCTGCCGGCCTTGGGTATTACGTGTGTCCTGTCGGCGGTCGGCTGGCCGTGCCGCGTCGTTACGCGATTGCATACGATTGCCGACCGAATTGCCCGCCTGCGCCTCGCGCACCTGCTGGCGGGCCTGGCGGTTGCTGGTGGCCGGCCGCTCGATGCCAGCCCGGTCCATTGAAGCCCTGGCGTTGTTGCGTGCCTGGGCACGCTGGGCGTCGTCGCCACGGAACGCGGTACGCTGGGTAGCACCGTCCAGCTGGCGACCATATTGCTGGCGGCTGCGGGCATCGCGGTAAGGCACACCCTCGCGGTTCGCGGCGTTGTGCTGCCATTTGTTCTGGTTGTTGGTGATGCGGTTGTTGCCGTTGATGTTGTTGTAGCGGTTGACGTCGATGTCGATGTCATTGTTGCCCCAGTCACAGTCGCCCCACAGCGAACTGACAATCGCCACGCCCGTACCGAAGGCCAGGCCCGCCACCAGCGCGGAACCGGCGTAGTACATCGGCGGTGGCGGGTAGTACACCGGCGGCGAGGCCGGGTAAGCCCAGGTGCCGTAGGTGGTGGTGGGGTTGTAGCTGGGCACGTACACCACTTGCGGGTCGGCCGGCTCGATAATGATGGTGGTGGGCGGGCTGCTGGCCGGCGCAGCCTGCTTGCTGCTACCACCGCTGGAAGCCGGCGCTGCCGCCGGAGCCGCCTGCACGGTCACGTTCTGGTACTGGTTGCTCTGCAGGTTGCCGGCCGCCTGCGCTTGATGACGCAAGCGCTGCACGCCGGCCATGACATCGTCGGGTTGCGCGAGAAAGGCGTCGCCCAGGCGTTGTACCCACACGGGGTCCTGGCCCAGGGTCGCCAGCAACTGCGGGAAGGCCACCAGCGCCTGCACGCTCGGGTCCCACGGCTGTTTCGCCACTTGCTTGACCGCATCGTCGCCAGAGGCCTTGGGGTTGGCCTTGGACCAGGTCACGGCTTCACTCACCTGCCCCGGGTAGGTGGCGGCCATCAGCACCTGGGCCAGCAACGCGTCGGGGTACAGCGCGATGGGTGCGAGCATCTGGTCCAGTTGCTCCTGGGTGAACACCGCCTCCTTGGCCGCGAGCGTGTCGGCTTGTGGGGCCGGGGCCGGCGCGGGTACATCTTGTGCCAGCACCCGGCCAGGTGCAGCGCTCAGGCACAGCAGCGCCGAAAGGACGGCAATCAATGGCATGCGCATCGCTAATCCCCATGAGGTCAGACCGCGTGGGTTAAGGGTAGCAATGGCAATCCGTTTGACCAGCAGAGAGGGCGCTAACTTTTCGCACTGATGGTTGTATCGATAGTGACTATCGAACGAGGCAATTTCTACTGATCGGCCCGGCCCAATAACCTAGCGCCATTGATTCGAACTTGGCGAATCCCCGCACCCCGGAGCTACCCGATGAATACCCTGGCCCGCCTCTCGCTCACTGCCCTGGCCGCTACCGCCATCGCCCTGTTGGCCGGCTGTGCCAGCCACCCCGAACTGCGCCCGTACAGCGCCGAAGAAACCCGCCAACTGCAACTGGAAGCCTTGCAGCGCCGTGGCCTGTCGCTGGACGACTATGAACAGCAACGGCGGGTGATCCAGCGTGCCAACGACCTGCCTGTAGTCACTGAAGCCGCCGACGGTGACCCTTCGACCAAAGGCTGAAGGCCATAGCCAACGGTTCCCTCCTCCCGCCTGCGCAGGTATCCTTTACCGCTCAACCGCAAGCCTTCCAGGACGGAGACCATGACCAGGCCCCTTCTGTTGCTGAGTGCTGCACTGCTCTTCAGCCCCCTGCTGCTGGCCCAGCAAATGAAACGCGAACTGGGCGACATCGACTTCACGCTAGGCACCACACCCTCCCGCAGCATGGCCCAAGGGCTGATTTCGCCCAGCGCCATCGGCGCATTCCATGGTGGCCTCGACCTCAGCCACCGCAGTGGCTGGTACCTGGGCCAATACGCCCCGAGCATGGGCGTCACCCCAAACTCCACCCTGCGGTTGGACAGCTACCTGGGCTACAAGCACCACTTCGACAGCAGCCTGGGTTACGAGGTGGGTTTGATTCATTACAGCCAGCCCACTGTCGCAGGGCCCGACAGCTACGCGCTGTACGGCGGCGTGTCGGTGCTGGGCAGCCGCTTTGGCGGGGCGCTACGCGACAACCCCGACAACCGCACCGGCACCCTCTTCGCCGACTTCGGCCAATTGCCGCTGTTCGACGTCGACCTCACCGTCAAACTCGCCCATCACCGTTTGGGCACGCCGTTCACCATTGGCGATGGCAGCCAGGTGAGTGCCTTTTCCGACTGGTCGCTGGAACTGTCGCGGCCTTGGCTGGGCATCGACCTGAACCTGATCTACAGCAACTCCAACCTCAGTGGCGGCGGTTGTGATGCGTATTCGGGGATCAACACGTATTGCGAAAGCGTAGTCACGCTCAAGGCGCAGCGCAGCTTCTTTTAACGGCGCGGTGCCAGGGCCAGCGCGATACCGCCCAGCACCACGGCACACGCCACCAGCAAGCGAATCGACAGCGGTTCACCAATCAGGCAAACCCCGCCCACTGCGGCAATCACCGGCACACTGAGCTGCATCGTTGCCGCCTGTTGTGCGCTGACCTGCCTGACCACGCCGTACCACACGGCATAACCCGCCCCCGAGGCCAGCACGCCCGAGGCAAGCGCATACAGTAAACCGGGGGCGGTCAACTGCGTGCCGCCACCGACCCACAGCACGGGTGCCAGCAGCACCAGGCATGGCAGGCTGCGGGCAAAGTTGCCGGCGGTATCCGCCAACGGCCTGGGTGAGCCTTTGCCCAACAGCGAATACACGCCCCACGCCACGCCCGAGGCGGCCATCAGCAAGGCGCTGGTCAAGGGTGGCGCCTCGGCACCGGGCAACAACAGCACCAACAGGCCAGCGAAGGCGATCAGCATGCCCAGCAGCATCCGCGGAGTGATGCGTTCGCCTTTGTACGCGGCAAAACCAAACATGGTGATCTGCACGGCGCCGAACAACAGCAACGCACCTGGGCCAGCGCCCAGTTGCAGGTACGCCGCAGAAAACAGGAATGCATAAAGGAACAGCGCCAGGCCGCCTCTCCAGCTGCCGCCCAGGGTAAGTGCGGGCTTGCGCAACCGTATCAGCAGCATGAGGAACAGCGCACCACTGGCCAGCCGCACCACCGTGAACGATGCGGGGTCGATGGCCCCGTCGCGCAGTGCCAACCGGCAAAACACCGAATTGGCAGCGAAGGCCACCAGGCTGAACAGTGCGGGCCAGAGCCAGGCCCTGGCCTTGCGGTCGGTAAGCGTGGTGGTGCCGGTGCTCATGGTGGGGTCACCTCTGAGAGGGTTATTGTTGTTATATCGGCCCTGCAGCTACCGATATACAACAGAGTGTTTCCCTGGCGCCACCCCCGAGTGGCAGCCGCTACAGCGCTGCCACCGCGTCGATCTCCACCAGCATGCCGCCCAGCGCTAGCCGAGGCACGGGTATCAGTGTGCAGGTCGGTTTCATGAGCGGGCCCCACGCCCTGTCAGCCTCGGCCACCCATTGCTGCAGACGCGCCTCGCTGTGATCGACGATCAGCAAGGTCAGCTTGAACACCTGTGCCAGGCTGGCGCCTTTGGAGGCCAGGGCCGTCTCGAGGTTGGCCAGGGCCTGTCGGGCCTGGTCGGCGAATGCCGGCGACAGGTGCCCGTTGGCGTCCTCGCCGCCCTGGCCGGCGATATACAGCAAACGGCTGCCGGCAGGCACTTCTGCGACATGGGAATAGGCATTGCCACTGGGGTCATACAGCCCTGCAGGGTTGGACAGCTGGAAAGGTGCTGAACGGGACACGGTGAATACTCGCACGGGGAAAAGTGCCGCCGAGTATCAGACCTCGAGTTAGCTTGAGGTCAAGCGTGCTGTAGGACTTTTCACATGACGCGGTCAGCGTGTTGAACCACGTGTGTGTTTTCAGCGGCGTCTGCCTGCCGCTAGAGTGCAAAACCCGGCACGGAGGCCTGCCCGCAACAAGGAAAGCAACAATGACCAAGCACCACTTTCAACTTGCCTACACCATTAACCCACGGCATGACGGCGATGACGACGAGGCCGCCCGCGCCCGGCTGCACTTGCGCAAAATCGGCTGGGACACCGTGGACCACATCGAAACCACCCTGCTAGGCGTGGTCCAGCTTTACCAAAGCACCACGGCAGCCCGTGTCGATGAAGCCGAAAAGCAGATTCGCGACCGCATACACGAAGAGCTCAAAAGCCTGCGTGTGGTGTCGCGGGTGAAGTTTCACGGCAGCCTGATGGTCGACGGCCTGGGCCAGGCCATTTACTTCAGCATCGTGCCCTGAGCCGCGAGCAGTGACCGCACCAGGCGCCCCCGCGCCTGGTGCCATGGCCATCACTTTTCTTGCAGCACTGCCCTGCCCTTCACCGCTCGCGGCCCGCGCCACGCCCAGAACAACAGGCCGGGGAACGGCGCATAGACCACGAAGACGACCCACAGCATCTTGCGCTCGGCGCGGCGGTCACTGCCGATGATGTGCCAGATGGCCCAGATTTCCAGCAGGATCACAAAGGCCGCGATGATGATCCAGATCGTTCCGATTTCCATGAGCGCTCTCCCATTTGGCATGTAATGGGTTGGGTTGCCTTGGGCGCTGAGGGTTCAGATTGATTTCCCGGGGAGCGTGTTTTTAGGCTTGCAGCGCCTGCACCTCACAACCACCCTTCAACCCATTGCCTGAACACGACCTGAAATACGACAGGCCCACCCGAGAGATTGTCTTTCCCACGGCCACCCGCCACACTCCGCCTGGCCAGCCAGGAAGCGGAGTCCAGAGTGCCCACCCCACGCCAGTTCAGCAAGAAGACCAGCACCAGCAACATGCTGAGGCTAAAGTCCACCACCGGAAATGCCCAAGCGCCCTATCGGGTCGACTTCGTATTGCTCGAACACTTCTCCATGGCCAGCTTCACCGTGGCCATGGATGTGCTGGTCACCGCCAATCTGCTGCGCGCCGACAGCTTCCAGTTCACCCCACTGTCGCTGGACGGCGACCGGGTGCTGAGCGACCTGGGGCTGGAGCTGGTCGCCAGCGAACTGTCCGCCGAAGCGCTCAAGGAGCTCGACCTGCTGATCATCTGCGGTGGCCTGCGCACCCCGCTCAAGTACCCTGAACTCGACCGCATGCTGGACGACTGCGCCGCCCATGGCATGGCCCTGGGCGGCCTGTGGAACGGCGCCTGGTTCCTGGGCCGCGCAGGCGTGCTGGACGACTACGGGTGCAGCATCCACCCCGAGCAACGCGCCAGCCTCTCCGAACGCAGCCCGCAAACCCGCATCACCCCGGCCAGCTTCACCCTCGACCGCGACCGCCTCAGCGCCGCCAGCCCCAATGGCGCGATGGAGCTGATGCTCGGCCTGGTCCGCAGGCTGTACGGCGATGGCCTGGCCGAAGGCGTCGAAGAAATATTGTCGTTCTCCGGCGCGCGCTATCGCCAGGTCGGGCCCGGGGCGAAAAAGTCCATGAGCCTGCACATGCGCACCATCGTCGAGCTGATGGAAAACAACCTCGAAGAAACCCTCAGCCTCGATCAACTGGCCGCCTACAGTGGGCGCTCACGCCGGCAGATCGACCGCCTGTTCCAGGCCCAGCTGGGCACCTCGCCGCGGCGCTACTACATGGAATTGCGCATCACCAAAAGCCGCCGGCTGCTGCAGTATTCCGACCTGTCGGTGATGGAAGTGGCAGTGGCCTGCGGATTCGTGTCGGTGTCGCACTTCAGCAAGTGCTATGCGGCGTACTTCGGCTACCCGCCGTCACGCGAGCAACGGCTGGGCGAATGACCCCGCTCAGGCGCGGATGTAGCGGATGACTGCGTCACAGATCATGTTCTTGTGGCGCTGCTTGATCTCGTCGTCGGCGAGGTCTATCTGGAAGATCTCGCCGAAGGTGTGGCGGTTCGACACCCGGTAGAAGCAGAACGAACTCATCAGCATGTGCAGGTCGATGACCTCGATCCCGGAACGGAACACACCTTCCTGCTCGCCCCGACGCAAGGTGCTGCCAAGGGCCTCGAGCACCAGGCTGCTCATCTCACGGATGACCGGCGACTGCTTGACGTACTCGCCATAGTGAATGTTTTCGGTGCAGATGATGCGCACGAAATCGACATTGCGGTCGTGGTGATCGAAGGTGAACTCCACCAGGCGACGGATCGCCTGCTCGGCCGGCAGCGACTCCAGGTCCAGGCTTTGTTCGGTCTTGCGGATATCACCGTAGAGCTTGACCAGGCACTCGACGTACAACTGCTCCTTGCTGCCGAAGTAGTAGTAGATCATGCGTTTGGAGGTGGCGGTGCGCTCGGCGATGGCATCGACGCGCGCGCCGGCCAGACCCTGCTGGACGAACTCGTTGATGGCGGCCTGAAGGATGTCCTCGCGCGTTTTCTCGGGGTTGTTCTTGCGCGACTTGCGCACCCCTTCGATCTCAGGCTGGCCGAGGCTGACTACGGAATCACTCATACCCACTCACAGGCTGTTTATTGGAATGAGGGGATTATCCGTGAGCGCGGCCATGCAGGGAAGCACGCTGTTGGTCGGGTAGCCATCAAAGGGCATTACAGGCAAACCACTGGCGGCGCTTGTAGTCACGCCCTTCAACCCGCTAGCCTGCGTTTCTCTGCCCCGGACGGACCCTGCCCCATGCAACCGCGTGACCTTGCCGCTTACCTGTTTCTGGCCATTGCCTGGGGCTTTTCTTTTCTGGTGGTGCTCAAGACGGTGCACGCCTTTGGCTGGGTCGGCGCGGTCAGCCTGCGCTCGCTGATTGCCGGCAGTACCTTGGCCATTCTGGGCGCGGTGTGCGGCCGTGCCTTGCGCCTGCGACCATTGCTGAAACCGCTGCTAGTGATCGGCGCCACTACCGTGGCCGGGCAGTTGATCGGGATGTCTTATGCCACGCCACGGATCGGCACCGCCATGGCAGCGATCTTCGTGGCCACCATCCCGCTGTTTTCGATGATCATCGGCCGTGTCTGGGGGCTGGAGAAAATCACCCTGCAAGGCCTCATCGGCCTGCTGCTGGGCTTTGTCGGCATCGCCATGCTGGTGGGCTTTCCGGCCCCACCGGTCAACGATGTCTTCATCCACGGCTGTATCGCGTCGCTGTTCGGGGCCTTGAGCGCTGCGTTCGGCAGCAACTACGCCAGCCTGCACGTGCGTGGCCAGGACCCATGGACGGTGACCGGCGGCGCGTTCCTGGCCGGCGGCCTGATGACCTTGCCGCTGTTGCTGGTGGTGCCCGTGCCTAGCGTGCCCCAGGCCAGCGACTGGCTTTACCTGCTGATCAGCGGCGGGGTCATGAGCGCTACCACGTATGTGCTGTTTTTCGGCCTGGTCGCCCGTATCGGTGCTACCCGCGCCATCAGCGTAGAGTTCGTGGTCACCCTGGTGGCGGTGCTGGTGGGGGCGTTGTTCCTCGATGAAACCTTGAGCCTGCTGCAGGTCGCCGGCGGCGGGGTGATCCTGCTCGGCTGCATGCTGGTGCTGGGCTTGCTGCCCGGGCGCAAGCAACGCCTGCCGAGCTGAACGATTGGTCAGTCACGCTGCGCGGTGCTGCGCTCCACCGGTGGGGTCAGGTGCAGCACGCGGTTGCGCCCGCCCTCAGCCAGCAGGTAGCCGCCCTTGCCATCGGCGACGATTGACTGGGGCGCCTTGAGGAACGACAGCACAGTCTGGCGCGAGCCATCGGCGTCGATACGCAGCAAGCGGGCGCGGTGCGTGTTGTCTTCGCTGATCCACAAACCGCGCTGGTCGCAGAACAGGAAGGTTGGGTTACGCAGGCCATCGACCACCACCGGGTCCTGGCCATCTTCGGACAAGGCGCGGACCTTGCCGTTGGCTTTCTCGGTATACAGCAGGCGGCCATCGCTGCAGCGGGTCAGGCCTTCGGTTTCGGTAAGCCCGGAACGCAGCACGTCAAGCTGGCCAGTGCGCCAGTCATAGCGCATCAAGCGGCCATTACCCTTGCGGTCCTCGATGGCATAAAGGTGATCGCCCTCGTTCCACAGCCCTTGCACGCTCTCGCCGTCGAACAGCCGGGTCACCTGGCCATCACGCGACAGGCTGACCGGCGCGAAGCCCCCTTCCTGGCTGAACACCCAGCCGCCGTCGACGGCGACCATGCCATCAGGTTTGGACAGGTTGTCGATCACCACGACCCGGTCGCCCTGGGCGGTGATCTTGAGGATGCTCCCTTTACCGTCGTCCAGTTCGCGGCTGACCAGCAGGCTGCCGTCGGCTTGCGGCAGCAACGAGGCTGCTTTGGCCACGTCGCGGTGCAACACCTCGACGTCCCAGCCGCTGGCAGCCTGGACGGGGTAGAAACTCTGCCAGGCAAAGAAGCCAAGCGTGGCCGCGAGCAGGCTGGCAGTAGCGGTCAGGGCGATGCGGGTGCTGCGCTTGCGCAGGGTGTGCGGCATGAAAAAGGCTCCTCAAACGTGATCGGGATCCTAACAAAGAGATGTGAAAAAAAAGTGATGGCACAGTGCCCTTATGTGCAAGCGCATGCCTCTAAACTACAAAAAGGATATAAAAATAACTAAACATTCTAACCAAATGGAATTAAAAAATTGAAAGCCAAACGCCACCTCCTTAGTCTGGGCGCACGGATTATCACCCCATTCCAGGAGCCCCCTCATGCCCACCCGTGCCTTTTCCCCCTTGCGCCGCCTGCTGATCGGCGGCCTGTTGGCCAGTGTCGCCAGCGCTTTGCTGCCCTGGTCCAGCGCCCTCGCCGAAGACGCCAAAACCCTGCGCATCGGCTACCAGAAATTCAACAGCATCAATATTCTCAAGGGCAGTGGTGCCCTGGAGAAGGCCCTCGCCCCGCAGGGGGTGACCGTCAGCTGGCACGAATTCGCCGCGGGCCCGCAACTGCTCGAAGCGCTGAGCACCGGCGCCATCGACCTCGGCCACGCCGCCGACGCCCCCTCGGTCTTTGCCCAGGCCGCCGGCAAGCCAGTGGTTTACCTGGCCGCCGAGCAACCTTACCCCCGCGGTATCGGCCTGGTGGTGCGCGAACAGGACCACCTCACAGGCGTGCAGGACCTTAAAGGCAAGCGGGTAGCCACCGGCCGTGGCTGGAACGCGCAATACCTGTTGGCCGTCGCACTGGAGCAAGCTGGCCTGAGCTACCAGGACATCACCCCCGCCTACGTCAATAACGCGGCTGATGCCGTGGCCGCCCTGCAATCGGGCAGCGTGCAGGCCGTGACCCTGTGGGACCCGTTCCTCGCCGCGGCAGAAAGCCAGCCGGGCCTGAAGAACCTGCGTGACGGCAGTGGCTTGTCCAATAACCGCACCTTCTACCTGTCCACCGCGGCATTCGCCGACCAGCACCGCGCCCTGCTGAAGACCTTCTTCGCCGAACTGGGCAAGGTCAGCCAATGGGCCAACGCCAAGCCCGCCGACGTCGCCGCGCTGCTGGCGCCGCAGCTGGGGATCAAGGCCGATGTGCTGGAAGTGGCCAGCGAGCGCCGTAACTACAACGCCGTCGCCATCACCCCACAGATCGTCGCCGAACAGCAAAAGCTGGCCGACACCTTCCAGGGCCTGGGCCTGATCCCGCGTAAGTTGCAGGTAGCCGATGCGGTCTACCCGGCTTCCGTGCTGCCGTGACCGGAGACTGACCGCCATGCCCCGCCCGATCCGCTTCAACGCGTTCAGCATGAACGCCGCCAGCCACCAGTCCCCCGGCCTGTGGCGCCACCCGCGTAACACCAGTGTGGCCTTCAATCGCCTGGGCTACTGGACCGACCTGGCCCGCCTGCTGGAGCGCGGCCTGTTCGACGCGCTGTTCATTGCCGACGTACTGGGCATCTACGACGTCTACCAGGGCGGCCCTGAAGCGGCCTTGCGCGGGGGTGTGCAGGTGCCGGTCAACGACCCGCTGCTGCTGGTCCCGGCCATGGCCGGCGTAACCGAGCACCTGGGCTTTGGTGTGACTTTTTCACTGACCTACGAACACCCCTACCCCTTTGCCCGGCGCATGTCCACGCTCGACCACCTGAGCAATGGCCGCGTCGGCTGGAACATCGTCACCGGTTACCTGGACAGCGCCGCGCGTAATTTGGGCCTGGCCCGCCAACTGGGCCACGACCAGCGTTACGACCTGGCCGAGGAATACCTGCAGGTGCTGTACAAACTGTGGGAAAAAAGCTGGGACGACGACGCGGTGGTGCTGGAGCGTGACAGCGGCCGTTATATCGACCCTTCCCGGGTCCACCCGATCGGCCACGTCGGCCAGCACTTCCAGGTGCCCGGCATGCACCTGTGCCAGCCCTCGCCGCAACGCACGCCGGTGTTGTTCCAGGCTGGCGCCTCGGCACGCGGCCAGCAGTTTGCTGCGCAGCATGCCGAGTGCGTGTTCATCAGCGGGCCGACGACTACGGTACTGCGCCGCTATGCCGATGGCATTCGCCAGGCCAGCGAAGTGGCCGGGCGTGGCCGCGACGAGGTGTTGATCTACGCCCAGGCACTGTTGATCGTCGCCCCCACGCGTGAAGAGGCCGAAGCCCGCTTTGCCGAATACCGGGGCTATGTCGACCTGGACGCCGCGTTGGCCCTGCTGTCGGGCTGGACTGGCATCGACTTCGCCGGCCTCGACCCCGACGCACCGATCGAGTATGTCGAGAACGATGCCGGCCGCGCCGCCCTGGCCGCCTTCACCGCCGCTGACCCTAACCGCCGCTGGACCGTGCGCGAAGCGGCCGAATTCGTCGGCCTGGGGGGCCGTGGTCCGGTCCTGGTCGGCGCTACCACTGACATCGCCGACCAGTTGGAAACGTGGCTGGACGAGACCGGCATCGACGGTTTCAACCTCACGTACGCGGTGCAACCGGATGACCTGGCCAACGTCGTCGAGCTGCTGGTGCCCGAGCTGCAACGCCGCGGCCGCTACCCCTTGCACTACCAGGACGGCACCCTGCGCCACAAGCTGTTCGGCCAGGGCGACCGCTTGCCGGAGCAACATGCAGGGCGCCAAGTTAGCATTCAGCAAGCAAATACCGGGTATTCCAACATTTAATTTGTAGATGGCACGCGCTCGACCCTATTCTGTCGGCACATCCCCTGCGCCGCACCGGCCGGTGCGGTTCACGGCACGGGGAGAGAACAACAAGTCGAGATCGTCCATGTCGAATCATTCCTACTTCGCCCCCCACGGTGGGCACCCAGCTCAAACCGAGCTGCTGACTGACCGTGCCATGTTCACCGAAGCCTATGCCGTCATCCCCAAGGGCGTGATGCGTGACATCGTCACCAGCCACCTGCCGTTCTGGGACAAAATGCGCATGTGGGTCATCGCCCGCCCATTGACCGGCTTTGCCGAGACCTTCTCGCAATACATCGTCGAAGTGGCCCCGGAAGGCGGCAGCGAGCGCCCAGAGTTGGACGTAAACGCCGAAGCCGTGGTGTTCGTGGTCGAGGGTGAGCTCGACATCACCCTGGAAGGCAAGCACCACACCCTGAAGCAAGGCGGCTACGCCTTCATCGCCCCAGGCGCCGAATGGAGCCTGCGCAACCACAGCAAGGCCAACGTCACCTTCCACTGGCTGCGCAAGCACTACCAGAAGGTTGAAGGCCTGGACCTGCCAGAGTCCTTCGTCACCCACCGTGACAACGCCACCGTCATCGAGATGCCAGGCACCGAAGGCCGCTGGAAAACCACCCGCTTCGTCGACATGGCCGACATGCGCCACGACATGCACGTCAATATCGTGACCTTCCAGCCAGGCGGCGTGATTCCGTTCGCTGAAACCCACGTCATGGAACATGGCCTGTACGTGCTGGAAGGCAAGGCGGTATACCGCCTGAACCAGGACTGGGTCGAAGTCGAAGCCGGTGACTTCATGTGGCTGCGCGCCTTCTGCCCGCAAGCCTGCTACGCCGGTGGCCCAGGCAACTTCAGCTACCTGCTGTACAAGGACGTCAACCGCCACGTGCACCTGACGCTCAACCCACAGCGCTAAGCGTTTAGTTAAGCCCAGCCTGTTGGACCGAAGCCCGCCTCCCTGGCGGGCTTTCTGTTTGCCGCTCATACTGAACAATCCTGCCCTGCGCGGTGCTCACCATGAACCGCTACCGCCTGCTTGCCGCCTTGTTGCTGGCGCTGTCCAGTACCGTTCAGGCGACCGACGACTGGAACCTGGCCTACGACAGGGAAGGCATCCGTGTCTACCTCAGCGGCGACGGCGATTCCCCCTACCAGCAGTTTCGCGGTGTCAGCACCATGAAGGCCAGCGTACGCACGTTGACAGACCTGCAGGAAAACCTGCGCGTGGCCTGCAAATGGCTGTATGCCTGCGCCGAGATGCGCTTGCTAGAGGTCGACGGCGACAGTACCTGGGTCTACCTGACCACCAACCTGCCGTGGCCGACCCTGCCGCGGGACATCGTGGTCAAGGTGACCACCGAACAGCGCGACGACGGCACCCTGCTGCGCCACCTGAGCGCCGACCCTGGCAAGATCCCCGAAGTGGAGGGGCTGATCCGCGTGCAGCGCCTTAGTGGCCAGTGGGTGATGAAACCGCTGGGTGACAAGCAGACCGAAGTCACGTACCAGCTCAAGGCAGACCCGGCCGGGGATGTGCCGGGGTGGCTGGCCAACCGCTTTGTGGTGGATGCACCGGTGGTGACGTTGCGCACGCTCCGGGCGGTGGCCGAGCGCCAGCACTGAAGGCATGCTGGCGACTACCGCCCTGGCGGTTTTTCTGCCACTGTCTGGGCGCGACGCGGACCAGCGCGTCGCGCCTTGCCAGGACGTCGCATGAAAACACAAGAATACGGCAACAAACACAAAGGCTACCGGCGCATCATCCCGTCGATGACGGCACTGCTCGAATTCGAAGCCGTGGCCCGGCACAACAGCTTCACCCTGGCCGCGCAGGAGTTGGGCGTGACCCAGGCAGCGGTGAGCAAACAGGTCAAGCAGCTCGAAGAAACCCTCGGCAGCCAGCTGTTTCAGCGCCTGCACCGGGGCGTGCGCCTGACCAGCGAGGGCCAGGCCCTGTATGCGGTCATTTCCGATTCGCTGCAAAAGATCGCCTCGGTCTTCGACCGCCTCAGCGAGGGTGGCAACGAGCAAGAACTGGTGCTGAGCTGCACCGCGACGTTTTCCCAGCTGCGGGTCATGCCGCGCCTGGGCACCTTGCGCACCGCCCTGCCCCACGTGCGCCTGCGCCTGGCCACACAGATGTTCATGGGCGACCTGCGCAATCACGATGTCGATCTGCTGGTGCGCTATGGCAACGGGCGCTGGGAAGACGGCACCGCGGTGCAGCTGTTCGAGGAAGAAATATTTCCGGTGTGTTCACCCGACTGGCTCACCCGCAACAGCCTGCCGGAGTCACTAGAAGGGTTGTACGGCGCCGACTTGCTCGATGCCGATGCCACAACCGAGGGCTGGATGACCTGGCCTACCTGGTTCCGCGAAGCGGGTGGGCACCCGCCCAAACTTCGCTACAGCCTGCGTTGCCACTTGTACGCCGACACCGTCCAGGCAGCGCTGCATGGGCATGGTGTGGCGCTGGGGTGGGGTCGAATGGTCGATCACCTGTTGGCGTCCGGTGAGCTGGTGCGCCTGACCGACCTGGTGGTCAAACCCCGCGAGGCCTACTACTTGGTAGTGCCCCATGGCCGCAGCACTACCCCGACCACTCTGGGCTTGGTGGACTGGCTGCGCGACAGCTGAAAGCGGCAATGGCCGTGGGCGTTACCCCACGGCCAACTGCACTGCGTTTCAGGAAGCCGTAGCCGCTACTTGCCGCGCGCACACCTTAACCCGGTGCCGGTAGGCGAGCAGCAAACCGATGTACCACAGCGGCATCACATACAGCGCGGTGCGTGTGTCAGGCTCGAGCGCCAACAGGCACAACACGAAGATCAGGAACAGCTGCGCCGATGCCGCCGTCACTTTGCCCCCTGGCAGCTTGAACCTGGACTGCTCATGCGCCTTGGGGTTCTGGCGGCGGTAGGCAAAATAGGACATCAGGATCAGCGACCAGGTGACGATGATCATCACCGCCGAAATGGTCGACACCAACGTGAAGACCGTCATCACCTCCGGGATCACGAACAACAGCGTCAGCGCAATCGCCATGCACACCCCCGAAAACACCAGCGCCCTGACCGGCGTACCCGACCCGGACAGCCGCCCGAACGCGGTCGGCGCCTGTTGCTGGTGGGACAGGCCATAAAGCATCCGCGACCCCGAATACACACCGCTGTTGGCCGACGAGGCGGCAGACGTCAGCACCACGAAATTGATGATGCCGGCCGCAGCCGGCAGGCCGCCCAGCAGGAACAGCTCGACGAACGGGCTGCGGTTTGCCGGCACATTCGCCCACGAGACCACGCTGATGATGCACACCAGCGAGCAGATGTAGAACAGCAGGATGCGCACGGGAATGGTGTTGATCGCTTTGGGCAGGGTCTTTTCCGGGTCCTTGGCCTCTGCGGCCGCGGTACCGATCAGTTCGGTGCCCACGAACGAGAAAATCGCGATCTGGAAGCCGGCGAGGAAGCCGAGAATGCCATGGGGCATGACCACGCCGGGTGCCACCAGATGGCTGAAGGACGCCGTGACCCCGGCTGGCGACGTGTAGGACGTGGCCACCATCACCAGCCCCGTGACCACCAGCAGCACAATCGCGACAATCTTGATCAGCCCGAACCAGAACTCGACCTCGCCAAACGCCTTTACCGCCAGCATGTTCAGGCCCAGCAGCAGGAACATCGTGGCAAATGCCGGTAGCCAGGTGGGCACATCGGGGTACCAGTACTGGAAGAAGCCTGCCACCACGACCACATCACCCACCGCCGCGACCACCCAACTGAGCCAGTAGGACCAGCTGAGGATGAAACCGGCGCGCGGCCCCAGGTAGTTGTGTACCAGGTCTGCGAACGACTCCATGTGCAGGTTGGCCAGCAGCATCTCGCCCATCGCACGCATGATGCAGAACACGAAAAAGCCGATGATGGCGTACACCAGAATGATCGATGTGCCGGAAAGCGCGATGATCTTGCCCGAGCCCATGAACAGCCCGGTGCCGATCGCACCACTGATCGAAATGAGCTGAATGTGCCTATTTTCCAGCCGTCGCTTCAGCGTACGGCCAGGCTGCCCAGTCGCGTCTTGCGAGTTGCACGTTTGCTGCATAGTTGACCTCTTATTCTTTTTCTGTGAAACCACATGCCCTTCACTGCGCACTTTAATTGGCACGCACGTGCACACTTTTTGTAATGACAAGTGCGGCAGGCATGGGTATTAACGCAGACGGAGATACACGCCCCGATGAAACTTCTCATCAGGCTTAATTAATTATGAAAGCCCATCACACGTACACGCCGATTAATCTGAACATGCCCGGCAAGACGTTTAAACGTGAAACACAGCGTGCTGACGCTGTTTCATTTTGCCAGCCGTTGTGGTCAATCGGAACGCTACAGACTGCACACACGAAATGGGATTTGTTGCACTGTGAAAGGCCGGGGTGACAGTTTGCGCCAGGCGCCTGCCCATTCCGGCTATCGCAGTGATCACATCTTGAAGGTGGAGAGCAAAATGCTGGTCTCGGTGTTCTCGATGTGCTGTATCGAGCGAATGGTGTTCAACGCTCGGTCGAAGGCCTCGAGGGTGTCCGCCCGCAGCTCGGCCATCAGGTCCCAGCGGCCATTGGTGGTGTGGATGGCCACCACGTTGGGGTGCCCGCGCAGCGCGTGCTTGACCTCCGCAGCATGGTGGCCGCTGATGCCGATGCTGGTAATTGCCCGTACGCCTTGCTCCAGGGCATCTGACCTGAGGCGAATCGTGTAGCCCATGATCACCCCTTGTTCCTCAAGCTTGGTGATGCGGTTCTGCACCGTTGCCCTGGCAACCTTGAGTTTCTTGGCAAGGGTGAGGATCGGCGTGCGTGCATTATCACGCAACAGCGCGATCAGTTCCCGGTCTACAGTGTCCATGGTGCCTGCCCATTAATCAGATTGTTATTCGGGGGTCGCAGATTGTCTAGAAAGATGACGAAACTGGCAACCTGCTCTCTTCAATTTGACGCAACCTTTCATCAAACTCTTCGTGCTGGCAACCCCTCAACAATCTTAAGCGTTCACCCTGCAGGCCTTGAGGTGAGAGCGCGCGCATAAAAGGTGCAAGAGCATGACGTATTTCATTGATGTTCCAACCATGTCCGATTTGGTCCATGACATTGGCGTAGCGCCCTTCATTGGCGAACTGGCCGCGGCCCTGCGCGAAGACTTTAAACGTTGGCAGGACTTTGATAAGTCCGCCCGTGTTGCCAGCCATTCGGAAGTGGGTGTGATCGAATTGATGCCAGTCGCCGACACGCATCGCTATGCGTTCAAATACGTCAACGGGCACCCTGCCAATACAGCAAAAGACCTTCATACCGTCATGGCCTTTGGCGTGTTGGCCGACGTGGCGACCGGTTACCCGGTGCTGTTGTCTGAACTGACCATCGCCACCGCCCTGCGCACTGCCGCCACATCGTTGATGGCCGCCCAGGCACTGGCCCGGCCGAACGCGAAAAAAATGGCGCTGATCGGCAACGGCGCGCAAAGCGAATTCCAGGCACTGGCCTTCCACAAACACCTGGGTATCGAAGAAATCGTCGCCTTCGACACCGACCCGCTGGCCACCGCCAAGCTGATCGCCAACCTCAAGGAGTACAGCGGCCTTACCATTCGCAAGGCCCGCTCTGTTGCCGAGGCGGTCAAAGGCGTCGACATCATCACCACGGTGACCGCCGACAAGGCCTACGCGACCATCATCACCCCCGATATGCTCGAACCCGGCATGCACTTGAACGCAGTGGGCGGCGACTGCCCAGGCAAGACCGAACTGCATGCCGATGTACTGCGTAAAGCCCGGGTGTTCGTCGAGTATGAACCGCAGACCCGTATCGAAGGTGACATCCAGCAATTGCCAGGCGACTTCCCGGTGGTCGACCTCTGGCGTGTACTGCGGGGTGAAACCGAAGGCCGCCAAAGCGACAGCCAGGTAACCGTATTCGACTCGGTGGGCTTCGCGCTCGAAGACTACACCGTACTACGGTATGTACTACAGGAAGCCGAAAAACGCGGCCTGGGTTCAAAAATCGACCTGGTGCCCTGGGTGGACGAAGACCCGAAAGACCTGTTCAGCCACACCCGCGGCCGCGCTGCCAAAAGCCGCATCCGACGCGTTGCATAACCCTACGGTCAGCTCTTAATTTCGGTAATCCAGATGGCATTTCCAACGCGTTCGATTCAAGCACCTGCGGCAGTGGTCATGGTCAGGCCGCACGCCTTCACCCCCAACCCGGAAACAGCGGCAGACAATTCGTTTCAGAGCACCCACCCTGATGTCGCCGCGCACGCCGTGGCCGATGTGGCGCGCGACGAAGTCACCCAGGCCGCGGGGCGGCTTGAAGCCGAGGGCGTGCGCGTGCACCTGTTCGACGACTTTGGCGAGCAGAACACGCCGGACTCGGTGTTCCCGAACAACTGGTTTTCCACCCACCCGGGCGGCCACATCGCGATCTACTCGATGTACTCGCGCAACCGCCGCCGCGAACGGCGGGCGGATGTCATCGAGATGCTCAAGCATGAGTACCGGGTGCAGGATGTGATCGACTATTCCGGGCTGGAACAGGACGAGCTGTTTCTCGAAGGCACCGGGGCAATGGTGTTCGACCATTTGTCCAGGGTCGCCTATACCGCCCGCTCCAACCGCGCCGACCCGATCGCCCTCGAGCGTTTCAGCACGCACTTCAACTTCGAGCCCATGGTGTTCGACACGGCCGACGAACAAGGCACGCCGATTTACCACACCAACGTCCTGATGTGCGTGGCGACTGAGTTTGCACTGGTGGGGTTTGACACGTTCACCAACCCGAGCCGTGCGCAGGAGGTGCGCATGCGCCTGATCGAGTCAGGCCGTGATGTGATCGACCTGAGCAACCAGCAGATCAGCCAGTTTGCCGGCAACGCCATCGAGCTTTCTGGGCGTGATGGTCGAATCCTTGCGCTTTCGCGCAAAGCGTTCGACAGCCTTACGGGGGAGCAGCGTCAGCGCATCGAGCGTTCGGCGCGGCTGGTACCTTTGGATGTGCCGACCATCGAGATGGCCGGGGGCTCGGTGCGCTGCATGATCGCCGGGATTCACTTGTCACCGAGAAGCTCACGCCCGCTTTCGATCAATTGATTGAAAGCCACCTGTAGGAGCAGCCTTGTGCTGCGAAGAGGCCGGTACAGCTGTTGCAGATGATGTGCCTGCAATGGCCTCTTCGCAGCGCAAGGCTGCTCCTACCCGCCGTTACTGCACAACCCCGCATGCCATCCGCGCACCACCACCGCCCAGTTTTTCCGGGTGGTCACTGTGGTTGTCGCCACCGGCATGCACCATCAACGCATGGCCTTTGAAGTCCGCAGCCTTGAGGCGTGGCGCGAGCACCGGATAGCTGGCCTTGCCATCGGCACCCACGTACAGCGCCGGCAAGTCACCCCGGTGGCCGCTGTCATCGTAGGGGCCTTTATGCGCCTGGGTCGAATCCGGGTCCCAGTGGCCACCCGCCCCGCCAGCAGGCACCGGCTTGCCGTTCTCCTCCGTGGGAGCACACGACGCATTCTGATGCAGGTGGAAGCCATGCACGCCGGGTGACAGGTCCTTGAGATCAGGGGTCAGAAGGGTGCCGTATTGGTTTTGCTCGATGCTGATGGTCCCGATCGACTTGCCTGGGCCGTCGGGGCCTGCCAGCTTGAGTTCCACCGTCTGGGCGGCCTGCGCAAGGCCGGTGCTGGCCAGCAATGCAACGAAAAGCGCTGCTTTCATGTTGGTTCTCCATGGCGTGGGATGACGGGTGTCGTACCCAGATAACAGTTGGGACTGCGCAGCCCGCCAGGTATTCCATTTGGCCACAGACTGAAACACTTACACGTGTGCGGTGTACCCTCAGGCAGGTTGCTTGCGCGGTGTCAGCGACACCCAGTAGCGGGTCCGGTAATGCACCTGCAGCGGCAGGCTGGCAGCCAACAAGGCAAGGATGCGGTCGTTGTCGTCGAGCTGGAAGGTGCCGGTCACGCTCAGGCGCTCCAGGGCCGGGTCCCAACGCAGCAGCCCGGGGCGATAGCGGTCGAGTTCGCGCAATACATCGCCCAAGGGCTGGTTGTCGACCATCAACAGGCCTTGCTGCCAACCCGGTAACTGCGCGTCGAACGCCTCTATAGGCCCTGCCCCGCTTGCAGCAAGGGTTACCCTCTGCCCAGCCTGCAATGACAGCGCGCCGCCCTGGGCCGTTTGCAGGCGCACGGCGCCATCGCTGACCGACACGCGGTAGTGCTGCCCTTGCTGACGCACGCAAAAACTCGCCTGGGTAGCAAAGACAGCGCCTTGGGCGGTCTGCACCTGCAACGGGCCGACGCAGTCCACGGCAATCTCACCCCGTACCAGTTGCACAACGTGCTGGCCGCCCTGTACAGACAGGTTCACCGCACTGGCAGTGTTCAAATGCACGCGCCCTCCCCCTGCCAGCACGTGGCCACGCCGTTCTCCGGTGGCGGTGTGCAGGTCGGCGCGCCAGCTGTTCACGGGTAGCTGACGGTAGCCATACCAGGCCAGCGGCGCCAGGGTGCCGATCGCCAAGGCCTGGCCCAGCAACCGGCGGCGGTCGGGGTTCGGGCGGTCCAGGCAGGCCACCGCAAGCGACGATGGCACGGCGGAAAACTGCGTGCGCAGGGCCTCGGCCTTTTGCCACAGCGCTTCATGGGCCGCGCTGCGTGCACGCCAGCGCTGTAGCGCGTCGACCTGGCCATCATCCAGTGGGCCAGCGTCCTGCAAGGCCAGCCACTGCGCGGCCTCGCGGGCCAGTTGACGAGCGCGAGCGTCGACGGGCGCGCTCACAACGCCACCAACAGGCAATGCGCGTACGCCTTGACCATATAGCGTTTGACCGTACGCTCAGAAACCTGCAAACGCTCGGCAATGGTTGCGTAGTCGACCCCTTCCAACTGCGCCCACAAAAAAGCCCGGCGCACGGCGCGTGGCAGGCCGTCGAGCAGTTCGTCCAGGGCCTGCAAGGCTTCAAGCAGTATCCAGCGTTGCTCCGGCGAGGGCGCCAGCGCTTCGGGCAGGTTGGCCAGGGCTTCCAGGTAAGCGCGCTCCAGGCTGCGCCGCTTGTAATGGTTGATCAGCAGCCGCTTGCCCACGGTCAGTAGATAGGCCCTGGGCTCACGCAGACCGGGTAGAGTCTGCCCGGGGTGCGCGGCGAGCACCCGCAAGAAGGTGTCCTGGGCCAGGTCGGCGGCCTCCCAGGCATCGCCCAGGCGGCGCGAGAGCCAGCCTTCCAGCCAACTGCGATGGTCGCGGTAAAGCGTGCCGAAGGAGGTTTCGTCTGCCGGGGTGGAGTCGGTCATTCAAGGGCACGCTAGCGGGCTAAAGGTATGAATGCGACTGATTCTAATTGCTTTTAGATCCCACCTCCAGCCAACAATTGCGTCATCACCTCGGCCAGTGCCTTGACCATCACGTCTGCCGTGGGCCGGTGGACGATGACGATTTCGTAACTGTCGACCTCGGGCAACCCCTGCTCGCCCCCCAGCACCCGGTGCTCGCGCGTTGCCGCCCGCGGCGGTAGCAGGCTGATGCCCATGCCATCGGCGACTGCAGCCTGGATGCCGCTGAGGCTGGAACTGGTAAAACTGATGCGCCAGCGCCGGCCCATGCCTTCGATGGCGGTGATCATGTCATCGCGGTACAGCCCGCGTGGCGGAAAGGTCACCAACGGGATCGGGTCGAGTTCAAAAGCCGGCGTGCGCGCACTGTCGATCCACTGCAGACGCTCAGGCCAGCAGGCCACCCCTTCGCGGCTGTTGCGCCGCTGCTTCAGCAGCACCAGGTCGAGCTCGCCATTGTCGTAGGCTTGGCTGAGGTCGCGGCACAGCCCGCTGGTCACTTCCAGTTTGACCTGCGGGTGCAGCCGGCTGAACGCCGACAGGGCGTTGGTGGTGCGCCCACCGACGAAATCCTCGGGCACGCCAAGGCGCACGGTGACACCGACCATCGCCCCTGCCAGCGCTTCGAGCATCTGGTCGTTCAAGGCCAGCATATGGCGGGCATAGCCGAGCAAGGTCTGCCCGGCATCGGTGGGCAGCACGTCACGGTTGCCGCGCACCAGCAAACGGTGGCCGACCATTTCTTCGAGTCGGCGCACCTTCTGGCTGATGGTGGACTGGGTCGAGTGCAGGCGCGCGGCGGCGGTGGTGAAACTGCCGCAATCGGCCACCACGACGATCGCGCGCAGCAAGTCGAGGTCGAACAGTGCTCTATTCGATTTCACGCTGATAGACATCTGGGTATTCAACTTCTGAATGGCAAGGTAGCGTTCTATCACGCCACCTCACACCCCGCAACGCGCTTGCTCAATCGCCGAGTGCCGCGCCTTCGCGTCGCGGGTCGGCGCCCCCGGACCAGCCAGCGCCAGTGCGCTGGATAATCTGCATGCCGCTGGTCATGGTCATGGGCGTGACCTCGTGCCCCCAGGCCGCCAGTTGCCGGATCAGCGCCGGGCTGGTCAGCCCCGCTTCCACCTCGGTGCCGGCATTACGGCTGCCGAAATTGGGCAGGTTGCTGGCTTGTTGCGGGTTTAGTTGCCAGTCCAGCAGGCCGACCAGCGCTTTGTTCACATAGCCGATGATCTGCGAGCCGCCGGGTGAACCGAGGCTGGCCACCAGTTCACCTGATGACCGCGAAAACACCAAGGTCGGCGCCATGGCCGACAAGGGGCGCTTGCCCGGCTCGACCCGGTTCGCCACGGGCTTACCTTGCTCCTGTGGCAAAAACGAGAAATCGGTCAGGTGGTTGTTCAGCAAAAAACCTTTGACCATCAAATGCGCTCCGAACGCCGCCTCCACTGACGTGGTCATGGCCAAGGCCTGGCCACTGTCGTCCACGGCAGAGAGGTGCGACGTGGAAATACGCAGCGGCGAACGGTCGGGGGCCATGGCCAGGTCGGCGCCCTGCGGGGTACCGGGGCGGGCGCGCTTCATGCTGTAGGTGCCGATCTGGGCGGCACGCCCAGCGAGGTAGGCAGGGTCGATGAGGGCTTTGACCGGCACCGGCACGTAGTCGCTGTCGGCCAGGTATTGGGCGCGGTCGGCATAGGCCAGGCGTTCGGCTTCGGCGATCACGTGAACCGCCAGCGGCGTGGGCTCCAGGCCGGCGGGCGATGACGTGGCGCGTGGCGCACGTTTCGCCAGGTCATAGTGCGGCGACGCGCGCTGCAGCGCTTCAAGGATGCCCAGTGTCTGCAGTACAGCGACGCCGCCCGAAGAAGGCGGCGGCATGCCACAGATACGCCACAGTTTGTACGGGCCACAGACCGGCTCCCGCTCGCGCGCCCGGTACTGGCTCAGGTCCTGCAATGACAGTTGCCCCGCATTGGCATGCCCACGCACCTGGGCAACGATCGCTTCGGCCACCTCACCGGTGTAGAACGCATCAGGCCCCTGCGCGGCGATGCGCGCCAGGGTCTGCGCAAGCTCGGGGTTGCGCAGCATCGTGCCGACCGGAAGTGGCTTGCCGTTTTCGCCAAGGAAGTAGCGGGCCATGCTGGGTGAGCGGGCGACATAAGGGTCAGCTGCCAGCAAGGTGTGTAGACGCTCAGAGACTGGAAAGCCCTTTTGCGCCAGCGCTATCGCAGGCGCGAACAAATCCTGCCACGGCAGCTTGCCATGCTGTTCATGGGCCAGTTTAAGCGCCCGTAGCACGCCAGGAACGCCGACCGCACGCCCACCGATTTGCGCCGCCCTGAATGGCATCGGCGATCCGTCGGCTTGCAGGAAGAGTGATTCCGTGGCCGTTGCAGGCGCCGCCTCACGGCCGTCGAACGCCTGCACACGCTTGCCGTCCCAATAGAGGATGAAGGCCCCACCACCAATGCCACTGGATTGTGGCTCGACCAGGGTGAGCACCATCTGCATGGCGATCGCCGCATCGATGGCACTGCCACCGGCGCGCAGCATCGCACGCCCCGCCTCGCTGGCCAGCGGGTTGGCAGCTGCGGCCATGTGCCGGCTGGCGTGGACGGGTTGCAAGGCGCTGCGGTAGCCGGACTGCAATTCTGGGGGTGGGGGTAGTACCTGGTCGGCCCAGGCTGGGCCAGCGGTGGCGGCCAGGCTTAGGGCGGCAATCAGTTGCCGGGGGAGTGATGAGAGGCTTGAGTGCATGGCGATGGATTGATTTCGCTTTTGAGATCGAGCGCCGCCCGCGCGGCGCATCGCGAGCAACGCTCGCTCCTACGTTTGTTTCGGGCCAATTATGCCTGTGATGGCGGCGCGCGACCGCCTTGTTTTTCCAACTCGATATCGAGGCGGGCACCAAGAGGCGCGCGCGCCCGTGCCATAGGACTCACTGGCCCGAAACACACGTAGGAGCGAGCGTTGCTCGCGATGCGCCGCGCGGGCGGCGCTCGATTTTGCAGGCGCTGAAATTCTCCAGCCCTACCCCTACGCCACCTCCTCAAACGGCAAGCCCACATAGTTCTCGGCAATGTTCACCAACCCCGCAGGCGACGACAGGAAGTACTCGCGGTCAGCCTCCTGCATCTTCTGGTCCCAAGCGTCCTTGTGCGTGCCAAAGTCATGCAGCAATTGGGTCATGAACCAGCTGAATCGCTCGCCTTTCCAGACCCGGCGCAAGGCCAGCGGCGAGTACTGCTGCAACAGGTCGGTACGCCCTTCGTGGTAGACCTTGACCAGGATCCGGTACAGGTAATTGACGTCCGATGCCGCCAGGTTGAGGCCCTTGGCACCGGTAGGCGGGACGATGTGGGCGGCATCGCCGACCAGGAACAGATGCCCGTACTGCATCGGTTCGACCACCAGGCTGCGCAGCGGGGCAATGCTTTTTTCCAGCGCAGGGCCGGTCACCAGGTTGGCCGCCACGTCCTCGGGCAAGCGGGCCTTGAGCTCGTCCCAGAAACGCTCGTCGGACCAAGCTTCGACCTGGTCGTCCAACGGCACTTGCAGGTAGTAGCGGCTGCGGGTCTGCGAGCGTTGGCTGCACAGCGCGAAGCCCCGCTCGTGATGGGCGTAGATCAGCTCGTGATTGACCGGTGGGGTGTCCGACAACAAGCCCAGCCAGCCAAACGGATACACTCGCTCGTACTGCTTGAGCACACCCTCAGGGATGCTCTGCCGGGAAACGCCATGGAAGCCATCGCACCCGGCGATGTAGTCACAGTCCAGGCGATGAACCTGCCCGTCCTTCTCGAACGTGAGGTACGGACGCTCGCCTTTGAGCTCATGCGGCTGCACATTGCTCGCCGCGTAGATGATCGGTGCACCACTGGCTTCACGCGCTTGCATCAAGTCACGGGTGACCTCGGTCTGGCCGTAGACCATCACCGTCTTGCCACCGGTCAGGGCCTTGAGGTCGAGGCGCTGGCGACGCCCGCCGACCAGCAGCTCGACGCCTTCATGCACCAGCCCTTCCCGGTCCATGCGCGCAGCCACGCCGGCCTCACGCAACAGGTCGACTGTGCCCTGCTCCAGCACGCCGGCACGGATGCGGCCGAGCACGTATTCGGGGGTCTGGCGTTCGACGATGACGGTCTCGATGCCGGCCTTGTGCAGCAACTGGCCGAGCAGCAGGCCGGACGGACCTGCACCGATGATTGCAACCTGAGTTTTCATTGTTGTTGTCTCTAGTCGGGCGATGCCGGCCCTGGACTGGCAGTGGCATGGCATCTGCTGTTAGGGTTTACACCTGCATTTTTACTGGCAAAGGCTGCCGGTTAAGTGTGCTATTCCATGCAAAACCTGCACTTTTACAAAAAACGTTCGATTAACGGACAGGCAAAACCGCATGAAATCCACCCTCCCCGGTATTCCGTTGTTCCAGCTGTACGGCGAAAACCAGGCGTGGCCCGGCACCGACCTGTTGCACTGCGAGTCGATCCCGGCACGCAGCCGCTTGCACCACTGGGAGATCAAGCCGCACCAGCATGCCGAGCTGTTCCAGTTGCTGTATGTGCAGCGTGGCCAGGCCGAGGTGGAGATCGAAGGTGTCCGCAGCTCGATCAGCCAGGCCGCCATCCAGGTGGTACCGCCACTGACCGTGCACGGCTTTCGCTTCAGTGCCGACATCCAGGGGCATGTACTGACCTTCGGCACCGCGCTGGTGGCCGAACTGGAACAGCAACTGGGCGCGCCGCTGGGCATGCTGGCCACGCCGGCGTGCTATGCGTTGGGCAAGGACCGCCAGCGTTTACGCAGCCTGATCGACACGCTGCAGCAGGAATACCAGGGCAATGCCCCGGCACGGGCGACGATGCTGCAGGCGCTGGTGACCGCATTGATGGTCTGGATCAGCCGCCGGCAGCAACTGGGCCAGGCGCCCCGTAACCGTGACGAACGGGACCGGCTGTTGCTCGGGCAATACCTGCGCCTGGTCGAGGCGCATTACCGCGAGCATTTGTCCGTGGAGGACTTTGCCGCGCGCCTGAACGTCTCGAGCCTGCAGCTCAACCAGCTGTGCCGGGCACTGAGCGGGCAAACGGCTTTGCAGGTGGTGCATCAGCGGCTGCTGCTGGAGGCGCGGCGCAACCTTCTTTATACGCGCATGAGCATTGGGCAATTGTCAGATAGCCTGGGGTTTACCGACCCCACCTACTTCGCGCGGTTTTTCAAGCGGCTGAGCGGGCAGACGCCCAATGGCTATCGCCGGGTGGGGGTGCCTGAATAGCGCCCCTGCTTGACGTAAACGTCAACCTGCATTCAGGATAGCCCCATACCCCACGCCGAGCCCCCGCATGAGCCTCCAGACCTACAGCATCTCCGACCTGTCCCGCGAGCTGGACATCACCACCCGTGCCATCCGCTTCTACGAGGAACAGGGCTTGCTGAGCCCCGAGCGACGTGGCCTGGAACGCATCTACTCGGCACGTGACAAAGTCAGCCTGAAGCTCATCCTGCGCGGCAAGCGCATTGGTTTTTCCCTCGCCGAATGCCGTGAACTGATCGAGCTGTACGACCCCACCAGCGGCAACCTGAAACAGCTCAACAGCATGCTGGTGAAAATCGCCGAACGACGTGCCCAGTTGGAGCAGCAGATGCTCGACATTCATCAGATGCAACTGGAGCTCGACACCGCCCAGGAGCGCTGCGAGCAGGCCCTTGCCGCGACCTTGAACAACAAAGACAACCGTTGACCCGCCACAGGAAACCCGCCATGCCCTTGCCTAAAGAAGTCCGTCTGGTCGAAGTAGGCCCCCGCGACGGTCTGCAGAACGAAGCCCAGCCCATCAGCGTCGCCGACAAGGTGCGCCTGGTTGACGACCTCACCGAAGCAGGCCTTGCCTACATCGAAGTCGGCAGCTTTGTCTCGCCCAAGTGGGTACCGCAGATGGCCGGTTCCGCAGAGGTGTTCGCAGGCATCGTGCAGCGGCCAGGTGTTACCTATGCCGCCCTGGCGCCGAACCTGCGCGGCTTCGAGGATGCCCTGGCTGCCGGGGTGAAAGAGGTGGCGGTGTTTGCCGCAGCATCCGAGGCGTTCTCGCAGCGCAACATCAACTGCTCGATCAGCGACAGCCTCAAGCGCTTCGAGCCGATCATGGAGGCCGCGCGCAGCCACGGCGTGCGCGTGCGTGGCTATGTGTCGTGCGTCTTGGGCTGCCCTTATGAAGGCAAGGTCAGCGCCGAACAGGTCGCCCCGGTCGCCCGCGCCCTGCATGACATGGGCTGCTACGAGGTATCGCTGGGCGACACCATCGGTACCGGCACTGCAGGCGATACCCGCCGGCTGTTCGACGTGGTGTCGGCCCAGGTGCCCCGCCAGCAGTTGGCCGGGCACTTCCACGACACCTATGGCCAGGCCTTGGCCAACGTCTACGCCAGCCTGCTTGAAGGTATCAATGTGTTCGACAGCTCGGTGGCCGGGCTGGGGGGCTGCCCCTATGCCAAGGGTGCCACCGGCAATATCGCAACCGAAGACGTGGTGTACCTGCTACAGGGGCTGGGCATCGAGACCGGCATCGACCTGGGCCGCCTGATCGCCGCAGGGCAACGCATCAGCACGGTGCTGGGCCGCGCCAACGGGTCGCGAGTGGCACGCGCACGCAGCGCGCACTAGTCACACGGGTGTCACATGAATGTGGGTGGAGTGTTACCTCCCCCACGTTTCGCAGCAAAAAATCGGGTAACAGGGAAACAAATCGACAAAATTTCAGGTCGAGCGTTTTTCACCAAAACACCTAAGTGCTTGATTTTAAAGGATTTGAAAAAGTTGGCACGGGCCATGCTATATCTTTGGTACAAGAACAAAAAAAATGTGACACCCAATAAAAACAACAGGTAACGGCTCTGACATAACAAGAACAACACGGCAGAGGCGTAGCAAGCAGATTTTTTTGGAGTAGACACGCTTTTCAGGGGTACGCCCCGCGGTCTGACACAGAACAATAAAACTACCTCAAGGTAGCGGCAGTCAGCATCGGATCAGTCATGATGAAAGCAGGTCAGCGCTCAAAAAAATACGTTTGTTCTTGACCCCGCATGGGGGTCGCCCGCGACACAAAGGCAGGCTGACAAAAACAACAAAAGGCCGTCTTCAATAATAAAAAGAGCAGGCAACAACGCTTTGGGGGGAGCTTCGGCTCCCCTCAGTGCTTCCTGCCCTCCTCCTCGCTCTGTTTCTCCTCATCCTGTTTCTCGACCTTGTCCACCAGCATAGGCATCGTGCCCAGCACCAACAGTGCCAGCACCGTGCTGATCAATGCCGTGGCTTCGCGCCCCATGCCGGCGGCCGTACCGATGGCGGCGGTCATCCACAGCCCTGCTGCAGTAGTCAGCCCTTTCACGTGGCTGGTGTCCTGGCCGTTGCCCTTGAGAATGGTACCCGCGCCCAGAAAACCGATACCGGCGACAATGCCCTGGATCACCCGGCTTAGCGCCTGCTCGTCGGCCCCGGCCATGCTCGGCGCCAACACGAACAGCGCAGCGCCCAGCGAGACCAGCATGTGGGTACGCACGCCGGCAGACTTTCCTTTGTGCTCACGCTCAAAACCCAGCACCGCACCCAGCACGGCCGCCATCAGCAGGCGCACCAGCACCTGCGTGACTTCGCGCTCGTCGCCAAGGTCGGCGAACTCGGCCTGAATGGTTTGCCAAATCGGATGCCACCAAGGGTTCATCGTGACGCTCCTGATCAGAATGCGCTGGGGCTGCCTCTGTGAGAGTTGACTCGCGCAGCGCCGGCAAGTGCGATACATCCCGCCCAGCGGATCGATGCAGCAACCACCTCTGCACAGTGGTCACACCTGTAACCGCCACCAAGAGGACATTCCCATGCCGGTTGAAATCGACGAAAGCACCCGCCGTTGCACGCTCATCGGCGACCATGTGCACCTCGAAGGCGATGGCCCTGCCATCGAAATCATCACCGATGAGCAGCTGCGCATGTCGGTGGCGGTGCTGGCGGGGGAACGGGTGCCGATCACCGAAGCAGAAGCTGATGCCCTGACCGTAGCGGGTGCGGTGGATAGCCGCAGGCATCTGAAGACCAGCGTGCCAGGCTCGGTAATCTAAGGCCTGGCGTGGTTTTGCTGATCATCTGATACGGTTTTTATCGCCAAACCTGAGCCTGTGCTGATAACAGCTCGGGGGCCATAGTGCTCATGCCTGATCGAGGCCTGATGAGCACCGAGCCATGAACGATAGAATCCCCTTTACCGAGATCGCCGCGCCCGCAAGTTCAGCTGCCAAACGCCACGTTGACAGCGGCCTTCACACCCGCAGTTTCACCGGGCTGTACCGCAACCTGCGGATCGGTTTTGCGGGGGCGTTGTTCGCCCTGTTCTTTGGCACCGCCTGGCTTACCTGGAACGGCCGCCAGGCAGTGCTCTGGGACTTGGGCAGCAGCAAGTTCCATATCTTCGGCGCAACCTTCTGGCCGCAGGACTTCATCCTGCTGTCGGCGCTGTTGATTATCTGCGCCTTTGGCCTGTTCGCCATCACGGTCTACGCCGGGCGCGTGTGGTGCGGGTACAGTTGCCCACAAAGTACCTGGACCTGGTTGTTCATGTGGTGCGAAAAGGTCAGCGAAGGTGACCGCAACCAGCGCATCAAGCTTGCCGCTGCCCCCTGGAGCCTGGAAAAACTGGCCCGTCGGGCGCTCAAGCACAGCCTGTGGCTGGCCATCGGCTTGCTCACCGGCCTGACCTTCGTCGGCTACTTCACCCCGATACGGCCCCTGGCGGCAGAACTGTTCACCTTGCAGTTGGGTGGCGTCGCGCTGTTCTGGGTGTTGTTCTTCACCGCCGCCACCTACATCAATGCCGGCTTGCTGCGCGAGGCGGTGTGCCTGCACATGTGCCCCTATGCCCGCTTCCAAAGCGTGATGTTCGATAAGGACACCCTGGCGGTGGCCTACGACCCGCGCCGCGGCGAAACCCGTGGCCCGCGCAAGAAAGGCAGCGACGCCCACGCCCAAGGCCTGGGCGACTGCATCGACTGCACGATGTGCGTGCAGGTCTGCCCCACCGGCATCGACATCCGCGATGGCCTGCAAATGGCCTGTATCGGCTGCGCGGCCTGCATCGACGCCTGTGACGGGGTCATGGACAAGATGGGGTATGCGCGCGGCCTGATCGGTTACAAGTCTGAACACAGCCTGCAGGGCGGCACCACCCACTGGTTGCGCCCGCGCCTGTTGGGTTACGCCGCGGCACTGGTGGTGATGATCGGCGCGCTGGTAGTTGCCTTGCAACTGCGCCCGATGGTGTCGCTGGACGTGATCAAGGACCGCGGCCTGTTCCGCGAGAACGCCCAAGGCCAGATCGAGAACATCTACCTGCTCAAGGTGATCAACAAGACCGAAAGCACCCAGCGCTATCACCTGCGTCTGCTGGACGCTGACGGCTTCACCCTGCAGGGCAAGACCGAGTTCATCATCCCGGCTGGCGAAATGAGCGAACTGCCGGTCTCGGTGGCGATGCTTGCAGAACGCCCGACCAGCAGTTCGCAAACCTTGAGTTTCGAAGTGCAGGACAGTGACGAACCTGCCGTGCGCAGCGTGGCTCAAAGCCGCTTCGTCGCACCGATGAACCGCTGATCCCTTACACTGTTTTTCCACCTTGCCTGCCAGGCTTCGACAGAAGGCCAGAATGAAACGCTACGAACGATTCGCCGATGACATTGCCGAACTGATCCGCTCGGGTGTGCTAGGCCCTGGCCAGCGGGTGCCGTCGGTGCGCTATGCCAGCCAGACCCACGGGGTCAGCCCGTCCACGGTGTTCCAGGCCTATTACCTGCTGGAACGGCGCGGGTTGATCCGCGCGCGCCCGCGTTCGGGGTACTTCGTCAACGCCCATGCACCGCGCCAGTTCTGCGAACCGCAGGCCTTGCAGCCGGTCAGCGAGTCCACCGATGTCGACGTCAGCGCGCTGGTGTTCTCTATCCTCGACTCGATAAAGGACCCCAACACGGTGCCGTTCGGCTCGGCCTTCCCAAGCCCCGAACTGTTCCCGCTGCAGCGCCTGTCGCGCTCGCTGGCCAGTGCCAGCCGTGCGATGGACCCGCGCATGGTGGTCACCGACCTGTCGCCCGGCAACCCCCAACTGCGCCGGCAGATTGCCCTGCGCTACATGGTCGGCGGGCTGATGCTGCCGATGGAAGAGCTGCTGATCACCAATGGCGCGCTGGAAGCCCTGAACCTGTGCCTGCAGGCCGTGACCGAACCCGGCGACCTGGTGGCGATTGAAGCGCCGGCCTTTTACGCCTGCCTGCAAGTGCTGGAGCGGCTCAAACTAAAAGCCGTGGAAATTCCCGTTCACCCGCGCGAAGGCATGGACCTGAGCGTGCTGGCGCAGACCTTGGAGAAGCACCCGGTCAAGGCCGTATGGTGCATGACCAACTTCCAGAACCCGGTAGGCGCCAGCATGCCGGAGGCCAAGAAGCAGGCGCTGGTCGAGTTGCTGGCACGCCATCAGGTGCCGCTGATCGAAGACGACGTCTACGCCGAACTCTATTACGCGCAACAGGCACCCAAGCCCGCCAAGGCCTTCGACACCCAAGGCCTGGTGATGCACTGCGGTTCGTTCGCCAAGAGCCTGGCGCCCGGCTACCGCATCGGCTGGGTGGCCGCCGGGCGTTTCGCGCAGAAGATCGAGCGCCTCAAGTTGATGACCTCGCTGTGCGCATCAATGCCGGCCCAGGCGGCCATCGCCGACTACCTGCAACACGGCGGCTATGACCGCCACTTGCGCAAGCTGCGCTACGCGCTGGAAGGCCAGCAAGCTAACATGCTCGCCGCCATCTCCCGCCACTTCCCGGCGCAGACGCGGGTTAGCCAACCGTCTGGGGGCTACTTCCTGTGGCTTGAACTGCCAGAGCAGATGGATGCGCTCAAGCTGTTCCACATGGCCTTGGCCCAGGGCATCAGCATCGCCCCCGGCCCCATCTTTTCACCGACCCGTCGCTTCGGTAATTGCATCCGCCTGAACTACGGCAGCCCCTGGCATGACGGCGCCGAAAAAGCCATGGAGACCCTGGGGCGAATCATTCGTTCATTTTGATAGCTGTTAGCCTGCGCCGCGACTATAGTTGCCCGATCCGCTCACCGGTTCGCCACCATGCAGCCAGTCACGCAAGCTTCCTACGAGCAACTGCAGGCACGTGTCGCAGAGCTGGAAACCCTGCTGGCCCAGCGCGATGACATCGCGCTGGCAAACAACAAGCTGCTCGGTGAACTGGTCGACAGCAGCTTGGCCAACGTGTTTGCAGCCGACCGCAAAATGCGCCTGTTGGCGATCAATCGGACCGCCCGCGAAACCTTCCAGCGGTTTCGCGGTTTTGTGCCGCAGATCGGCGATTACATCCCGCAGTTTCTCGCCAACCAACCGGACATCATGGGCCGCTTGGCCCCGGTGTGGCCGCGCCTGCTGGCCGGCGAAGCGTTCATCGACACCATCGCCCTCGGGCCACCTGACGCCCTGCGCCACTATGAAATCCGCTACCACCCGCTGCTCGACGCGCAGCAGCGCATCCAGGGCGGCTATATGTTCGCCTACGACATTACCGAGCGCATTGCCGAGCAGGAACGCCTGCACCAAACCGAAGAAGCGCTGCGCCAATCACAGAAAATGGAAGCCGTCGGCCAATTGACCGGTGGCATTGCCCATGACTTCAACAACCTGCTTGGCAGCATCCTTGGCGCACTGGAGCTGGCCGGGCAACGCCTGAGCCAGCGTCGCGTGCTGGACACCGCCAGGCTGCTCGAAGTCGGCAAGGACAGCGCGCTGCGTGCAGCCTCGCTGGTGCAGCGTCTGTTGGCTTTTTCGCGCCAGCAAACACTGCTGCCGCAACCGGTCGATGTACAGCGGTTGGTGGCCGGCATGCACGACCTGATCCGCAGTTCGATCGATTCGCACATCGACTTGCAGGACCGGACACTGGCCGGCCAGTGGTCGATCCGCATCGACCCCCAACAGCTGGAAAACGCCCTGCTAAACCTGTGCATCAACGCCCGCGATGCCATGCCCCTGGGCGGCACCCTGCGCATTGGCTGTGAGAATGCCGAGCTCGACGACGAGCAGGCCCGCCGCCTGGACGTGCCGCCAGGGCAATTTTTGCACATACGGGTGGACGACACTGGCATGGGCATGAGCAAGGACGTGATGCAGCGTGCCCTCGACCCGTTCTTCACAACCAAACCCATGGGCCAGGGTACTGGCCTGGGGCTGTCGATGGTCTATGGCTTCGTGCGCCAGTCTGGCGGGCAATTACGCATCGACAGCACGCCTGGGCAAGGCACCAGCGTCCACCTTTATCTGCCCCGGTACGAAAGCACCACCCACGAGCATCCTTGCACTGAGCCTGAACATGCTGACGCCAGGCCGCTTCACAGGCCACACCGGATCATGCTGGTAGAAGACCAAGCGACCTTGCGCCTGGTACTCGGCGAAGTGCTGAAAGAGCTGGGCCACCAGGTTCAGGTTTTCGAGGACGGCCGCAGCGCACTCGAGGCGTTGCAGCACGGCCCATTGCCTGACTTGTTGATCACCGATGTCGGCCTGCCCGGCGGCATCGACGGCAACCAGCTCGCAGAGGCCTACCGGGGCCTTGCCAACGAAGCACCGGTGATACTGATCACCGGCTACGACATTGCCAGCAGCATGGCCCGAGGCTGGCCTGCAGAGCGCACCGAGGTGCTGTCCAAGCCCTTCGAGCTCAAGGCACTGGGTGAGCGCATCGATCGCTTGCTGGGCGTGGCTGCGCATTTGCGTTAAGGGTGTTTTCGCCCTTGGGGTGAACACGTTAGAGTTTGGGCCTTTAATTTCGTCGGACGTCGGCATGCCTTCCCGCGACCTGCTTTCCCTGCGCCAACACGTCGAAGACCTGGAGCGCCGTAACGCACTGCTGGAGTCGCAGTTGGCGAGCCACCAGGAACACGATCAGATTCTCTATCGTTCGTTGTTTGACACCATGGACGAAGGCTTCTGCATCATTGAATTCTTCGATGGGCCACATGGCCCTTTGAGTGACTACGTGCATGTCGTAGCCAATGCAGCGTATGCGAAACATGCCGGCATCCCCAACGTGGTCGGGCAAAAACTGCGCGAGATGGTCCCCGACGAGGCCGACGTTTGGGTAGCCCGCTACGGCGAAGTGCTGCGCACCGGCGAGCCGCTGCACTTCGAACAGGAGTTGGTTGCCACTGGCCATGTCCTGTCCGTCACCACCTTTCGCGTCGAACCCGCTGAGCGGCGCCAGGTGGCGGTGCTGTTCAAGGATGTCACCGAACGGCGTCGTGCAGAGCTGGCCCTGCAGCGGTTGAACGAAGAGCTGGAGCGGCGAGTCAGTGCCGCGCTGGCGGAACGTCAGCTGTTTGCCGAGCTGGTCGAGCACAGCCTGGCCAACGTGCACATGATCGACAGCAACTTGCGCTGGCTGGCGATCAACCGGCAGGCCAAGCTGGAATTTCATTACTTGTATGGCGCCACCCCGGAAGTGGGCGACTCTGTGCCCGCGCTGATGGGCGATAACCTCACCGACCTGAACGTGATCATGCCGATGTGGCAGCGTGCACTGGCGGGCGAGCAGTTCACGATAACCCAGCGTTTCGGCAAGGGGGCTGCACAACGGCATTACGAGCTGCGCTTCAACTGCCTTCGCGACCCTCATGGCGCGATTCTTGGTGCCTACTTGTTCGCGTATGACATCAGCGAACGCGTCGCCGCCCAGCAGCGCCTGCTCAACGCTGAAGAGGCACTGCGGCATGCGCAGAAAATGGAGGCCGTGGGGCACCTGAGTGGCGGCATCGCCCATGACTTCAATAACCTGCTGGGTAGCATTCTGGCGGCCCAGGAATTGATGCAGCAACGCTTGCAACAGGCGCGTCACGACCAACTCGGCAGCTTGCTGGACGTTGCCAGTGGCGCGGCGCAGCGTGCCGCCGCTGTCGTGCACCGCCTGCTGGCGTTCTCGCGCCAGCAGACGCTGCAACCCCAGCCCACCGATGTCACCCGCTTGGTCAATGGCATGGAGCAGCTGGTCCGTGGCAGCATCGGTCCGTCCATCCAGTTGCACAGCCACGTCCCGCAGCACCTGTGGCCAACGTTCATCGACCCGCCACAGCTGGAAAACGCCCTGCTCAACTTGTGCATCAACGCCCGAGACGCACTGCCTGAAGGTGGGGCAATTACCCTCATCGGCGACAACCTGACCCTTGACTTGCAGCGTGCCCAAGGGCTCGACCTGGCTGCAGGCGATTACCTGCGCCTTGGGGTCAAGGACAACGGGCGAGGCATGTCGGCAGAGGTCGCGGCGCGCGCGGTGGATCCGTTCTTCACCACCAAGCCAATGGGCCAGGGCACTGGCCTTGGGCTTTCCATGGTCTACGGCTTCGTGCGCCAGTCAGGGGGGCAGATGCGTATCCTGTCCAAGCCCGATGAAGGCACGCTGATCGAACTGTACCTGCCCCGCCACCTTGCTTGGCAAGCGATGAACAGCTTCGAAACCCCGGCTCAACTCCCGGCCAGTGGCAACAGCTTGCCGACTGGGCAAATCGTGTTGGTAGAAGACCAGGAGCCCCTGCGCCTGGTCATCAGCGAAGTACTCGAAGAGCTCGGCCATGACGTCCAGGCATTCGCCGACGGCCCAAGCGCGCTGGCGTACCTTGAGCAGTGCCCCCAGCCGCACCTGCTGATCACCGATATTGGCCTGCCCGGTGGGCTGAACGGGCGTCAAGTCGCCGACCGATGCCGCGTACTGCACCCGCACATAAAAGTGCTGTTCATCACCGGTTACGATGAAAGCGCTGTACTCAGTCACGGCCAACCCCTGGAAGCGTCCAGTGTATTGACCAAACCCTTTGACTTGGCGGCACTCGTGGAAAGGGTCGCACAGCTGCTGATGCATTAGCGGCCCGTGGTTTATCGATGGAGCGAAATGAATGCCCAGTGATTGCTTGAATACAACCGATGAGCTGGAGGGTTTACGCCAGCGAATCGATCAGCTCGAACAGCAAAACAGCCAGTTGAACAGCGAACTGTTGCGCTTGAACGCACGCGCGCAGGCGTCGGAAGGCTACCGCTTTCTGTTCGAGAACATGGAAGAAGGCTTCTGCATCATCCAGTTCATCGATGGCCCGCTTGGGCCATTGAGCGACTATGTACACCTGATGGCCAACCCGGCTTACTGCAGGCATGCCGGGCTGCCGAATGTCGTGGGCCGGACCCTGCGGGAAGTGATACCCGACGAGGCTCATGTCTGGCTGGACTACTTCGGCACCGTGGAGCGGACTGGCAATCCGTTGTACTTCGAGCATGAGTTGCTTGCCACTGGCCGCTGCCTTGGCCTAGCGGCAATCCGTATCGAACCGGCCCACAACCATCAGGTGGCGGTGATCTTTCGTGATGTGACAGCGCGCAAGCGTGCTGAGAGTGCCCTTCAAGACCTCAACGCAGAGCTCGAACAGCGTGTCGAACAAGCCGTCGCGCAGAGCCAGAAGGCCGAAGAGGCTTTGCGCCAAGCGCAGAAAGTCGAGGCTGTAGGTCAGCTGACAGGGGGTGTTGCGCACGACTTCAACAACCTGCTCGGCGGCATTCTCGGTGCCCTGGAGCTGGCCAGGGACAGGGTGGCCATCGACCAGCCCAAGGCAACCATCACCCCTTTGCTGGAAAGCGCCCATAGTGCGGCACAACGGGCTGCGGCGCTGGTTCATCGATTACTCGCGTTCTCCCGTCAACAGACCTTGCAGCCACGCGCCACCGACGTCGCGGTGCTGGTCACCGGCATGCTGGACTTGATCAGCCGCAGCACCGGCCCCCACATCGAACTCGACTACCAGTGCAGCGACGCTTGCTGGACGGTGCATATCGACCCTCCTCAACTTGAGAGCAGCCTGCTCAACTTGTGCATCAACGCACGCGATGCCCTGCCCGACGGGGGTAGGGTCCGTATCGCCCTGTGCAATGTCTCGTTGACCAGCGAGCAGGCTGCGCAGCTTGAGCTAACGCCTGGCGACTACCTCTGCCTCAGCGTCGAAGACAACGGCAGTGGCATGACGGATGAGACCCTGACCCGCGCCGTCGACCCGTTCTTCACTACCAAACCGCTTGGCCGCGGCACGGGCCTGGGGTTGTCGATGGTCTTCGGTTTTGTGCGCCAGTCCGGCGGGCAACTGCACATCGCATCGTCCTTGGGCCAAGGCACCACGGTGCGCTTGCTGCTGCCCAGACACCACGCGCAGCCTGCGCCTGCCGTACTCAAACCCGCGGTACCGGTACCGCGCTCGAATACAGGCGCGATAAAGCGGATCGCCGTGGTCGAGGATGTCAGCGCCATGCGCCTGGTGATTGCAGAAGTGCTGCATGACCTGGGCCACGACGTGATGATGTTCGAGGATGGCCCCCAAGCGCTTGCAGGCTTGGCAGAGCAACCCGCGCCCGACCTGCTGATCAGCGACGTGGGCTTGCCGGGCGGGATCAACGGGCGCCAGTTGGCCGACACGTTGCGCGGGCGTTACACCGGGCTCAAGGTGCTCTTCGTCACGGGCTACGACGAAAGTGCAGCGCTGGCTAACGGCAACCTGGAAACCGACATGCGCGTGCTGACCAAGCCCTTCAGCCTCGAGGCACTGGCCGAGCAGGTCGGCCAGTTACTGGAAGGATAAGGCGCCTCAGCGCCCGCCGCCCAAATCGACGAAGCTGCCGGTGGAATACGAGGCCTTGTCCGAGAGCAACCAGACAATGGCCTCGGCAACTTCTTCTGGCCGGCCGCCGCGGCCCATGGGCAAACCGTGTTCGAGCTTGGCGACCCGGTCCGGATCACCGGAAAGCGCATGGAAGCCGGTGTGTATATAGCCTGGGCGCACGCCATTGACCCGCACGCCCTCGCCTGCCACTTCCTTGGCCAAGCCAAGGGTGAAGGTATCCAGCGCGCCTTTAGAGGCCGCGTAGTCGACGTATTCGTTGGGCGAGCCCAGGCGCGCAGCCACTGAAGAGACGTTGACGATCGCCCCGCCCTGCCCGCCATGCCGACGCGCCATGCGCAACAGCGCATGTTTGGCGCAAAGCATGGGCCCAACGACATTGGTCTTCATCATCTTGAGCAAGCGAAACTCGGACATCTCCTCGACACGGCTTTGCTGGCCGATGGTGCCCGCGTTGTTGACCAGCGCAGTCACCGGGCCAAGCGCCTCATCGACACGCTGGAACAGCTGAATGATCTCATCCTCGACACTGACATCGGCCCGCACCGCAATCGCTTCGGCGCCAAGCGCGCGGACCTGCCCAAGGACGCGCTCGGCAGCCTGGTCATCCGCGTGGTAATTGATGCAGATACGATACCCCTGCCGAGCGGCCAGCAGGGCTGTCGCCGCGCCGATACCTCGGCTGGCGCCAGTAATGACGATGACATTCTCCATGGGCCTGCCAATGCTGTTGAAAGTGGGCTTTCGACAATAGGACAAATGCCAACGCATGGGAATGCCACCCCTTCCCAAAGCGCACAATCGCGCGCGACGTTGACCCAGCTCTTGATCCGGCCCTTGATCCAGCTCTTGATCTTGATCTTGATCTTGATCTGGCTTTTGACCTTCAGCGACTCAGGAGGCCGAGCGCAGGCCTTGCGGAGGGAGGTGACGGGCAAGGATGCCCGTCAAGCGCTGGGGCCCAGGATGGGCCCTGCAGCGCGGTCCTCCCGGGAGCAGGGCCGTAGCGAGGGGACCCCGAAGCGCAGCGTAGGGGCCGGATGATGGAGCGCAGCCCTTTTTGGTTACTTTTTGGGGCGTTTGCCAAAAAGTGACCCGCCGTAAGGGCGGAAAGGTGACTAAGCGTCGCCCCGACAACTGGCCCCTGCCTATCTCTCAATACCAGCGAAGGCCCCATCTTTAGCCAAAGAATCAATGCCCCGCAGAAGCCGGCCCAGCCTTAGCCGTAAACGGCGGCCGCGCAAACCAAACCAACAAAATCAACCCCGCAAACACCCAAGTCATCATCATGAAATAGTCCACCGTAGACATCATGTAAGCCTGCGCATTCACGATCTGCTCCAACCGCGCATAGTTCTGCACACTGGCCCCCCCAAGCTGCTCCAGCGTATGCCGCGTCGCCGGATCAAACTGGCTGATATTCTCACTCAGATACGCATGATGCTGATCCGCCCGCCGTATCCAGATCCACGTCGTCAGCGACGCCGCAAAACTCCCCCCCAGCGTACGCAGAAAGGTCGCCAGCCCCGAGCCATCGGCAATCTGATGCGGCGGCAAGTCCGACAGCAAAATGCTCAACGTCGGCATGAAGAACAGCGCCACGCCAATCCCCATGAACAACTGCACCAACGCCACATGCTGGAAGTCCACCTCACTGGTAAACCCAGCCCGCATGAAGCAGCTCGTGCCAATTGCCAGAAACGCCAACCCCGCCAGCAGCCGCAAGTCGAACCGGTGCGCGTACTTGCCGACAAAGGGCGACATGATCACCGGCAACAGCCCGATGGGCGCCACCGCCAGCCCCGCCCAGGTCGCCGTATAACCCATCTGCGTCTGCAACCACTGCGGCAAGATCAGGTTGATACCGAAGAACCCCGCATAGCCCCCGACCAACACGATGGTGCCGACCCGGAAGTTGCGGTGCACGAACAGCCGCAGGTTGACCACCGGATGCCGATCGGTCAGCTCCCAGATCACGAACACCGCCAGGAACACCACCGAGATCAAGCTGCCCATGATGATGAACGACGACTCGAACCAGTCCAGGTCATTGCCCTTGTCGAGCACCACCTGCAACGCCCCCACCCCCACGATCAGCGTCAAAAGCCCGATGTAGTCCATCGGCTGGCGGCTGGTCACCACCGGCCGCGAGCGCATCTGTTGGCGTACAACAGCGGCGGCAAACAGGCCGATCGGCACGTTGATGAAGAAGATCCACGGCCAGCTGTAACTGTCGGTGATCCAGCCCCCCAGTATCGGCCCGGCAATCGGCGCTACCACCGTGACCATCGCCAACAGCGCCAGGGCCATCCCCCGTTTCGCTGGCGGATACACCGCAATCAGCAAGGTCTGGGTCATCGGGTACAACGGCCCCGCCACCACGCCCTGCAACACACGAAAGCCCACCAGCTCCGGCATCGACTGGGCGATGCCGCACAAGAACGATGCCAGCACGAACAGCAACGTGGCCCAGATGAACAACTTCACCTCGCCAAAGCGCCGGCTCAGCCAGCCCGTCAGCGGCAAGGCGATAGCGTTGCTCACGGCGAACGAGGTGATCACCCAGGTGCCCTGCTCATAGCTCACCCCCAAGTTGCCGGAAATGGTCGGCAAGGCCACGTTGGCGATGGTGGTGTCAAGCACCTGCATGAACGTTGCCAGCGACAGGCCGATGGTGGTCAGCAACAGGCTCGGCGGCGTGAACTGGGCGGCAGCCTGGTTGCTCATCGCTGCGCCGTCTTGCCGGATGCGCTGTTCTCGTGAATCAGCCGGGCGATCAGGTTATCGGCATCGACCAGTTGGCGGTCGTACACCTTAGTGGTGTAGCTGGCCTGCTGCGGCGGTTGCTGGGCCAGGGTCGGGCCGCTCTGGTCGTGCAAGTCGACCTCCACCAGCGTCGACAGGCCGATACGCAGCGGATGGTCCTTGAGCTGGTCCGGGCTTAGGTGAATACGCACCGGCACCCGCTGCACGATCTTGATCCAGTTGCCGGTGGCATTTTGCGCCGGCAGCAGAGCGAACGCGCTGCCAGTGCCGGCACCGAGGCTGTCGACCGTGCCGCTGTACTTGACCGCGCTGCCGTACAGGTCGGCGCTGATTTCCACCGGCTGGCCGATACGCATGTCGCGCAGCTGGGTTTCTTTGAAGTTGGCATCGATCCACACCTGGTCCAGGGGGATCACCGCCATCGTCGCGGTGCCCGGCTGCAGGCGCTGGCCCAGTTGCACGGTGCGCTTGGCGACATACCCGGTCACCGGCGCCACCAAGGTGGTGCGGGCGTTGTCGAGGTAAGCCTGGCGCAGGTCGGCAGCGGCTGCCATCACTTCAGGGTGCGAAGAGACCACGGTGTCGTCGACCAGCGCGGTGCTGGTGTTGAGCTGCTGACGAGCACTGGCCAGGGCGCTCTGGGCCACACTCAGGTCGTCACGGGCGTGGGAGATTTCTTCTGCCGCAATCGCACCGCTGTCGGCCAGCACCTTGCGCCGGTTGTAGTTGTCCTGGGCCTTTTGCAATTCGGCCTGGCGCGTCTGCAACTGGGCCTTGAGCCCATCGACGTTACTGTACAGGCCGCGCACCTGGCGCACCGTGCGCGCCAGCTTGGCTTCGGCGGACTGCAGCGCCACCTCGCTGTCGGACGGGTCGAACTGCAGCAGCACTTGGCCGGCGTGAACCAGGTCGCCGTCATCGGCACCAATGCTGGTGACGGTGCCGGTCACCAGCGGGGTGATCTCCACCACGTTGCCATTGACGTAGGCGTCATCGGTGCTTTCGTGCCAGCGCCCGACCAGGGAATACCAGGCCCAGGCGCCGACACCGCCGAGGATCAGCAGCAGAAGCAGGCCAAGCAGCCAGGCCTTGCGTTTGCGCGTCGGCGCGGGCGCGTCGGCAGGGGTTGGGGTGTCTGTGGAAGTGGCCATGACAATACCTTGGATAATGCGTAACAGGGGTCAACGATCGCCAAAGCGGCGGATCGTCAAAGGGTCGCCAGCGCTGAGCAGCACCTTGGCCAACAAGCGCTCGAGCGTCTTGAGCTCTTCGGGTTGCAGTGCGCCGCACAATTCGTTCATCGCTGCCGCTCCGATTTCTGGCAGCCGGTCCGCCAGGCGCTGGCCATCGGCGGTCAAGGCCAGGCGCACCTGGCGTCGGTCGTCGGCGCAGCGGTTGCGCAGGATCAGGCCCTTCTGCTCGAGGCGGTCGAGCATGCGGGTCATCGAACCGCTGTCCAGGCCCAGGTAGCGGCACAGCTCGGCCGGGGTGTCCACCTGGTACTGGGTGACGATGATCAACACCTTGAACTGCGCGGCGGTGACGCCCTCTGATTCGAGGTGCCAGTCGAGAATGCGGTCCTTGAGGATCGCCGCGCGGCCCAGCAGCATGCCGATGGCACAGGTCTGGAAGTTTTCTGGAGAGAAATGCGCCATGGAGTCTGCCTGGGTAATTGTTTAAAAATATTACTGCCTAGGCAGTGAATGTCAAAGCTTTGATTAGGGTGCTATGCAAAATTTCATGATTTGGCCGCGCTTTTCTTGAACAAGGCACAACCCTTATGGGAGCTGGCTTGCCAGCGATACAGGCGCCGCGGTGCCTGGCACCGGCTTCGTCGGTGATCGCCGGCAAGCCGGCTCCCACAGGGACCGTGCAGTGCTCAAGGCCAGCGCGGAACCTGTGGGAGCTGGCTTGCCAGCGATGAGGCCGGCACAAGCACCACAAGACAGTTGCTCCCACAAGTCCCTGCCAGATCAAATTTCTGTTAGGTCACCGCTCAGGTGCCAAACCCAACGCTGGCACAGCGCCGCAAGCGATCGCCATGCCTACCAGTTCCGCCAGGCTTCCTGCTTGCAGCCGTTTCATCACCCGCCCCCGGTACAGGTCAACGGTCTTCACGCTAACCCCGAGGCGCTCGGCGATCTCGCGGTTGTTCAAGCCCTGGGCCAACGGCACGAACACATCGCGCTCCCGTGGCGTCAGGCCATCGACCCGCGCCTGAACCTGGGCCAATGCCTGGTCGCCCTGACGCGCGCGCCCTGCCCGCTCCAATGCCGCCTGCACACTGTCGAGCAGCAACTGGTCGCTGTAGGGTTTCTCGATGAAATCGCAGGCACCGGCCTTGAACGCCCTAACCACGATCGGCACGTCGGCATGGCCACTGACAAAGATCACCGGGAGGTCCAGGCCCCGTTCCTTCATCAACTGCTGCACCGCCAGCCCGCCCAGCCCAGGCATGCGCACATCCAACAGCACACAGGCCGGCCCGTCATCGATGCACGCATCCAGAAACGCCTGCCCACCGGCAAACGACAGGGCCTCGAGCCCCACCGACTGCAGCAGCCAGACCGTGGAATCACGCATGCCCTGGTCGTCGTCGACCACATACACCTTCGCTTGCACCCTGACCTCCCGTTATTCCCTGCTCACTGCCAAGCGGCAGCACAACACCAACCCACCGTTCGCCCCCGCACGTGCCCATAAGCTGCCACCAAAGCCTTCGATGAGGCTGCGGCTCATGCTCAGGCCCAGCCCCAGGCCATCAGCCTTGCTGGTGGTGAACGGGGTAAAGATTTCATCCAGGCGCTCGGCCGCCACGCCCGGCCCTTGGTCCGTCACCTCGACCAACACGCCGTCGCCTTCGCGCACGGCGCCCAGCAGGATACGTGAGGGCCGTTCGCCCTGCTGTTCGCGATTGGCATCGATGGCATTGCGCAGCAGGTTCAGCAGCACCTGCTCCAGCAACACCCGGTCGGCATACACCGCCGGCAATTGCGCGCTCATGCGCAGTTCGATGCTGACCTGGTCACGCGCCGCCTCCCAGGAACACAGGCGCATGGCTTCATTGGCCACATCGAGCATGTCGAGCGCTTGCAGCCGGCGGGGCCCTTTACGCAGGAACACACGTAGCCGGCGGATCACCTGCGCGGCGTGGGTAGCCTGCTCGGTGATGCGCTGCAGCCCCTGCCCGACCCGCTCACGCGCCTGCGGGTCGCGCTCCAGGCCTTGCAGGTAACGCTGGCTGGCGTTGGCATAGTTGACCACCGCCGCCAACGGCTGATTGATCTCGTGGGCGATGCCCGAGGCCAGCTCGCCCAAAGTGGCCAGCCGCGCGCTGTGGGCCAGGCTTTCTTGGGCCTCGATGCGCAGGGTGATATCCCGGGAGACACTGACGATTTCCACCACTGCCCCGGTGTAGGTCTCGCGGATGGCGCGGCTGGCGATCTCGAACCAGCGGTAGCCGCCCGCCGCCTGGCGCACCCGGCAGGTCATGGTGTGGTAGCCGTCCTGGTCCAGGGCAGCAGCAGCCTGGGCCAGCACCTGGCGGCGTTCACGCGGGTGCAGCAAGGTCCGCACGGCCATGCCCCGCAGTTGCTCGGGCCATCGGCCCAACAGGCGGAAGGCCGCCGGCGAGGCGTCGAGGAAGCGCCCGTCAGGGCTGTGCCGGGAGATCAGGTCCGTGGTGTTCTCGATGATCAAACGGTACAAGCGCCGGGCGCGGCTGGCTTCGCGTGCACCCTGGCGTTCGGTGCTGGCGTCACGGCAGCGGCCAAGTACCTGCTGGCCCTGGTCGTCAGGGATAAAGGTCCACAGCACGATGCGCTCGCCAACCTGTACTTCCACGTCGGCAATTGCCCGGTGCTGCCGCAGGCAGGCCCGCACCAGCGCGGCGCAGTTGGCCGGTAGCCAGGCCGCCAGCGGCGGGCCTTCCTGCAATAAGGCCTGCAAGGCCGGGTTGGTAGCCAGCGGCCTGGCATCGGCGGCCAGCAACAGGCTGGGCTGTGGGTCTTTGGCGAGCAAGGGAGACAGGGTCTTGTCCACGGCGTGCAACTCGTTGTTATAGTAGTTTTACTATATTGCTATAGTCGATATTCCATCTACCATAGCGACTCGCGTAAAACTGCGACAGGAGAAAGCGGCCAACCGTACGCTTTTCCACACCCTGAACAGAGCTAACAATCAGCCACCGGGGGTCACGCGCACAGGCTGCGCTTGCCTCCCCTACAGGATTACCGCATGTCGATCTATGCCCAGGGCCTGATGCCCGCTGCCGTCAACCATGTCGCCCTCACCCCATTGAGCTTCATCGAACGCACCGCTGCGGTGTACGGTAACTACCCGGCTGTCATCCATGGCGCCATCCGCCGCAACTGGCAGGAAACCTACCAACGCTGCCGGCGCCTGGCCAGTGCCCTGGTGGGGCGCGGCATCGGCCGTGGGGACACGGTCGCGGTGATGCTGCCAAACACCCCGGCCATGCTCGAAGCGCACTTCGGCGTGCCCATGACCGGTGCGGTGCTCAACACCCTCAACGTTCGCCTGGACGCCGAAGCCATCGCCTTCATGCTGCAGCACGGCGAGGCCAAGGTGCTGATCACCGATCGCGAGTTCCACACGGTCATCGAAGCCGCCCTGGCCTTGCTCGAACACCCGCCCCTGGTGGTCGACGTCGATGACCCGGAGTACGGCGAAGGCCGCGCGGTCAGCGCGCTTGACTACGAAGCCCTGCTGGCCGAGGGCGACCCGGAATTTGCCTGGGAATGGCCCGATGACGAATGGCAGGCCATTTCGCTCAACTACACCTCCGGCACCACCGGCAACCCCAAGGGCGTGGTCTACCACCATCGCGGTGCCTACCTCAACGCGCTGGGCAACCAGATGACTTGGGCCATGGGCCACCGCCCGGTGTACCTGTGGACCCTGCCCATGTTCCACTGCAACGGCTGGTGCTACCCCTGGACCATCACCGCCTTGGCCGGGACCCACGTGTTCCTGCGCCGGGTCGACCCGCAAAAGATCCTCACCCTGATCCGCGAACACCGGGTCACCCATCTGTGCGGCGCGCCCATCGTGCTCAACGCCCTGGTCAACATGCCTGAGGCCGCCAAAGCTGCCATCGAGCACCCGGTGCAGGCCATGGTCGCAGGCGCCGCGCCACCCGCCAAGGTGATTGGCGCGGTGGAAGAAATGGGCATCCAGGTGACCCACACCTACGGCCTGACCGAGGTATACGGCCCGGTGACGGTCTGCGCCTGGCACGAGGAATGGGACGCGCTGCCGCTGGAAGCGCGCGCGCGCATCAAGTCCCGCCAGGGCGTGCGCTACCCGACGCTCGACGGCCTCATGGTCGCCGACCCGCAAACCCTCGCCCCGGTGCCGCGCGACGGCAACACCCTGGGCGAGATCTTCATGCGCGGCAACACGGTGATGAAGGGTTACCTGAAAAACCCTGAGGCCACGGCCGAAGCCTTCCGCGGCGGCTGGTTCCACACTGGCGACCTGGCAGTCTGGCATGCCGATGGCTATGTCGAGATCAAGGACCGGCTTAAGGACATCATCATTTCCGGTGGCGAAAACATCTCCACCATCGAAGTCGAAGACGCCCTCTACAAACACCCAGCGGTGCTGGAAGCCGCCGTGGTGGCGCGCCCCGACGACAAATGGGGCGAGACGCCCTGCGCCTTCGTGGCACTCAAGCCTGGCCGGGAAGACACCCGCGAAGCCGACATCACCAACTGGTGCCGTGAGCACCTGGCCGGGTTCAAAGTGCCGAAGACCGTGATTTTTGGCGAGCTGCCCAAGACCTCCACCGGCAAGATCCAGAAGTACGTCCTGCGCGACCGCGCCAAAGCCCTTTAAGGCTGTAACTGCCTCTTCGCGGGTAAACCCGCTCCCACAAGAACAGCGCCGTTCTTGGGAACTGCATTAAACCGGTGGCGGGTTTACCCGCGAAGAGGCCCGCCAGACAACCTATAACTCACTTCTTCGAGCCGACGATGCCCCACTACACCGCCCCACTGCGCGACATGCGCTTCATCCTCCACGATGTGTTGCAGGGCCCTGCCCTGTGGGCACGCCTGCCCGCCCTGGCCGAGCGCATCGACGCCGACACCGCCGATGCCATCCTCGAAGAAGCGGCCAAGGTCACCAGCCAGCTGATCGCCCCGCTCAGCCGCAACGGTGACGAGCAGGGTGTGCACTTCGAAGCCGGCCAGGTCACCACCCCAGATGGCTTTCGCGACGCCTGGCGCACCTACCGGGAAGGTGGCTGGGTTGGCCTGGGCGGCAACCCTGAGCATGGCGGCATGGGCATGCCGAAGATGCTGGGCGTACTGTTCGAAGAAATGCTCTACGCCGCCGACTGCAGTTTCAGCCTGTATTCGGCCTTGAGTGCCGGCAGTTGCCTGGCAATCGATGCCCACGCTAGCGAAACACTCAAGGCCAGCTACCTGCCGCCGCTCTATGAAGGCCGTTGGGCCGGCACCATGTGCCTGACCGAACCCCACGCCGGCACTGACCTGGGGTTGATCCGCACCCGCGCAGAACCCAAGGCCGATGGCAGATACCGCATCAGTGGCAGCAAGATTTTCATCACCGGCGGCGAGCAGGACCTGACCGAAAACATCGTCCACCTGGTGTTGGCCAAGTTGCCGGACGCACCGGCGGGGGCTAAAGGCATCTCGCTATTCCTGGTGCCCAAGTACCACGTCAATGCCGATGGCAGCCTGGGCGAACGCAACGCCGTGCAGTGCGGGTCGATCGAGCACAAGATGGGCATCAAGGCCTCGGCCACCTGCGTGATGAACTTCGATGGCGCCATCGGCCACCTGGTCGGCGATGCGAACAAGGGCCTGGCGGCCATGTTCACCATGATGAACTACGAGCGGCTGTCCATTGGCATCCAGGGTATCGGCTGCGCCGAAGCGTCGTACCAGAGCGCCGCACGCTACGCCAACGAACGCCTGCAAAGCCGTGCCGCCACGGGCCCGCAGGCGAAGGACAAGGTGGCCGACCCGATCATCCAGCATGGCGATGTGCGGCGCATGCTGCTGACCATGCGCACGCTTACCGAGGGTGGCCGGGCCTTTGCGGCCTACGTGGGGCAACAGCTGGACCTGGCCCGCTACGCCGAAGACGCCGGAGAACGCGAACATGCCCAGCGTCTGGTGGCACTGCTGACGCCCGTGGCCAAGGCGTTTTTCACTGACAATGGCCTGGAAAGCTGCGTGCTCGGCCAGCAGGTGTATGGCGGCCATGGCTACATCCGCGAATGGGGCCAGGAACAACGCGTGCGCGACGTGCGTATCGCACAGATCTATGAGGGCACCAACGGCATCCAGGCCCTCGACCTGCTCGGGCGCAAGGTGCTGGCAGACGGTGGCCAGGCGCTGGCCAGTTTCACCGCCGAGGTGCGCGCCTTCAGCGTTGCCGCGCCACTGTACCGCGAAGCCCTGCAAGCCAGTGTTGCGCGTCTGGAAGCCACCAGCGCCTGGCTGCGGGCACGCGCAAGCCAGGACGCCAACCTGGTCAGCAGCGTGGCCGTGGAGTATTTGCACCTGTTCGGCCTCACCGCCTACGCCTACATGTGGGCGCGCATGGCCGCCGTGGCGCAGGCCAAGCGCGAACAAGACCCGGCCTTCCATGAGGCGAAACTGGCGTGTGCAGCGTTCTTCTTCCAGCGCGTGTTGCCACGCAGCCTGGGGCTGGAAGCCAGTATCCAGGCCGGCAGCGCGAGCCTGTACGGGTTGACTGCGGAACAGTTCTGATCAGCGTGGGGGCGTAAAGCGCCCCCCGGCACTGCCCGCGAAGGGTTCTCAAACGCTGAAATTCCATTGCAAATCCGACGAAAAACCGGCACAACTGATAGTCATTCGCCATTACCTCGGTTCTCGGGAACCCTCTAGCAAGGGTAGAATGCGCAAAACCCGGAGCCGCAATGAATCACGACCGCCTCAATCCCAGCCCAGACGATGCCATTACCGACGCCGCCGCGCATTGGTGCATGCGCCTGCACGCCGATGATTGCACGGCGGCAGAGCGCGAGGCGTTCGCCCGCTGGCTGGCGGCTGACCCACGGCACGCCGAGGAATACCAGGCGATGCTGGAAATCTGGCAGACCGCCGACCTGCTGCCACGCAACGCGACCGTGGTCGATTTCAACCCGCCGTCACGCCAGGCCGCACGCGTTCGCAACTGGCGCCCGCTGGCCTCGGCTGCTGCCATCGCCCTGGCGGTACTGCCGTTGGCAGGCTGGATGGGCTGGGAACAAGGTTGGCTGCCCAACCATTACCAGCACTTCGAAGCCAGCGACCGGATGCAGACAGTAGAGCTGAGCGACGGCAGCACGGTGCAGCTCAACCTCAATACCGAGCTGACATACCTCAACTTCAAGGACCAGCGCCAGGTTACCCTCAAGCGCGGCGAGGCGTTCTTCAAGGTCCAGCACGACAGTGCGCACCCCTTCATCGTCCACGCTGGCCGCGGCCAGACCCGGGTAACCGGCACCCAGTTCAACGTCTGGAAGTACCAGGACCAGGTCAAGGTCACCTTGGTGGAGGGTTCGGTGCTGGTGTCCAGCGACGGCAGTGCCGGTGGCTACCGCCTAGGCCCTGGGATGCAGGCCAGCTATCACAAGGGCGATTTCGAGCCGCAACTGGCGCAAAGCGACGATTACGGCAATGCCCTGGCTTGGCGCAATGGCAAGCTGGTGCTCGATAACCTGAGCCTGGAACAGGCGTTGCCGGTGATCAACCGCTACCTCGACGCCCCGCTGCTGCTGGCCGATGCCAGCACCGGGCGGATCCGCATCAGCGGCATCTATAACACCCGCGAAGTCGGGCGCCTGGTCAACAACCTGCCCAAGGTGCTGCCGGTCTACCTGACCCGCAGCAAGGACGGCAGCACAGTCCTCAACAGGATCTCGCCGCCGCCCGACAAGGGCTGACGCCCTCCCCCGCCTTACAGCGTCATCGCCGCCAACCAGCCAAACGCCAGCAGCGGCAGGTTGTAGTGGATGAAGGTCGGCACCACCGTGTCCCAGATGTGGTGGTGCTGGCCGTCCACGTTCAAGCCCGAGGTCGGGCCCAAGGTCGAGTCCGACGCGGGCGAACCTGCATCCCCCAATGCCCCGGCGGTACCCACGATGCACACCGTGGCCACGGGGTCGAAGCCCAGTTGCACGCACAGCGGCACGAAGATCGCCGCCAGAATCGGCACGGTGGAGAACGACGAGCCGATGCCCATGGTCACCAGCAACCCCACCAGCAGCATGAGCAAGGCGCCGACGCCCTTGCTGTGGTCGATCCACTGCGCCGATGTCTCTACCAGGCTCTTGACCTCGCCGGTGGCCTTCATCACGTCGGCAAAACCCGACGCGGCAATCATGATGAAGCCGATCATGGCCATCATCTTCATGCCTTCGGTGAACAGGTCGTCAGTGTCTTTCCAGCGCACGATGCCCGACAGCGAGAAGATCAGGAACCCGACCATGGCGCCAATGATCATCGAGTCCAGCAACAGCTGCACGATAAACGCCGCCGCGATCGCCAGGCCAGCGACCATCAGGGTCAACGGGTTATATTGCACGCTGACCTGCTCGACCTGCTCGATACGCGCCAGGTCGTAGTCGCGCTTCTTGCGGTAGCTGAAGAACACCGCCAGCAACAGGCCGGCGAGCATGCCCGCCGCCGGAATGGCCATGGCATGGGTGACATTGACGCCGCTCACATCGACCCCGGCGCGGGCGACGTTGGCCAGCAGGATCTCGTTGAGGAAGATGTTGCCAAAGCCCACCGGCAGAAACATGTACGGGGTGATCAGGCCAAAGGTGATCACGCAAGCTATCAGTCGACGGTCGATGCGCAGACGCGTCAACACATACAGCAGCGGCGGCACCAGCAGCGGGATGAAGGCGATGTGGATGGGCAGGATGTTTTGCGACGACACCGCCACCACCAGCATCAGGCCGATCATCATCCACTTCACCTTGCCGCCATTGGCATGGCCCTGGCGGTCGATCATGGCCAAGGCCCGATCGGCCAGGGCGTGCGCCAGCCCTGACTTGGCGATGGCCACGGCAAAGGCGCCCAGCAGCGCATACGACAATGCCACGGTGGCGCCGCCACCCAGCCCGCCATTGAAGGCCTTCAGCGTGCCCTCGATGCCCAAGCCGCCGACCAGGCCGCCGACCAAGGCACCAATGATCAGGGCGATGACCACGTGTACCCGCGACAGGCTGAGTATCAGCATGATGCCGACCGCGGCGATCACTGCATTCATGGTTGGCTTACCTCATAAGGACAGAAAAAAAGCGCGCACTCTGAAGCAGTGGGCGGCAGATGTCAAAAGCGCCATGTTGCGGCGCATTACTCAGCCCCGCCTTAATTTAAATTGAACGTTTGAATAAAGAAAAAAGCGCGATGGCCGACACAGTCGACAGCCAGAACTATTACAAGGGATTCGCCCCATGCCTTTGCGACAACTTTCCATCCAGTGGAAGATCACCCTGCTCGCCGGTCTGTGCCTGGCCGGCATCGTCACCCTGCTCGTCGGCCTTTCGCTGTACCGCATGGACCACAGCTCGGACCTGGTCAAGGCGAGCAGCATGCAGATGCTCACCGATGCGGCCCAGGGGCGCATCGAGTCGCAAGGTGAAGTGCAAGCCTTGAACATTCGCCGTCAATTCATGGACGCCTATCAGTACGGCGCCGGCTTTGCCCGCCAGGTGCTGTTCCTGCGCGAGCAGGCTGAAAAGCGCTTCCTCGACGCCTACGACCTGCGCGAGGACATGACCCGCCAAGTGCGCGCCGCATTGCAGGCCAACCCCGACCTGCTCGGCATGTCGCTGGTGTTCGAGCCCAACGCCCTGGACCACAAGGACAACTTGTTCACTGCCAAGCCAGAGCTGGGCAGCAACGAAACCGGGCGTTTCGCGCTGTACTGGTCGCAACCACGTGCCGGCCAGCTGACCGCCATGGCCCTGCCTGAACATGACATGGCCAACACCGAGGTCGGCCCCAGCGGCCAGCCCGCCAACACGTGGTGGGTGTGCCCGCGCAGCAGCGGCAAGGTCTGCGTGGTGGAGCCCTACTTCTATGACATCGATGGCCAGCGGGTGCTGATGACCAGCATCGTCTTCCCCCTGGCCGTCAACGGCAAGGTGATCGCCACCCTGTCGATCGACATCAACCTCAACAGCCTGCAGGCCTTGACCCAGAATGCCAGCCGCAGCCTGTACGAAGGCCGCACCACCGTGGGCATTCTCAGCCCGGTGGGCCTGTTGGCCGGTTACAGCGCCGATGCCGGCAAGCTGGCCCAGCGCTTCGACCAGGTCGACACGGCCAAGGGCGCCGAACTGGTGCGCAAGCTGGCCGAGGGCAAGCTGAGCATCCTGCACGACCAGCAACGCCTCAAGGTGTTGGCGGCTTTCGAGCCGATCCCCGGCGCCCAGCCCTGGGGCGTGCTTCTGGACGTGCCGGAAAACGCCCTGACCGGGCCCGCCGAAACGTTGAAACAGGAACTCGATGCACTGAACACCAGTGGCACCTTGCTGGAGCTGGGCCTGGGCCTGGCCGCTGCAATCGCAGGCCTGCTGCTGGTGTGGCTGATGGCGCGTGGTGTGACCCGGCCGATTCTGGGCGTGGCAGCGATGCTCAAGGACATCGCCAGTGGCGAAGGTGACCTGACCCGCCGCCTGACCTACCAGAAGCAGGACGAACTGGGCGAGTTGGCCGGTTGGTTCAACCGCTTCCTCGACAAGCTGCAGCCCACCATTGCCGAGGTCAAACGTTCGGTGCAGGCCGCCCGTGGCACGGCTGACCAGTCCTCGGCGATCGCCAGCGAGACCAGCGCTGGCATGGAGCAGCAGTACCGCCAGGTTGACCAGGTGGCGACCGCCTCGCACGAAATGAGCGCCACCGCCCAGGACGTTGCCCGCAGCGCTGCCCAGGCTGCGCAGGCAGCGCGCGAGGCCGACCAGGCCACCCGCGAGGGCCTGGCCGTGATCGACCGCACCACCCACAGCATCGATGCCTTGGCCGCCGACATGAACAACGCCATGGCCGAAGTCGAGGGCCTGGCGCAGAACAGCGAAAAAATCGGCTCGGTGCTGGAAGTGATCCGCTCGATTGCAGAGCAGACCAACCTGTTGGCACTCAACGCTGCAATCGAAGCCGCCCGCGCCGGTGAGGCCGGCCGTGGCTTTGCCGTGGTCGCCGATGAAGTGCGCAACCTCGCCCGGCGCACCCAGGAGTCGGTGGAAGAAACCCGCCAGGTGATCGAGGCCTTGCAGGCCGGTACCCGCGAAGTGGTCGGTGCCATGGACAACAGCCATCGCCAGGCCCAGGGTGGCGTGGAGCAGGTCGGCCAGGCCGTTACTGCACTGCAGCGCATCGGCCAGGCAGTGACGGTGATCACCGACATGAACCTGCAGATCGCTTCGGCCGCCGAAGAACAAAGCGCGGTGGCCGAAGAGATCAACAGCAATGTCGCAACCATTCGCGATGTCACTGAATCGCTGTCAGGGCAAGCCAACGAGTCGGCTCGGGTCAGCCAGTCGCTCAACAGCCTGGCCAATCAACAACAGGCGCTGATGGATCAATTCCGCGTCTGATGCGTTAGAGGCCGGCGCTTGCCGGCCTCACCTCAAGGTTCGAAGCGGCCGTTGCCGAGTATGCGATCGAGCATGACCAACGCACCGTGCACGTTGGGCCTGGCCCCCATCGGCAGTACATCGGTACCCGACTCGGTGGCGTCTTCATACCCGGACGCCATGACCAGCAGGTGCATCTGGTCGGCATTCAGGTAGACGTGATGGTGCTCCATGGCATACGACTGGATCAGGCTCAGGGCGCCTGTCACCATGGGGGTTGCACTGGAGGTGCCGGCGTAGTTCTCGGAGTAGTCCCTGTTTTCACCCGGCAGGTCCTGCAAGTCGCCTCTGGACAGGGTCACCACACTGTCGCCCCAGGCGTTGAGCATGCGATGGCGGTAGCGGTAGTTGGAGTACGTGTGGGGCTTGCCGCTGTACGATTGGCACGCGCCAATCAAGATGACTCCGGCGTCGCCGTAGTCGTCGAAGTAGGGCCAATTGGCAAGGTCGACGCCCTGGTTGGCTTGAGTCCCTTGTTGCGCCAGGGTCTTGCTGCTGCCATTGGCCGCCGCGTTGACCACCACAGCGCCGCGCTGGGTCAGTTGCTGCATCACTGTCCACCAGGCCTTGTCGTGCACGGACGGCAGCAGGGTGCTCAATACTGCGGGGTTGGCGGATTGACGATTGATGGCGACAATATCCCCGGGTTCCACGTTGCGCAGCAGGTCTTTGAGCACCTGATTGTTACCGTGAATATCCTTCGAGCGGTTGTGGTACAGGTACAATTCGCTGTCGTGACTGACCCCCGTTGCCCCAAACCCATTGCGCGTTGCCAGGATGATCCCCACAGAGGCAGTCCCGTGCTTGGGATCGTCGTTGGGCGCTAGCGATACGATCTTCAGGTCAGGGTTGCCCCGCAGGTCCTCGTGTTCCGCAAACAACCCGCCGTCACTGAAATGGATCCGCGCGCCTCGCCCAGTTACCCCCCCGGCCCAGGCCTTGCGCACGTTCAGCCCTTTCCATCTTGGGCCTGGTGCATCGAGGTAATGCTGGCGAGGTTCGAAGTCGGGCGTGGGCTGGGCATTTTCGTGGGCTCGATTGCCCGCCACCACGGCGGCGCCGGTCAACAGCGTGGCTACCGCCGCCGCCGCGCCAAGCAAAATCAGGTTTGGCTGGGCGCTGGCTTGCAGAAAGTGCATGGACTGTACGTACTCCAGCGCGGCCAGGGTCTTGAGCAGTGCAAGGTAAGTGTCGTTGAGCATGCTCGGCGGCTGCTCCAGATAGCAGAACGTGCGTAATGCCTGAAGCCGATCGTCATGCTGCTCCTGCTCATCCAGAACAGGCCGGGGGGTAACCACGGTATTCAGATTCGGCCAATAACGAACCAGTACCGAGCCTGAATCGGGCTGCAGATCATCAATCAGCCGTTGGTAGCCACCCGCTTCGAACGCGATAACCAGCGTGGGGTACGCGGCACCTGGCGCCACCGCCGCAAGGCCTTGCGCGAACTGCTCACGAGGTTCGTATTCGCGGCTGCTCTGGCCCACCTCACGCTTGCCCCGCCCGCCCGCGGACGGCAGCGGTATTTTTTCGAGCACGCGTCGGTTCAACTCCTCGGCCTTGATCTCGAGCACCAAGGGCGGCAAGTCAATGATCCCGGCAGCGCCGGTAGGCCGGTTCATGGCCCGGGCATGTTCATCCAACAGGACGACTCTTGGCCGGATGCTATAGACACCTGACGCTTCTTCGGCGATCAACGTGGCCGGGCATCCATGGTCCCCCAAGCGGCCAGTGTGTACATCGGACTGTACCGAAACCCCTCTGAACGACACCGCACCCTCAGGCCCGGCCCGCTCCAGCTCGTAGCGAATACGGCTGACCTTGTGCAGGTCTGCACCCATGCACCGAACGTGAAATTTTCCATCGAAACAGAAGTTGCGGTAATAGACGAAACTCAAATCAAGGGTCATCAGGAATGCCTCGCGCCGTGGGCCAAGTGTGCTGCCGAAATGGCAACGCACACTCTTGCAACCGCGCGCCACGGGGCACAGAGAGAGCGCCTTCCCTGCCTCCCGCCAGGCAAAGCAGGCAAAGGGGTCGTCTACACTTGCCGGCACTGACTCAGCGGCTACCGAGGAGGCCCCGATGAAAAGAATTCCAACGCTGCTGGCCGGCCTGCTGCTGGCTTTTGGCTTGGCCAGCACCGACAGCGCCGCCTCAGCGGAACGCAACGCGCCGATTCACTTTGGCGCAATTGGTTGGGAAAGCGGTGCACTGACCACCGAGATCCTGCGCCTGATCGTCGAGCGTGGTTACGGCTACCCCACCGACACACTGCCCGGCAGCACCGTGAGCATGGAAGTGGCCTTGGCCCGCAACGACCTGCAGGTGATCGCCGAGGAATGGGCCGGGCGCAGCCCCGCGTGGATCAAGGCCGAGCAGGCTGGGCAGGTGTTTGCCCTTGGCGACACGGTCAAGCACGCTGAAGAAGGCTGGTGGGTGCCAGCCTACGTGATCCAGGGCGACCCGTCGCGCAACCTCAAGCCCTTGGCACCGGACCTGCACAGTGTCGACGACCTCAAGCGTTACCCCAAGGTGTTCAGCGACCCTGAAATGCCGGACAAAGGGCGCTTCCTCAACAGCCCCAGTGGCTGGACGTCCGAGACGGTCAACAGCCAGAAACTCAAGGCCTATGGGCTGGATGCGCTGTACAACAACTTCCGCAGTGGCTCTGGCGCAGCGCTGGATGCCGAAATCAGCTCGTCCATCCGTCGCGGCCAGCCAGTACTGTTCTATTACTGGAACCCGACCCCGCTCATGGGGCGCTACAAGCTGATCCGCTTGCAAGAGCCGCCCTTCAATGAAAAGGCCTGGGCCACCCTGACAGATGCCAGCAACCCCAACCCGCAAGGTAGCCAGTCACTGCCAGCCAAATTGTCGATTGGCGTTTCCAAGGCGTTCAAAGAAGGCTACCCGGACCTGGTGGCGGTGTTCGAAAAAGTCGACCTGCCGATCGATCGGCTCAACAGCGCCCTGGCCGAGATGAGCGAAAAGCGTATCCAGCCCAACCAGGCTGCCCTCGCCTTTTTGCGCGATAACCGCGATGTGTGGAAAGCCTGGTTGCCTGCGCAGGTCGCAGCCAAGGTCGAGGGCAGCCTATGAGCGGCGGCTTTCCCGAAGCCCTGCAATTTTCCTTCGCGGGCCGCGTCAACCAACTGGTCGACTGGCTGGTGTTGAACTACGGCGACCACTTGCGCAGCCTCTCGGATCAACTGCTGCAACTGCTGGTGGGCCTGGAAAACCTGCTGCGCCTGTTGCCTTGGTGGGCGCTGTTGCTGGTGGTCGGGCTGCTCGCCTGGCATGCCAGCCGCAGCCTGTTGCGCAGCCTGATGATGGTGGCCCTGCTGGCCTTGATCGGCGTGCTCGGGCTGTGGGACAAGCTGTTGCAAACCTTGGCCTTGGTCCTGATCAGCACGGGCTTGTGCGTGATGGTCGGCGTGCCGCTGGGCATTCTGCTGGCGTCCCGCCCGCTGGCTCGACGGCTACTGCTGCCGGTGCTGGATGTGATGCAGACACTCCCGGCCTTCGTCTACCTGATCCCGGTGCTGATGCTGTTTGGCCTGGGCAAGGTGCCGGCGGTGTTCGCCACCCTGATCTACGCCTTGCCGCCACTGGTGCGGCTGACCGAACTGGGCTTGCGGCAGATCGACCCGTCCTTGTTGCAGGCTGCGCACGGCCTGGGTGCCAGCCGCTGGCAGCGGCTACGTCGCATCGCCCTGCCACTGGCCCTGCCCAGTATCATGGCCGGGCTCAACCAGTCGGTGATGATGGCGTTGTCGATGGTGGTGGTGGCTTCGATGATTGGCGCCCGCGGGCTGGGTGAGGATGTGCTGGCAGGGATCCAGACCCTTAACGTCGGCCAGGGCGTCGAGGCGGGGTTGGCGATCGTGGCGCTGGCCATGGTGATTGACCGCATCAGCCAGGCGTATGGGCGCACGGGGCGTTGAAGTACGCAGATGCCGGCTTGCCGGCGACCGGCCCCGCACTGACAATGCACGCCTGCCCGCTCAGCCCTGGAGCCCCTTCGCGTGTCCCTCAAAGCCCTGCGCACCCTGGTGACCATCGCCCGCCACGGCACCTTCGCCCGTGCCGCCGACCTGCTCAGCCTCACCCCTTCGGCCGTGAGCCTGCACATCAAGACCCTCGAAGACGAACTGCAGGTCACCCTGTTCGACCGCAGCCGACGGCAAGTCGTGCTGACCGAAGCCGGGCAGTTGGCGGTCGCGCGCGCCGAGAGCATCCTCGGCGCCTATGACGAGCTGGCCGATGCCTTGGCCAGTGGCCCGAGCCTGCGTGGCCGCTTGCGCCTGGGGGCGATCCACACGGTGCTGGCCCGGCGCTTGCCCAAAGCCCTGCTGTGGATCAAGACCCACCACCCGCAGTTGCACATCAGTGTCGCGTCGGGCATGTCGGCGGAATTGGCCCGGCGCGTCGAAGACGGCGAACTCGATGCAGCGATCACCACCGAGCCGGTCAGCCCTTACCCGCAGAGCCTGGTCTTCACGCCCCTGTTCGCTGACCGCTTCTGGGCCATTGCCAGCCCCGACCTGGCTGGCCAGAGCGTGCCCGAGCTGCTGGCCAGCCAACCGTTTCTGCGCTTCGACAAACGCGCCTGGGCCGGACGGCAAATCGAACAAGAGCTGCGCCGCCAGCACCTGCAAGTCAGCGAACAAATGGAGCTGGACAGCCAGGAAGCCCTGGCCAGCATGGCGGTGATGGGCCTGGGCGTGGCCATCATCCCCATGGCCGACGCGGACCTGCAGCGCTTGCCGCCGGCGACCTGCCTGCCGTTTGGCGAGCCGCAACTGACGCGCCGGGTGGTGCTGCTGGAGCATGAGAAAAGCCAGCGGCGCCACTTGAGTGCGGTGCTAAAGACGGCCCTGGACGCCTAAATCGCAGCAACCGTGCAGTTATTCTCAACGGTCACTGAAGAAAACAACGTTTTTACAAACCAAAGCGCCCCCGTAGTCTGTAGCGGTACCCGACGACGGAACGCCGACCATGCTCCACTTACTGCTGACCACACTGCTACCCATCATCCTGCTGATCGCCCTGGGCACCTTTCTGCGTGTGCGCGGCTTTCTGGCCGAAACCTTCTGGCCCGGTGCCGAACGCCTGAGCTATTACGTGCTGCTGCCGTCGCTGTTCCTGCATGGCCTGGCCACCGCCAACCTCGACGGGGTACCGATACTGGGCATGGTCGCAGTGCTGATGCTGTCGACCCTGCTCGGCGCCTTGCTGCTGGTGCTGTATCAAGGCGCGGTGAACCATGACGGTGCCGATTTCACCTCGGTGTTCCAGGGTGGCATTCGCTTCAACAACTACATCGGCGCAACCCTGGCGGCGGGCATCTATGGCAGTGCTGGCATTGCCTTGGCGGCCGTTGCCAACGCCGCCATCGTGCCCTTGGTCAACCTGCTGTGCGTACTGGTGTTCGCCCGTTTCAGCGCACGCCACAGCTCACCGGCCACGGTACTGCGGGCGATCTTCGCCAACCCGCTGATCGTTGGCTGCGCGGGTGGCCTGCTGCTGCGGGTCACAGGGCTGGGCTTGCCGGCAGGGCTTGAACCGACGGTCAAGGCGCTTGGCCAGGCCGCCCTGCCCTTGGGCCTGCTGTGCGTGGGCGCAGCCTTGGGCGGTGCCAGCGTCGGCCGCCAGGTGCGCCCGTTGATGGCCGCCTCGGCGTTCAAGTTCCTGGTCATGCCACTGACTACCTGGGGCCTGTGCCGTGTGCTAGGCCTGGGTGGGCAGGCGGCAGTCGTGGCCGTGCTGTTCCAGGCCTTGCCTACGGCGTCCTCGTCCTATGTGATGGCCCGGCAGATGGGCGGCAACGCACCGCTGATGGCCACCATCATCGCTCTGCAGACCGTGGTAGCCGCCGCAACCCTTCCTTTGGTGCTAATGCTTACGCTTGGCTAGACTCTGAATCAACTCAGCGATCGGAAGCTCGGCCATGCGCCTCTCGTGGATGGTAATCGGCTTGACCTCGGCCCTGCTTGCAGGCCCATTGCACGCTGCAGACACGGCCAAGGCCGCGGTCGCCGAGGACAAGGCCGAAGTCCTTGAAGAAAAAGTGGTCGAGGACGCCCCGCCGCCGAAAAAGGCCGAAACCATCACCCCAGGCGAAGTGAAAGCAGTCGACCCGGCAGGCCAATCGCCGCTGGACGACAGCATTACCTGCCTGGCCCGCACCATCTATTGGGAAGCCAAGGGGGCCAACGAAAAGGACATGACGGCGGTGGCCAGTGTCGTGCTCAACCGCCTGGGGCATGATGGCTTCCCGGACACCATTTGTGGCGTCGTCAAACAAGGCGTGGAAACCAAGGCCTGCCAGTTTTCCTGGTGGTGTGACGGGCGCTCGGACCAGGTCGAGGAAGCGCAGCGTTACGACATCGCCAAAGAAATCGCGCGCAAGGCGCTCAACCAGCAGCTCAAGGACCCTACCGACGGTGCGCTGTACTTCCACGACCGCAATGTGCACCCGGATTGGGCCAAGGCCTACCGCAAGACCGCCGAGACCACGCATTTTCTGTTCTACAAGCCTAACCAGGCGCTGGCCCGCTGACGTGTGTGGGTGTTTGGGTGTGTGGGTGTGTGGGTGTGTGGGTGTGTGGGTGTGTGGGTGTGTGGGTGTTTGGGTGTGTGGGTGTGTGGGTGTGTGGGTGTGTGGGTGTGTGGGTGTGTGGGTGTGTGGGTGTGTGGGTGTAGGAGCAGCCTTGTGCTGCGAAGAGGCCGGTGAAAGCAGCGAAGATTCACTGTGCTTTCACCGGCCTCTTCGCAGCACAAGGCTGCTCCTACAGTGAGCGTCAGAAGTCTATCGAGCCGGAGAACTTGACCAGGCGCGGGTCGCCTTGGGTCAGGTAGCCGCCGTTGGCCGAGGCCCAATAGTTCTTGTCGGTGAGGTTCTCCACGTTCACCCGCAAGGTGACCTCTTTCTGCTGCACCTTGAACCGGTAACGTGCGCCTACATCGAAGCGGTTCCAGGTTGGCAGGGTGAGCGTGTTGGCCGGGTTGGCGTACTGGCCACCGGTGCGCAGCATGCGGGCATTAAGTGCTACGCCTTGCAGGCCAGGCACGTCCCAGTCGACGCTGGCGTTGAGCTGGAAGGTCGGAACACCGACCGCATGGTTGCCATCATTGGTACCGTTCTGGGTGTTTTTCAGTTCTGTGTCCATACGGGTGCCGCCGGCCATCAGGCGCAGCCCCTGCAGCGGCTCGCCGAACACGCTCAGCTCGATACCCTTGTTTACCTGCTCGCCGTCCTGGACGAATACATTGCCCTGAACAAAGCCATCGGTGGGCCGCTCGATACGGAACAGCGCCAGGTTGGCACCGAAGGTCTGGTAGTCGAGCTTGACCCCTGCCTCCATCTGTTTGGTCTTGGCGGGTGGGAACACTTCCCCGGCGTTGATGACCTGCCCCGACGCCGTCGCGCCCTGCGCCAGGCCCTCGATGCGGTTGGCATACAGCGAGATCGACGGGTTGAGCTTGTAGACGATGCCGTAGACAGGCGTGGTCACCGACTCGTCGTAGAACGCGTTGCGCCCAAGGTCCGCGCCCTCGCCGTCATAGGCATACCCTTCGACCCGCAATTGCTGGCGCCTCACCCCTACCGTGACCAGCAGGCTATCGTCGAACAGGCCCAGCGTATCGGACACGGCAATGCTGCGGTTGCGCGTCTTGCCGGTCACCCCAGGGTCATCCAACTTGCCACCGGTAAAGGTTGGGGTGGTGGGCTTGGGCAACGGATCAGTGTGATAGAGGTTGGTGGCCTGCGCGTTGTAGAAGACGAACGCATTTTCTTGCTGGGTCCAGATGCTGGCCGCACCGATGTTCAGCTGATGGCTGACCGGGCCGGTCTGCACGCGGCCGTTGATGCCTCCCATGAAGGTGGTGTTGTCTTCATTGTGGGGGATTTTCGAACCGGCGATGGTGGCGTCGCCCGTGGCGGCGTTGGTCAGGATCGGCGTGCCGTAGAAGCCGTTCTCATGGGTGTGCTTGACGCCACCGGCCAGGTAGCCGCTCCAATTGTCGTTGAAGTCGTAGTCGCCCCGGGCCATGCCGAACGTGTCTTCGGTTTCAGTCCAGGCCCAGTCCTGGCCATAGTTGTGGTCGGCATCTGGCGCGCGTGGGATATCGGTGAGGCCGGCCCCCAGGCGCACCGAGTTACGCAGGTGGTTGACGCGCTGCTTCTGGTAGCCGAAGTCGGTAGACAGGCGGAAGTTGTCGCCCCGGTAGTCAAGGCCGGCAATGAACAGCTTGCTGCGTTGATCCTGGTCGTCGACTGCGGTTTCGCCTTCACGTTGCGACAGGTTCAGGCGCACGCCAAAGCGGTTGTCCTCACCGAAACGCTGGCCGATGTCCAGGTGTTCGCCAACGCGGCCGTCGCTGCTGATGTCTTGGGTGTAGCGACGCGTGGGTACATCACCGGCACGCTTGGGCTGCAGGTTGACGTTACCACCCAGGCCGGTTCCGGTCGGGCTGGCGCCGTTAAGGAAGGCGTTAGGCCCCTTGAATACCTCGACCCGCTCTACCGCATCGGTTGAGATCATCTGCCTGGGCAACACGCCATACAGGCCATTGAACGCCACATCATCACCGCTGAGTGGCAACCCGCGGATGACGAAAACCTGCGACTGGTTGCCGAAGCCAAACGACTGGCGCACGGACGGGTCGTTGAGCAGCACATCGCCGATATCCTCGGCCTGCTGGTCCTCGATCAATTGCGCGGTGTAGCTGGTCATGGTGAACGGCACGTCCATCATGTCCTGATTGCCCAGCACGCCCATCTGCCCGCCCCGCGCGACCTGCCCACCGGCAAAGGCTTGCGGGAGTTCGCCCTTGACCTTGGCAGACTCGGCGTCGATAGCAGTGGCATCCAGCTGGATCACGCCATCAGCCGCCTGTGCAGTAACCGCAACGGAACAGCAGACAGCGAGAAAGGTCGATTGATAATGACGGGGTCGTGCCATGAAAGGCTCCTGGGTATCGGATGGAAGCCTTCCTGGCAACGTGGGGTGGAGGGCATAAATTAATCGCGATTGCGAATTGTTTCCAGCTGAAGTTACGAATAATTAACAAGTGATCGCACTTTTTGCGCGCCCAGTGGTCTACTTCCTCTTATGCCGCCTGCAACGATTGCCGTCGTTTGTATTGCTTTGCACGGGACTGGGCCAAAAACCCTGTGCTTGTGTAGGATGAGCAGCGCTTACCCCGACGCTGCCAGTCATAGGGAGATTCACATGCGCGTCCTGTCATCTGTTGCCGCCTTGTCGCTGGGCCTGGTCGTCTCGACCGGGGCCTTGGCCGTCACCGGCGAGGAGGCGCAACTGATCGAATCGATCAACGTCTACCGCAGCAAGGCCCAGCCCTGTGGTGGCGAGGCGTCGCTGGAGCTGCCGCCACTCAACAGCGACACCCGCCTGGCGCTGTCGCCCGAGGGCACCCGCGACTTGCAACAGGCCATGTCCCGCGCGGCCTACCCGATGGTCAACGTGCAGGCCATCAGCCTCTCGGGCCCGCGCGATGCGCGCGCGGCCATGCATGCCATCGAGGAAAGCTTCTGCCAGGTGGTGCTCGACCCGCAGTTCGTCGACATCGGTGTCAGCCAAGAAGGCCGCGACTGGCGCATCGTCCTTGCCCGCCCCCTGCTCAGCAGCCGCCTGGGGGATTGGCAGGCTGAAGGACAGAAGGTGCTGCAAGAAATCAACGCGGCGCGCAAGCTGCCACGCCAATGCGGCGGCCAGCCGTTTGCCGCCGCGCCCGCGCTGAGCTGGAGCACCGTATTGGCCGGCGTTGCCGCCAACCATACGCGGGCCATGGCCAACCAGAACTTTTTCGACCATATCGACCGCGACGGCCGCACCCCTGGCGATCGGGCCGAGCTGGCCGGTTACTTGTATCAGCAGATCGGCGAGAACATCGCTGCAGGCCGCGACACCGCGCATAAGGTGGTCGACGGCTGGCTGGCCAGCCCTGGGCATTGCGCGACCCTGATGAACCCGGATTTTCGCGAGCTAGGGGCGGCCTATGCTGTCGACCCGAAGAGTGATGCAGGGATCTACTGGACGGGGATGTTTGGCACACCGCAGTAAAAGCCAGAACAGCCTGGGCGGGCGATGCGGCCGCTCAGGCAACAGCGGCACCCTCGCGCAGTTGCAGTGCCGTACAACCAAAGCGCCGCCGCACGCATTTACCCAGGTGGCTGGCATCCCCCAACCCCACTTCATCGGCAATCTGCGCCAGGCCGTGGCTGGAATTGAGCAACCGCCAACGCGCTTGCTGCAAGCGCATCTCCAGCCACCAGGCCTTGGCGCTCATCCCGTGGCTGGCCTGGAATTGACGATCCAGCTGACGCCGGCTGATGCAAAGCTCTGCCGCCAGTTGCTCGATCGACAACGGTGAACCCAGGTGATGCCGCATCAACGCCAGGGCACGCTGCACCGCTCGGCCGTGCCCTCCCCCCGGCTCCAACGAACGCAAGGCATGGCGGCTGTCGCGCGTCTCGTCCACCAACATGTCGGCCAAGCCCTTCAGCGCCCGAGCCCGGCCACAGGCACGCGACAGCAGTTCTACCGCCAGGTCGATTGCCGCGGTCCCTCCCGCGCAGGTAATGCGCCCACCTTGAATGTGATAGAGCTGGTCGCGCAGTACCTTCAGATGAGGGAACGTCGCTCGAAACTCGGCTTCATGCCGCCAATGGACCACTACGTCATGCCCATCCAACAGGCCGCAAGCGGCCAAGAGGAAGGCGGCGTTGTCGACGGCCACCAGCTTCACACCCGCCTTGGCAGCCCGCTTCAGCAACGCCTTGTAGCGCGGTGCCAGTTCAGCGGTGGCCATGGCGTTGCGGCCGCCGAACAGCACCAGGTAGTCGTAATGGGCCATGTCGAGCTGTTCGGCAATGGCTTCCACCTGCACCACCGCACCACTGCTCGCGGGCACCGGGTCGAGGGTCAAGCCTGCCAGGGTCCAGCTGCAATAGCGCTGCTGGCTGTAGTCTTCGTCATCGGCGCTGAAACGCAGCTTGTCGAGAAATGCACCGAACGGCAGCAGGGCAAACGCCGGCAGGGGCAGGATCAGCAGGCGGATATCAGGGGGCATGGGAGCGCGTCCAGATCAGACCATCGAATGTCTAGATCATACCTTTGAAAAAACGCGTTGTGCCCTAGACTGGCGTTCTCCAATCCTATCAGGCACTCCCCCATGGCACTCGACACCTGGCTTATCTACCTGCTGGCCAGCATCGGCCTGTCGCTGACTCCAGGCCCCAACAGCTTGCTCGCGTTGACCCACGGCGCGCTGTATGGCGCACGCCGTACGCTGTTCACCATCGTTGGCGGGGTAGTTGGCTTCAGTGCCTTGATCGCCCTGGCGATGTTCGGCCTCAGTGCCCTGCTGCAAACCTCTGCAGCAGTGCTTGGCATACTTAAATGGGTGGGCGGCGCTTACCTGGTCTGGCTGGGTATCCAGCTGTGGCGCAGCCCGGCGCTGCACCTTGAAGTGACGCAGCGGGCCCGCAGCCTGGGCAATGCGGGCCTGTTTCGTCAGGGCCTGCTGTCGGCCATGGCCAACCCCAAGGTGTTGCTGTTCTACGGTGCGTTTCTGCCGCAGTTCCTCGACCCGCAGCGGGGGCTGTTGATGCAGTTCGTGGTGATGGCGGCGACCTTTGCCAGCGTGGAGTTCCTGGTCGAATACGGGCTCGCGCGTTTGGCGTTTCGCATCCGGCCCTGGTTGGCCAAGGGTGGCAAAGGGTTCAACCGCTGCTGTGGCAGCTTGTTCGCAGTGATCGGCGTGGCGTTGCCACTGGGGCGCTGATTCAGCTCAGCCGCGGCGCCCTTGCAGGAGGAACACCAACAGCGCCAAACCCGGCAGCCCGGCACCCACCAGCGCAACCCCCTGCCACCCATACTGGGCAAATACGGCACTGGCCACCGACGAACCCAGCGCCCCTCCCAGGAAGATACTGGTCATGTACACCGCGTTCAGGCGCCCGCGGCTTGCAGGGTCCAGCGCATAGACTTCGCGCTGGCCAATCACCATGTTCATCTGCACCGCGAAGTCCAGCAACACACCGGTCAGCCCAAGGCCGATCACGCTGAAGCCCGGTGCCGTCAGCCCGACCAGTAGCGCCACAGGCGCCAGTACCAAGGCCACCAGGGAGCCTGCACGGGCATGCCCGGCATCGGCCAGGCGGCCGGCGATGGGCGCGGCCACGGCCCCTACCGCCCCTACCAGGGCGAACAGCGCGATCTGGCTCTGCGACAGGCCATGCGCCCCCGCCAACGCCAGAGGTACAGCCGTCCAGTACAAGCTGAACGCAGCGAACATCAACGCCTGGTACAGCGACCGTTGACGCAGCACTGGATAACGGCGCAGCAACGCGACCAGCGACAGCATCAGCCCGGCATAGCTGGCGTTGTGCTCCGGCACTCGGCGTGGCAGGGTCAACGCCAACAACAGGATGATTGCCAGCATCACGCCCGCCGCGCCGATGAACACGGTGCGCCAGCCGAAGTGATCGGCTACCAGGCTCGACACCGGCCGCGCCAGCAGAATGCCCAACAGCAGCCCCCCCATGATGTTGCCGACCACCCGGCCACGCTGTTGTTCAGGGGCCAGGTGCGCGGCCAGGGGGATCAGCATCTGCACCGCGACCGAACTGAACCCGATCAACAGCGCATAGCCCAGAAACAGCTGCCCTTGGCCACTGCTGCTGGTGCCAGCCAACAACAGGCTGACGCAGGCCAGCACTGCGGTAGCGATCATCAGGCGGCGGTTTTCCAGCAGGTCGGCCAGCGGTACCAGTAACAGCAGGCCCAGGGCATAGCCCAGCTGGGTCAGGGAAACGATCAGGCTGGCCCGTTCAGTGGACAGGCCCAGGTCGGGGGCGATCAGCCCAACGATGGGCTGGGCATAGTAGATATTGGCAACGATGGCGCCGCAGCAGAACGCCAGCAGGGTCACCAAGGCCCGGCTCAGGCCAGTGGCCGACGGCTGCTCTGCGGCTAGGGAGGGGTTCATGCGATGTTCCTCGAGAAGGGACGGAATATGCCACACACCTTACCCAGACGTGCCGCAGGCGAGAATCCGGCCAGCGCGCAACAGGGCTTTGCACCCTGCGCAACGCTGGCGGCTCAGTGCGCCAACAGGCCTTCGCAAAAGGTGATGAAGGCGTTCACGCGGCGCGACCCGCGATGGTTGGGCAAGTACAGCGCGTTGATCCGGTCATTGGCAGTGCCGGGGCTGACCTGCCAGTCGCCGAACACGCGCTGCAGCGTGCCATCGGCCACGTCCTCACGCACCAGCCAGTCGGCCAGCAGGGCAATGCCGCTGCCGGCCAACGCGGTTTCGCGCAACAGGTCGGCGTTGGCGCTGCGCAACGGCCCGCTCACGTCCAGTTCCAACACCTCCTGGCCCCGCGTCATGCACCAGGGGCGCGCCTTCTGCCCATAGCGAAAACGCAGGCAGGCGTGCTCCAGCAATTGCTGCGGGTGCTCCAGTGCTGCGCGCCCGGCCAGGTAGCCCGGGCTGGCCACCAGCCAACGCTCGAACCGGCCCAGTGGGCGGCACACCAGTTCGTCATTGGGCGCAGGGTCGCCCAGCCGGATCGACAGGTCGTAACGGCCATCGAGCAAGTCGTCCAGGCGGTCGCTCAGGTCGATGTCCAGCTCAAGTGCCGGGTGTTTGGCCAGAAAGGGCCCCAGGTGCGGCGCAATCACCCGCCGGCCGAACTCCACCGGCAGGCACAGCCGCAGTACACCGACCGGTTCTTCGCCCCTGTCAGCGACACTGGCATCGGCTTCATCCAGCGCTTCGAAAATGCCCCGGGCCCGCGCGTAGTAACGGGCGCCCGCCTCGGTCAGGCTGACCTGGCGCGTCGAGCGGTTTAACAAGGTGGCCCCCAACTCGGCCTCCAGTGCATCGACCAGGCGGGTCACCGACGAGGTCGCCACGCCAAGCGTGCGCGCGGCCGCGGAAAACCCCTGGGCATCGACCGTCGCCGCGAACATCTTCATGGCCAGCAGCTTGTCCATGTGTCTTCCGTCTTTTAAAGCTCGGAACAGTCCTACAAACCGCTGGGATGGTCAAGAAGCGCGCGCCCCCGCAATCACGTCCATAGTGGAAGCACCTCCCTTTGACGAGATTTCAGATGGCCCCCTTCAACATGCTGAACACCCTGCCGCCCTGCGACCCGACCGCTGCCGAGCGCGTCGACGAACTGCTCAGCCGCCCCGGTGTGCGCATCGAGCGCATTGTTTCCAGCGGCCAATCCAGCCCGCCAGGGTACTGGTACGACCAGGCCGAAGGTGAGTGGATCGTGCTGCTGAGCGGTGCCGCGGGCCTACGCTTCGAGCATGAAAACCATACGCGGCTGCTGCAGCCCGGCGACTGCCTCGATATACCGGCGCATTATCGCCACCGCGTGGAATGGACCGCGCCGGGCATCGCGACAGTATGGCTGGCCGTGTTCTACAGCAGCGCCAGCCCTTGGCCGGAATAGGTGTTGAACGGTCCAATCGGGGCCTGCTGGCGCAGCGTGGCCCCTGCAGACGTTGCTTTTCGACGACTCGACCAAAGTATGAGTACTGATTCCATATCTGCCATGAACGCTTTGTTTACTGCATTTTTCGCTGCCTGATCTAGACTTTTGCCAACACCTTGGCAAGTTCAACCCTGCGACAATCAGCCTCACAAAACTTTGTACTAACTTGTTAATTAGCTTGCTAAGGGCTTAAACTGCGCCCATTCCACCTGCTGAGATCCCTGGCATGAAAGAAACACCGCGCGCCTCTGGCGCCACAACCCTCATTCTGGTCGGCCTGGGCGTTATCGTCGCCCTGCTCGGCCTGCTCCTGGCCGCCGGCGGTATCAAGCTGGCCGGCCTAGGCGGCTCCTGGTACTTCCTGATCGGCGGCCTGGCCATGGCCATCGCCGGTATCCTCATCGCCCGCCGCAAGGTCGCCGGTGCCTGGCTGTATGCCCTGTTCCTGATCGGTACCGCAATCTGGGCCGTGATCGACACCGGCCTGGTGTTCTGGCCGCTGTTCTCGCGCGTGTTCATGTTCGGCGCAATCGGCATGGTCGTGGCGCTGGTCTACCCCCTGCTGGTACGTGCCAACGGCGGCACCGCTGGCCGTGGCGCGTATGGCATCGCAGGTGTGATGGCGGTGGCACTGGTCATTGCCGCAGGCAACATGTTCGTTGCTCACCCAAGCGTCGCCCCGACCGGCAAAGGCCCTGGCATGACCCCGGTCGAAGCCGGCAAAGAGCAGAAAGACTGGGCCCACTACGGCAACACCGAAGGTGGCAGCCGCTTCGCCGCGCTGGACCAGATCAACCGCGATAACGTCAACAAGCTCAAGGTGGCCTGGACCTACCACACCGGTGACGTCGCCATCAGCGACGGCAACGGTGCCGAGGACCAACTCACCCCACTGCAGGTTGGCAACAAGGTGTTCATCTGCACCCCGCACAACAACCTGATCGCCCTCGATGCCGACACCGGCAAAGAGCTGTGGAAAAACGAGATCAACGCCCAGTCCAAGGTCTGGCAGCGTTGCCGCGGCATGGCCTACTTCGACGCCACCGCGCCGTTGGCCCAACCAACCCAGCCGAACAGTTCGCCCATCGCCATGGCCACTGTCCCGGCCGGTGCCAACTGCCAGCGCCGCCTGCTGACCAACACCATCGACGGCCGCCTGATCGCCGTCGACGCCGACACCGGTGAGTTCTGCCAAGGCTTCGGCAACAACGGCCAGGTCAACCTCATGGCTGGCCTGGGCGATGTGCCGGATTCCTTCTACCAACTGTCGTCCGCACCACTGATGGCCGGCACCACCGTGGTGGTTGGCGGTCGCGTTGCCGATAACGTTCAGACCGACATGCCAGGCGGCGTCATCCGTGGCTTCGACGTCATCACCGGGGCCATGCGCTGGGCCTTCGACCCAGGCAACCCGGAAGACCGCAGCGCCCCGGCCGACGGCAGCACCTACGTGCGCAGCACCCCGAACAGCTGGGCCCCGATGTCCTACGACCCGGCAATGAACACCGTGTTCCTGCCGATGGGTTCGTCGTCCACCGACATCTATGGCGTAGAGCGCAACAAGCTGGACCACACCTACGGTGCTTCGGTCCTGGCACTGGACGCCACCACCGGCAACCAGAAGTGGGTGTACCAGACCGTTCACAACGACCTCTGGGACTTCGACCTGCCAATGCAGCCAAGCCTGATCGACTTCACCAAGGATGACGGCAAGACCGTGCCTGCGGTGGTGATCGGCACCAAGGCCGGGCAGATTTACGTGCTTGACCGTGCAACCGGCAAGCCGCTGACCCAGGTCGACGAAGTTCCGGTCAAACCGAGCAACATCCCGAACGAGCCGTACTCCCCGACCCAACCAAAATCGGTGGGCATGCCGCAGATCGGCGCGCAGACCCTGACCGAGTCGGACATGTGGGGCGCTACCCCATATGACCAGCTGCTGTGCCGCATCGACTTCAAGAAAATGCGCTACGACGGCCTGTACACCGCGCCGGGCACCGACCTGTCGCTGAGTTTCCCAGGCTCGCTGGGCGGCATGAACTGGGGCAGCATTTCCACCGACCCGGTGCATGGCTTCATCTTCGTCAACGACATGCGTCTGGGCCTGTGGATCCAGATGATCCCTTCGCAGAACAAAGGCAACGCGGCCTCCGGTGGCGAAGCGTTGAACACTGGCATGGGCGCCGTACCGCTCAAAGGCACGCCGTATGCAGTGAACAAGAACCGCTTCCTGTCGGTCGCCGGTATCCCTTGCCAGGCTCCGCCGTTCGGCACCCTGACCGCGGTTGACATGAAGACCCGCCAAATCGCCTGGCAGGTCCCGGTCGGCACCGTCGAGGACACCGGCCCGCTGGGTATCCGCATGCACCTGCCGATCAAGATTGGCTTGCCAACCCTGGGCGGCACACTGTCCACCCAAGGCGGCCTGGTGTTCATCGCCGGCACCCAGGACTTCTACCTGCGCGCCTACGACAGCAGCAACGGTAATGAAATCTGGAAGGCCCGTCTGCCGGTTGGCAGCCAGGGCGGCCCGATGACCTACGTTTCGCCGAAAACCGGCAAGCAGTATGTGGTTATCACCGCCGGTGGCGCGCGTCAGTCGACTGACCGTGGCGACTATGTGATTTCTTACGCCCTGCCGTAAATCGAGTCGCTCCTTTCGCGGGCAAGCCCGCTCCCACAGGGTCCGCTTGCAGCCCGAGACGCTGCAATGCCTGTGGGAGCGGGCTTGCCCGCGAAGAGGCCCTCAACAACGCCAAGATTCCCCAGGAAAGAACCTCGCAATGCGCTACACACCCACTGCCCTGCTATTGGCCCTGGCCAGCACCACCGCCCTCGCCGACGGCGACCTGATGACCCGCAACACCCTGACCGGTGACTGGGGCGGCCTGCGCCATCAGCTGGAAGAAGACGGCGTCAAGTTCACCGGCGACTACAGCGGTGAAACCGCCTACAACGCCCACGGTGGCCTGCACCGTTCGGCCCGCTACTCGCAGAACCTCAAGCTGGGCGTGCAGTTCGACCTGTCGAAACTGTACGGCCTGGAAAACGGCGGCAAGGTGCAGTTGACCATCAACGACCGTCGCGGCAACAGCGCCTCGGAAGACCTGGTGGGCAACCGCTTGCCGATCCAGGAAAACTACGGTGGCCTGTACACCCGCCTGACTGAACTGAGCTACGAGCGCACCCTGTTCACCCCGGCCTTGAACGTCAAGCTCGGCTACATGGCCATGGGCAACGACCTCGGCGGCTTGGACAGTGGCATCCTGTGCAACTTCATGAACGCCGGCTTCTGTGGCCACCCACTGAACATGTCGGGCGGCAGCGGCTGGACCAACTACCCCAACGCCCACCTGGGCGTGCGGGTGAAATACGACCTGTCGCCGTCCTGGCAGCTGCGTGTCGCGGCCTTCAACGTCGACCCCGAGAGCAACGGCAATTCCAGCCGTGCCTGGCACCTGGGGCCCAAGCACACCACAGGTACCGTGGTACCGGTTGAGCTGGTGTACAAACTGCAAGGCGAACTGCCAGGTGAGTACAAGCTGGGCTACTACTACGACAGCTCTGATGTGAAACGCATCGGCAGCGACAAGGAAGTGTCCGGCCGCGGCGGCCATTACCTGCTGGTCGACCAGGCCGTGTGGAGTGATCCAAGCTCGCCAGGCCGCAGCCTGCACGCCTTTGGCCAATACTCGGCATCGAGCGAGGCCGCTTCGCCGTTCACCAAGTGGTATGGCACCGGCGTTGTGCTGTACAAGCCGTTCGAAGGCCGCCCGCGCGATACCCTGTCGCTGGGCTATGGCCGTGCCGTGCCGAACCCGCGCAGCCGCGATGTGCTGGAAGACGCTGCGTTCAACGCAGGGCAACAGTTCCCGAACATCGACAGCGCCGAGCAGTTGATTGAACTGAGCTACGGCTACCAGGCCACGCCATGGCTGAACCTGCGCCCGGATGTGCAGTACATCATCGAGCCGGGTGCGTTCTCCGGCAAGCATATCGACAATGCGCTGGTAGTGGGCCTCCAGGTCAAGGCGACGTTCTGATTCATTACGGCATTGCCCGCATCCTGTGAGCAGCCTTGTGCTGCGAAGAGGCCCGTGACAGCACAGTGAATTTTCTCTGCTGTCACGGGCCTCTTCGCAGCACAAGGCTGCTCCTACCAGGAATGCATAACCGGTAAAAAAGACTCAACCTTCGCGCAGGTAATCCACCAGCCGCAGCAGCATCTCATCGCACCCCTGCAACTGCTCGACACTGACAAACTCGTCCGGTTTGTGCCCCTGCTCCATGCTCCCGGGCCCGCAGACCACCGTCGGGATCCCGGCCTGGTCGAACAAGCCGCCTTCAGTACCAAACGCGACCGTGCCGAACGCCGCTGAACCACTGAGCAAGGCGACCAAACGTGCTGCTTCGCTGTCAGCCGGCGTGGCCAGCCCCGGGTAAGCACTCAGCGCCTCAAGGCGAATATCGGCGCCCTGATTGACGGCGCGCATGCGCGGCAGCAACTCAGCCTCGGCGTAGCCCTGCAACTGGTCAGCCACTCCCTGAGCATCGAACCCCGGCAATGCCCGCACCTCGAAGTCGAATTCGCATTCCTCGGGCACGATGTTCAACGCCCTGCCACCTTTGATCACGCCGGTCTGTACCGTGGAAAACGGCGGATCGAAACGCGTGTCATGGTGCTCAGGCTGCGCCAAACCATCACCGATCTCGCCCAGCTTGCCGATCAATCGCGCGGCGTACTCGATGGCGTTCACCCCATAAGGCGCATAAGCCGAGTGGCAGGCAGCACCGTGCACCTGGCAACGCATTGCCAGCTTACCCTTGTGCCCCAGCACTGGCTTGAGCTCGGTCGGCTCGCCGATCAGGCACAACCGCGGCTTGTGTGGGCGCTGCGCAAGCGCCGCAAGCATCGAGCGTACCCCCAGGCAACCCACTTCTTCGTCATAGGAGAACGCCAGGTGCAGCGGAATACGCAAAGGCTGCGCGAGAAACGCGGGGACCGCTGCCAGGACAGAGGCGATGAAGCCCTTCATGTCCGCAGTACCCCGCCCATACAGGCGCCCCTCCCGCTCACTCAAGGCAAACGGCTCGACCGTCCAGGCCTGGCCGTCAACCGGCACCACATCGGTGTGCCCCGAAAGCACTACACCGCCAACGTCCTGCGGGCCGAGGGTGGCAAACAGGTTGGCCTTGGTGCCCTCGGCGTTATGGAACAACTCGCATTCCACGCCGAGGTCCGCCAGGTAGTCACGGATGAAACCGATCAGCGCGAGGTTGGAATCGCGGCTGACCGTGGCAAAACCGATCAGCCGGGCAAGCAACGCGCGGCTGGTGCGCTCATTCATTGCCCGGCACTCCGTAGCTTGGCGCGGCGGTCGGGTCGAGGGCGCGGGTCACGTAGTCTTGCATCTGCGGGCGATAGGCTTGCCACAGGCCATCGAGCTGGCCAATCGGGTCTTTATCGGCCCAGTCGACGCGCAGGTCCACCAGCGGCCAGGTCAGCTCGCCGGCAATCTTCAGCGCTGCGGAATGCACCGGCCCTGCCTCACCCCCGGCCGCCATCGCCGCCTGCATGGCCGCCAACAGGCGATCGGCCAGGTACCCGCCGGCCTGTTCAAACGCGTGCACCATGGCCTCGATCACCTGCTTGGACGCCAGCAAGTTACCCGCAGCAGCGCACTGCTCGCCGGCCACGGCATTGTGCACCCCAAGCGCCTGCTTGCCGGTGAACAACGCGACCTGGCCCTGGCTGTCGATCACGGTGACCTGGCGGTATTCGCTCCAGCCATTGGCGTTCAGCACCCTGTCTAGTGCAGCTGCCGGCGGCAACTGGCCCTGCTCCAGCACATCGAGCAACTGCGGCCCCAATGCCGGCAAGGTGATGTTCTGCGTTGCGACCGCCCCCACACCTGCGCGCACCCAGGGGCAACGCGCCCCGACCGCGATGCTCGACGAGCTGATGGCGATACCGACTTGGCCGGTTTCCTGGCAACGACCGATGATGGAGAAAGTCATGTGATGGTTCCTGTTGTTCTGTCCGATGCAGGGCATTCTGGGTGGAATCCTCCAGCGCGCGAAACCACCTTTTTCCGAGGGCTTGAAGAGGAAAAAACTAAGGCCGCCCGCACCACCCCGAACGGCATGAAAATCTGCCTCAAGCCCCCCCTGCAAGCCCTATGAATCAAGGCCTTCGCCGTTTTATCGGCAAGCCCTAGCTAAATACTATTTTCGCCATTTGCGCAGCGTCCCTAGTCTGGCCCCAGGCAACGGCGGTCCTCCAAACCGACCTGACAAAAACCGCCTGATAAAGGGCTCGGACATGACTTTGAACAACCTCGAAATCGACACCCTCGTCGTCGGCGCCGGCCAAGCCGGCGTGGCCATGAGCGAACACCTGAACAAGCTCGGCGTGCCGCACCTGGTGCTGGAGCGCAAGCGCATCGCCGAAGCCTGGCGTACGGGCCGCTGGGACTCGCTGGTCGCCAACGGCCCGGTCTGGCACGACCGCTTCCCTGGGCTGGAATTCAACCTCGACGCCGATGCCTTCGCTGGCAAGGACCAGGTTGCCGACTACTTCGAACAGTACGTGCGCAAGTACAACCTGCCGGTGCGCACCGGCATCGAGGTGAAGAAGGTGGTGCGCAACAGCGATCGCCCAGGCTTCACCATCGAAACCAACGAGGGCGTGATCCGCGCCAACCGCGTGGTTGCTGCCACTGGCCCGTTCCAGCGCCCGGTGATCCCGGCCATTGCGCCAAAGGACGAGCGCCTGCACCAGATCCACTCCGCCGCCTACTACAACCCCGAGCAGCTGCCCGCCGGCGCCGTGCTGGTGGTGGGCGCCGGTTCTTCGGGCGTGCAGATTGCCGAAGAACTGATGCGCGCCGGGCGCCAGGTCTACTTGTCGGTCGGTGCGCATGACCGCCCGCCGCGGGCCTACCGCAACCGCGACTTCTGCTGGTGGCTGGGTGTGCTGGGCGAGTGGGACGCAGAAATCGCCAAGCCTGGCCGCGAGCACGTGACCATTGCTGTCAGCGGCGCACGCGGCGGCCACACCGTGGACTTCCGCGCCCTCGCCCACCAAGGCATGACCCTGGTCGGCCTGACCCAATCGTTCGCCGATGGCATTGCCACCTTCCAGGACAACCTGGCAGACAACATCCGCCGTGGCGACGAAAACTACCTGGCCCTGCTCGACGCCGCCGATGCCTACATCGAACGCAACGGCCTGGACTTGCCTGAAGAGCCGGAGGCGCGCAAGCAACTGCCCGACCCTGAGTGCCTGAGCAACCCGCTGCACACACTCGACCTGGCCCAGGCCGGCGTCAGCACCATCATCTGGGCCACCGGCTACGGCGTGGACTTCAGCTGGTTGCAGGTCGACACCTTCGACGCCAACGGCAAGCCACAACACCAACGCGGTGTTGCCCGCGAACCCGGTGTGTACTTCCTCGGCCTGCCCTGGCTGTCACGCCGCGGCTCGTCGTTCATCTGGGGCGTGTGGCACGACGCCAAGCACGTCGCCGGGCACATCGCCACGCAACGGACCTACCTGGCCTACCGCGACAGCGAGCAACGTGCCGCGGATGAGCAACAACAACCCACGATCAGCAACGTCAGCACCCTCGGAGCCCACTGATGCCAACCCATACCCGTATCCGCATGTTCAACACCAAGGTCACCTACCCTAATCAGACCCTGGACAACGACCTGTGCCAGGCGGTGCGCGCCGGCAACACCATCTACGTACGCGGCCAGGTGGGTACTGACTTCGAAGGGCGCCTGGTAGGCCTGGGCGACCCTCGGGCACAAGCCGAACAGGCGATGAAAAACGTCAAGCAACTGCTTGAGGAGGCCGGCTCGGACCTGTCGCACATCGTCAAGACCACCACCTACATCACCGACCCGCGCTTCCGCGAGCCGGTGTACAAGGAAGTCGGCAAATGGCTCAAAGGCGTGTTCCCGATCTCCACCGGGCTGGTGGTGGCGGGCCTGGCCCAGGCCGAGTGGTTGATGGAAATCGATGTCATCGCCGTGGTGCCGGATCAGGCCTGACCTGCCGGCACCCCGCTCAGCCAGGCCTGCGTGACTCGCGCAGCTGCCCTTAGCCGCTCTGCCCCGTGCAAATGGGCAGACGGCACCTCGACGCTGAGGCTGACGTCGCGGGGCAAGGCTGCGAGCAACTGCGCCAACGGCAGTTGCCCGTGGCCAGGCAACTGCCTGCCCTCCCGCGCTTCCTGGATGATGCCGCTGTCGGGTGGTGCCTGCAGTGGGGCATCGCACAACTGCACGGCGCGCAAGTAACGCGGGTCGATTCCGGCAAGGTCCGCTACCGCTGCGCCAGCACGAAACAAGTGCAGGGCATCGACCAGCACGCTGCTGTTTTCCTGCCCCGCCCCTGCCACCACGGTATAGGCCTGGTGCACGTTCGCCACCGGCCGCCAGCGCATGAATTCAAGGTCCACGCGCACGCCATAACCCCCTGCCAGCTCGCACAAGGCCGCGAAGTGCCCGGTCAGCCGCGCGACATCGGCATCATCGCCCGACACCGTCAGGCTGACCGCCCCCAGCTCCGCACCTGCCGCCAGCAAAGGCTCGTAATCGGCGACCACCACCTCGGGCGTCAATGACACGAACTCGATATCAGCGACCCGTACGCCCTCACCCGCCATCACCGCCTTGAGCTCACGCAGCGCCAGGCTGCCCGCCGTTACCGGGTAGGCCAGCGCACCCGGCATCACCGGATGCAGGCGCAGCCCCACCGCGCTGAAGCCGGCACGGCTCGCCTCGCGCACCAGCACGGCTGGCGCCAAGTCCAGTGCCGTCAGGTGAGCGACGCCCAGACCCCTCAATAGGTCGCCCTCCCGCCACTGAGGTCGAACACGAAGCCGGTGGTGAAACTGCACTCTGGCCCGGCGATCCAGCTCACCATGTTGGCGATTTCCTCGACCTTCAGGAAGCGCCCCATGGGGATCTTGGCCTTGCTCGCTGCGATGTGCTCCGGGGTCATTTCGGCCATCAGCGGCGTTTCGACCATCGCCGGCGCCACGCAGTTGAGCAGCACGCCATCCTGCGCCAGCTCCTTGGCTGCGGCCTTGGTGAAGGCGATCACGCCTGCTTTGGCCGCCGAGTACGCCGAGATGTACTGCACGCCATCCTTGCCCGCCATCGAGGCGACGTTGACGATGCGTCCGTAGCCGCGCTCGCGCATGTGCGGGATGGCGGTGCGGCAGCAATAGAACACCCCGTTCAGGTCAATGGCGATGACCTTGTCCCAGGCCGCTGGCGGGTATTCCCAGGCGGGTACCACTGGGCCATTGATACCGGCGTTGTTGACCAGGATCTCGACCTGCCCGACGTGTGCAAGCACGTCGGTAAATGCCGCTTCCACCGACGCCAGCGATGAAACATCGACAGACTGGCGCAGCACCGGCTCAAAGCCGTTTTCGGCTGTGTCCCAGCCATCGACCGCCAAGTCCCAGATCACCACGTGGGCACCTGCGGCGTGCAGCCGCTGTGCAATCCCCAGGCCGATGCCACGCATGCCGCCGGTGACGATTGCAGTCTGCCCTTGCAGGTATTGGCTCATTGCTTTGCTCCATTTTCGAGGTTAGGGATGTCTGGCAGACGACGCAGGTCGCTCACCATGAACAGGTAACACAGGGCACCGAGGACGGTGATCGACGACACGAAGGCCAAGGCCCAGACGAACGACCCGGTCATCGAAACGATGATGCCGATGGTCAACGGGGTGACGATGCCCGCCGCGTTGGCGAACAGGTTGAACAGGCCACCGCTCAAGCCCAGCAAGCCCTTTGGCGCGATGTCGGAAACGATCATCCAAGCCAGCGCCGACATGCCTTGGGCGAAGTAGGCGATGCAGAGAATGGCGATTACCAGCGCGTCGGACTCGACATAGTTGGCCAGCACGATCACCGACGCGGTGAGCAGGCCGGCAATCACTGGCAGCTTGCGCGCCACGTTCAAGGAGTAGCCGCGGCGCAGCAAGGCATCGGACAACCAGCCACCGACCAGGGTGCCCAGCGAGGCGGCGATGAACGGTAGCACCGCGACCCAGCCAACCTTCAGCCACGGCATGTGCCGCTCGGTGACCAGGTAGGTCGGGAACCAGGTCAGGAAGAACACGTTGGTCGAGTTGCAGGCAAACTGCCCCAGGCAGATGCCCAGCATGTTGCGGTGCTTGAGCAGAGCCGGGATCTGCGACCAGCGGAATACCGTGGCTTTCTGGCCACCGTCGACCACGCCACCGCCCGCTGCGATGTAGTCGAGTTCGGCTTTGTTCGCCGTGGTGGACTGGTGCGGTTCATGGTACTTGCGCCACCAGACCAGGCCATAAAGGATGCCCATCAGCCCGACCGCCATCAGCAGAAAACGCCAGCCGTAGGCGTGCAGTACCCAGAACAGCAGCGGCGTAAGAAACGCCAGCCCCGTGTACTCGGCAAAGGTGTAGATGCCAGTCGCCCTGGCCCGCTCACTCTGTGGGAACCAGGTCGCCACCACGCGGCTGTTGGTGGGGAAGCACGGCGCTTCGGTCACCCCCACCAGAAAACGCATGCCCAACAGCGACAGAAAGCCCTGAGCCAACCCTTGCAGGCCGGTGAACAGCGACCACAGCGTCAAGGCCAGCCAGTACGTGAACTTGGTGCCCAGCCGGTCGATGAGGATCCCGCCGGGGATCTGGGCCGCCGCGTAGGTCCAGGAAAACGCCGAGAAGATCACGCCCATCATCGCGGCGTTAAGGCCCAGGTCGGCACTGATGCTAGGCGCCGCTATGCCCATCACGCTGCGGTCGAGGTAGTTGATCATCGTGCCGCCGGAGATCAGCGCCAGGATCATGAAGCGGGTGCGGGTACGTTGTTGCAGGCGTGCAGGCGTGTCGAACGCCCCCACACCGAGGTTCTGTTCAGTGTTCATGACGGTTGCTCTCTTGTTATTGGAATGGCAAAGGGCGGTGCGCTAGGCAAACCCGAACAGACGTCGCGGCGTGTCCCACATGACGGTGCGGCGCAGTTGCGCATCTGGCATCAGTTGCTCGGCCAGTTTCAGCAGCGGCCCGTAGTCCACCCGCGAGCGCTGGCGAATGAACGGCCAATCGGAGCCCCACACGCAGGCCTGTGGGCCAAACGCTTCGAGCAGGGCATGAACGTAGGCACTGCTCTGCGCCTGCAGCGCATCGGCCGAGGCGAACTTCTGCATGCCGGACAGCTTGACGCTGGCCCGGCCGCTCGCGGCCAACCGCAGCAAGGCCTGGAAACCCGGTTGGTGAATACCGGCGCTCACCTCCGGGCGGCCGCAATGGTCGATCAACACGCGCGCCGACGTGCGCTCAAGCAGCCCGCGCAGCGCCAGCAACTGGTCTTCGCACACCTGAATCTGCGCAAACAGGTCGAGCTCGGCGAGCTTGCCGAACAACCCGTCGGCTGCATCCAGGCTCGCCACACCGTACAACGCCGGGTTGAAGGCCACCCCGACCACCCCTTGCGCCTGCAACGTAGCCAGCGCATCCAGGGTGATGTCAGGGCTAACCACCGCCACCCCCTTGAAACGCCCCTGCCCAGTGGCGAGCGCGCTCAGCAGGCAGCTATTGTCGGTGTGGTAGCCACTGTTCGGCCCCACCAGCAAGGCATGCTGCACGCCATAGGCGTCCATCACCCGGTTGAATTGCTCAAGGGTGGCGACCTCCTGCCCGGACGGGGCGTAAGGCGCGTCGGGGTGGTAGGGAAAGCGCGCGGGATCAAACAAATGGTTATGGCAATCGATCTTGGGTTCATCGAAGATGTTCACGCAACACTCCCGTCAAGCGCCGCTGCGCTTGCCTGCAGATCTTGTTATTGTGCGCCGCGAAGGCGACTCGGCAGGCTTCAAGATACTGCGTGCCCGGCGTCTGCGCTCATACCCAGATGGCGAAGACCATAACCAAAGGTAATGCTTATGCCCCTCGACCATGACGGCCCGGAAGCCCGCAACCTGGTGTTCAAACTGCGGCACATGGAAGTGTTTCGTGCGGTGATGTTGACGGGCTCGATCAGCGCGGCGGCGAAGATGCTCTACGTGTCGCAGCCGGCCGTGAGCAAATTGATCCAGTACATCGAGGGGCGGCTGGCATACCGCTTGTTCGAGCGCATCAACAACCGCCTGGTGCCGACCCACGAAGCGCAGATTCTGTACCGCGAAGTCGAGCGGGTATATCAGGCCGCGCTGGAGGTCAATGAATGTGCGTTGTCACTGGGCAGTGGCGGCCACCGTAACCTGCGCATCTCGTGCAGCGCCTCGCTGTCGACCGTGGTCATCCCGATTGCGCTGGCCCAACTCAAGCGTGAGTCACCCTCGCTGAACATCGAGTGGCAGACCTCGTTGATGGGTGAAATGCCGAACCAGATCCTGTCGAAGAAGGTCGACCTGTCGATTGCCGCCTTGCCGGTGATCCACGATCACCTGCATTCACGCGCGTTCATGCGCGGGCGCATGGTGGTGGTGATGCCGCCGGAGCATGCCTTGGCGCGGCATCCGTCACTGGCGCTGGAGCAACTGCAAGGCCATGCCCTGCTGCTGTTCAGGCCCGACATGCCGTTCGGCAAATTGCTGGCCGAACACATCCACCAGCGCGGGCTGCAGTTGGAGTCGCTGTTGTCGTTCACCAATGCCAACGAAGCTGTGGCCTTGGTCAAGCAAGGCATGGGCATTACCCTGATCGACGAATTTGTGGCACAGGACAGCGGCTTGACGGTGGTCCCCCTGGCCGACGAAATCCACTTCGACATCAGTTTCGTCTATTCGCGCTTCGAGCCACCTTCGCACTCGGCGCTGCACCTGATGCAGGTGCTGCATGCGCAGGCCCTGAAGCTGGGGCGGGGGATCGAGGGGTTCGCGTTGCCAACCCCTTGATGAACCGGGGCCGCCCGGCACCCCATCGCCGGCAAGCCGGCTCCCACAGGTAACTGCGCAGGCTCAGACCTTGCGAAGACCCTGTGGGAGCCGGCTTGCCGGCGATGGGCTGCAAGGCAGCCCCTTGAGTACAATCAGGCGATCGCCGCGTCCACCAACACCTGCGCTTCCTGCACCAGGCGCTGCAGGTGCGCCTCGTCGATAAAGCTTTCGGCGTAGATCTTGTAGATGTCCTCGGTGCCCGACGGCCGTGCGGCAAACCAGCCGTTGGCGGTCATCACTTTCAACCCGCCAATCGCCTGGCCGTTACCCGGCGCATGGCTGAGGATCTGCACGATTGGCTCACCAGCAAGCTCAGTCGATTTGACCTGCTCAGGTGCCAGCTTGCTCAACAACGCCTTCTGCCGGGCATCCGCCTTGGCCTCGACGCGCGTGGCGTACGGCTTGCCCAGTGCTGCGGTCAGGTCGGCATAAGCCTGGCTCGGGTTGCGACCGGTGCGTGCGGTCATCTCGGCGGCCAGCAAGGCCGGGATCAAACCGTCCTTGTCAGTGGCCCAGACCGACCCATCGCGCCGCAGGAACGAAGCCCCCGCGCTCTCCTCGCCACCAAAGCCCAACGACCCGTCGAACAGGCCCTGGGCGAAGAACTTGAAGCCCACCGGCACTTCGAACAATTTACGGCCCAGGCGCTCGGTAACGCGGTCGATCAGGCCACTGGACACCACGGTCTTGCCCACGGCTGCGTCGCTGCGCCATTGCGGGCGGTGGCGGAACAGGTAGTCGATGGCCACGGCCAGGTAGTTGTTCGGCTGCAGCAGGCCATCCGGGGTGACGATGCCGTGGCGGTCGTGGTCCGGGTCGCAGGCAAAGGCCACGTCAAAGCGCTCGCGCAGGCCGATGAGGCCCTGCATGGCGTAGGGCGAGGATGGGTCCATGCGGATCTGGCCGTCCCAGTCGACGGTCATGAAGCGGAAGGTCGGGTCGACCTCGCTGTTGACCACTTCCAGGTTCAGCTTGTAATGCTTGGCAATCGCCGACCAGTAGTTAACCCCGGCGCCGCCCAGCGGGTCGACGCCCAGGCGCAGGTTGGCGCTGCGAATCACGTCGAAGTCGATGACATTGCCCAGGTCTGCCACGTAGTGGCTCACGTAGTCGTGGCGGTGCGTGGTGGCAGCCTGCAGTGCCTGGGCATGGTCCATGCGTTTGACGCCAGCCAGGTTCGCAGCCAGCAGCTCGTTGGCCTTGGCCTCGACCCACTTGGTCACGTCGCTGTCGGCTGGGCCGCCATTGGGCGGGTTGTACTTGAAGCCACCGCTTTGCGGCGGGTTGTGCGACGGCGTGATGACGATGCCATCGGCCAGGCCCTGCTCGCGGCCACGGTTGTAGCACAGGATGGCGTGGGATACCGCTGGGGTCGGCGTGTACTCGTCGTCTTTGGACAGCATCACCTGCACGCCATTGGCCGCCAGCACTTCCAGGGCACTGGCCGTGGCCGGTGCCGACAGCGCATGGGTGTCGGCACCAATGAACAGCGGGCCATCGATGCCCTTCTCCTGGCGGTACAGGCAGATGGCCTGGGTAATGGCCAGTACGTGGTACTCGTTGAAACTCAGCTCCAGCGAGGTGCCTCGGTGCCCCGAGGTGCCGAAGGCCACCCGTTGGGCCACCACGCCAGCATCGGGGCGGCCGGTGTAGTAAGCGGTGAGCAGTCGGGGGATATCGACCAGCACGCTGGCCGGAGCCGGCTTGCCTGCCAAAGGACTGAGCGTCATGCAGAAACCTCGAGTTCAACGAATGTTGGTGTTGGAACGTGCAGTGTACTGAGAGTTGCAACGCCGCGCGACGGGCGACGCGATGAAAGCCGCCAGCACCTGGCGATGGTCTAGAGTATTAGCCACCACTCCCCGGCAACGAGGCCCCATGGCTTTCCACCGCCTGACACGTACCCACCCTCGCCTCACGTTCGCCACCCTGGTCGGCATTATCGGCGCCTGGCTGATCCCTGCCGGTGACACGGTCCAGCACATTCTGGTCGGCTGGAACCTCGGCGTCTGGCTCTACCTGCTGCTGGTCCTGTGGCTTACCTGGAGCGCCAACCCGGAAAAGGTCCGCAAAGTTGCCCAGGTCGAGGATGAGAACGCCGGCCTGGTCCTGCTCACCGTCTGCATCGCTGCCATCGCCAGCCTGGCCGCGATCACCTTGCAACTGGTCTCCAGCCGCGGCCTGCAAGGCAGCGCCCTGGCCCTGCACTACCTGTACACCGGATTGACCGTGGCCGGCTCCTGGCTGTTGATCGGCTGCATCTTCAGCCTGCACTACGCCCGGCTGTTCTATACCGGCCAGAACCATGAGCCCCCGCTGCGCTTTGCCGATGGCGAGCGCAACCCGGATTACTGGGACTTTCACTACTTCTCGTTCACTATCAGTGTGGCGGTGCAAACGTCCGATGTCGGCGTCGCTGGCAGGGGGTTACGCCGGGTGGTGCTGGCACATTCAGTGGTAGGGTTCGTGTTCAACACCGCCATTCTGGGGTTCACCATCAACATTGCGGCCGGCCTGCTGGGGTAGCACGCACCGCTCGTCCGAAAACCCTGTGCGGTAAATGCGGCCGTGACCTGCGGCACCCCGCAAGGAAAACGTTTGCCAGGCGAGCTGCCGGTGGATGGCGGCCATAACAGCAATGTGACCTGGGTCAAACCTCCACGATTCCGGCGTATTCCCACCCTGGGCAATGGCGTGGCAGGTGCTATGGTTACATTCCCGGCGGCCGTGCACGCGGCCTCCCGCTCACCGCGTCCAGGTACGGACAAGGAGGCTGGCATGAACAAAATGACGTTCCCGAACGCCTGCCAGGTGATGCGCTGGCATTTCCACCCGCTCGGCTTCGAAGCCAGCATGGATGCACCGCGCAGCATGATCGCGCGCCTGTTCGACCGCGCCACCGGAGAAACCTTGCTGGCCATCGCAGGCATCCCCTGCGCTGCGATCATGGCCGCTGCGGATGTCGAGCGCATCATTGAAGCGGTCGAGGCTGAGATGGACGCCTTCGTACCCGTCTTCGCCCTGCGCGACGCAGGCTAGACTGCCACCTCAGGCGTCTCCCGCATGGCCTGCAATTTGCCCATGAATTGCTCGGCCGGCACCGGTTGCCCGAGCAGATAACCCTGCAGCGAATCGCACCCCAGGCGGGTGAGGAAGTCTTGCTGCTTGTCCGTCTCTACCCCTTCGGCAACGATGCGCAAGCCCAGCGCCTGGCCCAGTGCGACAATCGCCGAGACGATCGCGGCGTCATCGCTGTCCTGCTCCAGGTCACGCACAAACCCCCGGTCGATCTTCAGTTCGTTGGCCGGCAGTCGCTTCAGGTACATAAGGCTGGAATAGCCTGTGCCGAAGTCATCGATGGACAGGTCCACGCCCATGTCAGACAGGCGCTGCAGCACCGTCAGGCTGGCATCGGCATCATGCATGGCGGTGGTCTCGGTAATCTCCAGGGTCAGGCAGTTGGCCGGCAGGCCGTTTTCGCGCAGGGCCCGGGCCACGCTTTCGACCAGCCCCGCATGGCAAAACTGGATGGCCGACAGGTTGACTGCCATACGCCACCCCTGGTGGCCCTGGTCCAGCCACTGGCGCATCTGCCGGCAGGCTTCGTCGAGCACCCACTCGCCAATCGGGATGATCAGGCCGGTTTTTTCCGCCAGGCCAATAAAACGGTCAGGCAGCAGCAGGCCCTGCTGTGGGTGCTCCCAGCGCAGCAGCGCTTCGGCACCGATCGGCTGGCAGGCCTGGGCATCGAACTTGGGCTGGTAGTGCAGGCGGAACTGGCGCTGCTCCAGGGCTTGGCGCAGGTCCTGCAGCAACTGCAGTTGCTGCCGGGCATTGCTGTTCATCGACACGTCGAAGAAGCTGTAGCCGTTTTTACCGGCGCTTTTGGCGTGGTACATCGCGGCATCGGCATTGCGCAGCAACTCGTGCTGATCCTGGCCATTGCCGGGGTACAAGACGATCCCCAGGCTGGCCGTGAGCTGCAAATCATGCTCGGCGACGCGGAACGGCCGCGACACCAGGTTGACCTGCTTGACCGCCACATCCATGGCATCGTTGGGCTCCTGCAACTCCACCAGCAGCACGAACTCGTCGCCGCCAATGCGCGCCAGCGTGTCCTGGCTGTGCAAATGGCCGCGCAGGCGCGCCGCCACGGCCTTGAGCAGCAAGTCGCCGACGTGGTGACCAAAGGCATCGTTGACCGGTTTGAAGCCATCCAGGTCGATGAACATCAGCGCAAAACAACCGCCCTGCTCCGCCACCTTGGCGATGGCTTGCTCGATGCGGTCGGCCAACAAGGTGCGGTTGGGCAGGTCGGTGAGCGTGTCGTGCAGGGCCAGCTGGGTCAGTTCCTGGTTGGCCAGGGTCAGCGAACGGGCCAGTTCCGCCGTGCGCGCTTCGAGGCGTGCGTCCAGTACCGAGGTCAACAAAGCTACCGCCAGCACTGCCAGGGTGGTGATCAACACCAGGTAGACCAGCCCGTCGCCTTGCAGCCCACCGGCCAGCGCACCACAGAAACTGCCCTCGGGGAAATTGGCTGCGGCCATGCCGGTGTAGTGCATACCGACGATGGCCATCCCCATGATCACTGCTGCCAGGCCACGAATCTGCCGGACGTAAGGGGTGTGCTTGCGCAAGCGGAACGCGATCCACAACGCCGCTGCCGAGGCGCCCACGGCGATCATCAGCGAGGCGCCGAACAGCGTAGGGTCATAGTCGATGCCCGGCAGCATGCGCAGCGCGGCCATACCGGTGTAGTGCATGCAACTGATGCCCGCGCCCATGATCAACGCGCCAAAGCCCAGCTGCAGCCAGGGCAGGCTTGGCTGGCTTACCAGCCACAAGGCAAAGCCTGACGACAGCACCGCAATCAACAGCGAGAACGCAGTCAGGCCAAGGTCGTAGCCCAGGTCGATGGGCAGGCTGAACGCGAGCATGCCGATGAAGTGCATCGACCACACGCCGACCCCCATGGCCAACGCACCGCCCCCCATCCACAGGTGCACAGCCCTGCCCTTGGCCGTCGCGATACGGCCGGTCAGGTCAAGGGCGGTGTAGGACGCCAGGATCGCCACGCACAGCGAAATCAACACCAGCGAAGAGGAGTAGCTACCGGTCAGCATTGGGAGTTCCAGCGACGGGCCAGGGGGCCCGGAAAAAGCTGACGATTGTACTCAAGCTTTGGTGAAACGCACGGGGTTTTTGCGAATGGGAATGGATCCAAGTGCTGGGATGCCACGGCTGGGCATACGTACCTAGCGCTGCGAAGAGGCCCGTATGCCTGGTAGCGATGTATTAGCCGTTAGGGCCTCTTCGCAGCACAAGGCTGCTCCTACAAGGAAGGGCTAAACCCCTATGTTCAATGCGAAGTTCGTGATCCTCAAGGCCCGCACGTAAGACTCAGCGGCTGGCAAAATCCAGTCATGCGCACGTCTTTGTAGGAGCAGCCTTGTGCTTCGAAGAGGCCCGTATGCCTGGCAAAGATGTAGTAGCCGTAAGGGCCTCTTCGCAGCACAAGGCTGCTCCTACAGTGATCGAGGCATGAGTCCACGAAGTGGCGCCTAGAGCCCAGCATGAATGGCCGGCCATCACTCCTGTTCGGCAAACGCCTGCTCGGCATCCCAGCCGCCGCCCAGCGCGGCAATCAGTTGCACACTGGCCACCAACCGCCCCTGCAGCAGGTTCAGCACACTGCGCTCGTTGCTCAGCGCGGTGGTCTGCACGTTCACCACATCCAGGTAACCGATCAGCCCTGCACGGTACTGATTTTCAGTCAGGCGCAGCGACTCACGCGCCGCGTCCAGGGCCTCCTGGCGCACCACCGCTTCATCGCCGTACACCTTCAGCTGCACCAGGAAGTTCTCCACTTCCTTGAAGCCATCCAGCACGGTCTGGCGGTACTGCGCCACGGTCTGGTCGTACACCGCCACTGTGCGGTCCACCTCGGCGCTGCGCTTGCCCGCATCGAACAAGGTCATGGCCAGCGAAGGCCCTACCGACCAGTAACGGTTCGGCAGTTCGATCCAGTTGCTGAAGCTGCTGCTGGAATACCCGCCACTCATGCTCAGGCTCAGGTCGGGGAAGTAAGCGGCCCGCGATACGCCGATATTGGCATTGGCTGCCATCACATTGCGCTCGGCCGAGGCAATGTCCGGGCGGCGTTCGAGCAACTGCGAGGGCAACGTCACTGGAATTTGCGGCAGCGCCGGGATGGTCTTGCTGTCTGCCAGGGCAAAATTCGCCGGGGCCTTGCCCAGCAACACGGCAATGGCATTTTCGAACTGCGCACGCTGCCAGATCAGGTCGATCAGATCCGCCTGGGTGCTTTTCAGCTGCGTGCGCGCCTGCGCCACCGCATCCGGGCCAGACACTCCGGCGCGGTACTGGTTTTCAGTCATGCGCAGCGAGCGTTCGTAGGTGGCCACGGTCGCTTCCAACAGGCGCTTCTGCTCGTCGATCACACGCAACTGCAGGTAGTTCTGCACCAGCTCCGACTGCTGGCTCAGGCGGATCGAGGCAAGGTCAGCGAAGCTGGCTTCGGCACTGGCTTCGTTAGCGTTCAACGTCTCACGCAGCTTGCCCCACAGGTCGATCTCCCAGCTCACGCCGAGCTGGGTGTTATACGTATTGCGGATGCCGCTGCTGTTGTTCGACAGGCTGGAACTCGAGCTGCCAGTCCCCTGGGCAGAGCGGTTCTTGCTGGCGCTCAAGTCCAGGCTGGGGAACAGCGCGGCGCGGCTGCTGCGCACCAGGGCCTGGGCCTGACGGTACTGGGCCTCCGACTGCGCAACCGTCTGGTTGCTGCGGTTAAGCTCTTCGACCAGCGCATTGAGCCCGGCATCGCCGTAGACTTCCCACCAGGCGCCACGGGCGATCGCGTCCGAGGGCTTGGCCTGGGTCCAGCCCTCGGCCTGCTTGTACTGCGCCGGGGTGCTCAGCTCGGGGCGGTGGTAGTCCGGGCTCAAGGTACAGGCACTGAGCAGCGCCACGCACAAACTGGCGCCGAGCAGACGCGAGCCACGCCCCAGGGTCAATGACTGCAGGGCACGGTGAAGCGGTGTCTGGGCAAAATTCATAGCGGGGTTTCCAGAGCGGCGTCGGTGCGCACGCCGCGCCAATGGTTGAAACGGTGACGCAGGCGGTCGAGGTACAGGTAGACCACCGGCGTCGTATAAAGGGTGAGGATCTGGCTGAAGACCAGGCCGCCGATGATGGTCAAGCCCAAAGGCTGGCGCATTTCCGCCCCCTCGGCACGGCTCACCAGCAACGGCAAGGCGCCGAGGATGGCCGCCAGGGTGGTCATCAGGATCGGCCGCAGGCGCAGCAGGCAGGCGCGGCGGATCGATTCCTCCGGCGACAGGCCTTGTTGGCGCTCCAGCTGCAGGGCCAGGTCGATCATCAGGATCGCGTTCTTTTTCACCACGCCAATCAGCAAGAACAGGCCCAGCAGCGAGATCAGGCTGAACTCGCCTCCGGTGACGTAGAGCGCCAGCAAGGCACCGACGCCGGCCGACGGCAGGGTCGACAGAATGGTCAGCGGGTGAATGTAGCTTTCATACAGAATGCCCAGCACCAGGTACACCAGCACCAGCGCGCCCAGAATCATGAAGGGCTGGCCTTCCTGGGTCTTGGCAAAGGCGTCGGCGGTGCCACCGAGTTTGGCGATGACTTCCTCGGGCAGGCCAAGCTTGGCCACCGCCCGCTCCACTGCAGCCATGGCTTGGTCGGGGCTGTAGCCTTCGGCGACGTCGAAGGCGATGTCTTCGGAAGCGAACTGCCCTTCGTGGCTGACCCGGTCATTGGCCAAGCTGTTTTCGTAGTGGGCGATGGTCGACAACGGCACGCGGGCACCGTCGCTGGTGATCACCTGCACCTGTTCCAGCGTGCTCGGGTCCCAGGCGTATTTCGGGTTGATTTCCAGCACCACCTGGTACTGGTTGAGGCTGTCGTAGATGGTCGAGATCTGCCGCTGGCTGTAGGCGTTGTTGAGCACGGTGGTCACCATGTCCATGTCGATGCCCAGGCGCTTGGCCTGATCACGGTCGACCACCAGGGTAACCTGCGGAGTACCCGCGCCATCACGGGCGTCGATGGCGGTCAGTTCGGGCAATGCGCGCACCGCCGCGACCACTTTCGGGAACCACTCGCGAAGGGCCGTCAGGTCGCCACTCTGCAAGGTATAGAGGTACTGCGACGACGTCTGGTCACGCCCACCGCCACCCAACTGCAGGTCCTGGTCGGCCATCAGGAACAGCCGCCCGCCGGGCACCTTTGGCATCTCTTTGCGCATGCGCTCGATCACCTTCTGGGCATCCATCTTGCGCTCGCTGATCGGTTTCAGGCGCACAATCACCATCGCATTGTTGGTGCCACTGTTGCCGCCGATGAAGCCAGCAACGCTCTGTACCGCAGGGTCGGCCAGCAAGGCGCGGCGGTAGGTTTCCATCTTCGGCTGCATCACGCTGAACGACAGGCCATCGTCACCACGGATAAAGCCAATCAATTGGCCGGTGTCCTGCTGCGGCATCAGCGTCTTGGGCACCACCACATACAACGCGATGTTGATACCGATGGTGGCCAGCAGGCTTAGCAAGGTCAGGCGCTTGTGCCGTAGCACCCAGCCGAGGCTGCGGTCATAGCCGTTGACCATGCGCTGATGAACCTTGTCGCTCCAGCGCTGCAGGCGGCTCTGTTCGGCCTGGTGCGGTTTCAGCCAACGGGCGCAGAGCATCGGCGTGAGGGTCAGCGAGACCACCAGCGAGACAATGATTGCAGCCGCCAGGGTGATGGAAAACTCCTGGAACAGGCTACGTACGATACCCCCCATGAACAGAATGGAGACGAACACCGCCACCAACGAAACGTTCATCGACAGCAGCGTGAAGCCCACTTCCTTGGCACCGAGGAACGCCGCACGCATCGGCGGCTGGCCGTCCTCGATGTGCCGGGAGATGTTCTCCAGCACCACAATGGCGTCGTCCACCACCAGGCCCGTGGCCAGGATCAGCGCCATCAGCGACAGGTTGTTGAGGGAGAAACCGCACAAATACATGACTGCGAACGTGCCTACCAGCGACACCGGCACTGCCAGGCTGGGGATCAACGAGGCACGCAGGCTGCCGAGGAACAGGTAGACCACCAGAATTACCAGCCCCACCGCGATCAGCAGCGTGTGCTCGGCCTCCTTGAGGGTGGCCTTGATCACCAGCGAGCGGTCCATGGCCACGTTCAGCTGCACGCTGGCTGGCAACAACGACTGCAACGCCGGCAACTGCGACTTGATCTGGTCGACCGTCTGGATGATGTTGGCGCCGGTCTGCCGGTTGACCACCAGCAACACCGCGCTCTGGTCGTTGAAGAAGCCGCTGTTGTAGCGGTTTTCAACGCTGTCTGTGAGGGTGGCTACGTCGGACAGGCGCAGGATGGTGCCGTTCTGCTGGCGTATCACTACCGGCTCGTAGTCCTTCGCCGTTTCCAACTGGTCATTCGCCCGCACCTCCCAACTGCGTTCGGCATCCTCGACGAAGCCCATGGGCCGGCGCTGGTTGGCGTTGGACACGGCGGTACGCACCTCGTCCAGCGACAGGCCGTACTGGTTGAGCAACTGCGGCTCCACCGAGATGCGCACGGCGGGCAGCGAACTGCCGCCGATCTGCACCTCCCCTACCCCGGATACCTGGGCCAGGCTCTGGGACAGGATGGTGTCAGCCAAATCGTACAACTGGCCTTTCTTCAGCACGTCAGAGGTCAACGACAGCACCATGATCGGTGCCTGCGAGGGGTTGATCTTCTTGTACGTCGGCATGCTGCGCATGCCACTGGGCAGCAGGTTACGGGTGGCGTTGATCGCCGCCTGCACCTCACGCGCCGCACCGTCGATGTCACGGCCCATTTCGAAGCCGATGACCACCCGCGTCGAGCCCTGGTTAGAGCTACTGGTCAGCGTAGTGACGCCCGCGATACTGCCCAGCTTGCGTTCCAAAGGCGTGGCCACCGTGGCGGCCATCACCTCAGGGCTGGCGCCGGACAGGTTGGCCTGCACCACGATCACCGGGAAGTCCATCTGCGGCAGCGGCGCAACCGGCAACAGGCCGAAGCTGACGCCGCCCAGCAACATGATCGCCAGGCTCAGCAGCATCGTCGCCACCGGGCGACGAATAAACGGTCCGGACAGGTTCATGCCTCAGCCTGCTTGGCATCAGTGGCCGGGCGCCAGCGACGGGCCAGGCGGTCGAAGTACAGGTAGATGACCGGCGTGGTGAACAGTGTCAGCACCTGGCTGACCAGCAGCCCGCCTACCATCACCAGGCCCAGCGGCTGGCGCAGTTCGGCACCGGACCCGGTCGCCAGCATCAGCGGCACGGCGCCGAACAGCGCGGCCAACGTCGTCATCAGAATCGGCCGGAAACGCAGCAATGCGGCCTGGTAGATGGCGTCCTGCGGGCTCATGCCCTGGTTGCGCTCGGCTTCCAGGGCAAAGTCGATCATCATGATCGCGTTTTTCTTGACGATGCCGATCAGCAGGATGATGCCGATGATGGCGATCATCCCCAGGTCATTGCCACTGATGAGCAGCGCCAGCAAGGCCCCCACCGCCGCCGAGGGCAAGGTCGAAAGAATGGTCACCGGGTGGATGTAGCTCTCGTAGAGCACGCCCAGCACGATGTACATGGTCACCACCGCGGCGAGAATCAGCAGCAAGGTGCTCGACAGCGAGGCCTGGAAGGCTTCTGCAGCGCCCTGGAAGCGGGTCTGCACGCCGATCGGCATGCCGATGTCCTGCTGCACCTGTTCGATCACCTTGACCGCCTCGCCCAGCGACGCGCCATGGGCCAGGTTGAACGACATCATCACCGCCGGGAACTGGCCGATGTGCGAGATCGCCAACTGCGTCTGGCGCTGCTCGATACGGGCCAACGCCGACAGCCGCACCTGGCCGCCATCGGTGGCCTTGACGTGGATCGACTCCAGGGCCTGCGGGCCGATGCTGGCGGCGGCTTGCGACTGCAGCACCACGCGGTACTGGCTGGCCTGGGTGTAGATGGTCGAGATCTGCCGCTGGCCAAAGGCGTCGTACAAGGCGTTGGTGATCTGCGAAACCGAGATGCCCAAGCGGCTGGCCATGTCGCGGTCGATCACCAGGTACACCTGCAGGCCCTTGTCCTGCAGGTCGCTGGCCACATCGGCAAGCTCTGGGCGCTGTTGCAGCGCCTGCACCAGCTTGCCGCTCCACTGCGCCAGCAGGTCGGCGTCAGGTGACGACAGGCTGAACTGGTACTGAGTGCGGCTGACCCGGTCCTCGATACTCAAGTCCTGCACCGGTTGCATGAACAGGCGGATACCCACCAGCTTGTCGAGCTGCGGCTGCAGGCGGCTGATGACCTCGCCAGCGGTCACATCCCGCTCGCCGTGCGGCTTGAGGTTGATCAGCAGGCGCCCGCTGTTGAGCGTGGCATTGTCGCCATCCACGCCGATGTAGGACGACAGGCTCTGCACCGCCGGGTCCTGCAGGATCACCTTGCTCAGCGACTGCTGGCGTTCGCTCATGGCGGCGAACGAAGTCGACTGTGGCGCCTCGGAAATACCCTGGATGACGCCGGTATCCTGCACCGGGAAGAAGCCCTTGGGCACGGCGATGTACAGGACCACGGTGAGCCCCAGGCTGGCCACGGCCACCAGCAGGGTCAGCGGCTGGTGTTTGAGCACCCACTGCAGGCCACGGCCGTAGTGTTCGATGAGCCAGTCGATCCAGGCGCCGCTGGCGCGGTAGAAACGGCCCTGCTCTTCTTCCTTGGGCTCACGTTTGAGCAACCGCGCGCACATCATGGGCGTGAGGGTCAACGACACGACCAGGGAAATCAGAATCGCCACCGCCAGGGTGATGGCGAACTCGCGGAACAGGCGGCCGACCACGTCGGCCATGAACAGCAGCGGAATCAGAACCGCGATCAGCGAGAAAGTCAGCGATATGAGGGTGAAGCCAATCTGCCGGGCGCCCTTGAGCGCGGCCTGCATCGGCGTTTCGCCTTCTTCGATGTGGCGGGAGATGTTCTCCAGCATGACGATGGCGTCATCCACCACGAAGCCGGTGGCGATGGTCAGGGCCATCAGGGTCAGGTTATTGACCGAGAACCCGGCCAGGTACATCACGCCAAAGGTGCCGATCAACGACAGCGGTACGGCGATCGAGGGGATGATGGTGGCGCTGAAACGGCGCAGGAACACAAAGGTGACCATGACCACCAGGACGATGGCGATCAGCAGCTCGTGCTGCACGTCCTTGACCGCGGCGCGGATGGTCTGGGTGCGGTCGGTCAGTACCGACACGTCCAGGCCGGCAGGCAGGTTGTCGGTGATCGAGGGGAGCAGTTCCTTGATCCGGTCGACCACCTCGATGACGTTGGCGCCCGGCTGGCGCTGGATATTCAGCAACACCGCCTGGTTTTCGTTGGCCCAGGCCGCGAGGCGCTCGTTTTCCGCACCATCGACGATCTCGGCGACGTCCTTCAGGCGCAGCGGCGCACCGTTGTTATAGGACAGGATCAGGTTGGCGTATTCCGCGGGGGAACGCAGTTGATCGTTGGCATCAAGCATCGACACCCGGGTCGGGCCATCGAAGTTGCCCTTGGGCTGGTTGACGTTGGACGCCCCGATCAGCGTCCGCACGTCCTCCAGGTTGAGGCCGTTGGCGGCCAACGCATCGACGTTGACCTTGATACGTACCGCCTGGCGCTGGCCGCCAGCGATGCTGACCATGCCCACGCCACTGATCTGGGCAAGCTTCTGGGCCACGCGGGTGTCGACCAGGTCGTTGAGCTTGGGCAGCGGCATGGTCTTGGAGGAGATGGCCAGGGTCAGCACCGGCGTGTCGGCCGGGTTGACCTTGTTGTAGACCGGTGGCGCCGGCAAGTCGCTGGGCAGCAAGTTGCTGGCAGCGTTGATCGCGGCCTGCACCTGTTGCTCGGCAACATCCATGTTCATGTCGAGGCTGAAACGCAACGTCAGCACCGACGCCCCGCCGGAGCTGGTCGAGGCCATCTGGGTCAGCCCCGGCATCTGCCCGAACTGGCGTTCCAGCGGCGCGGTGACCGCACTGGTCATGACTTGCGGGCTGGCCCCTGGGTACAGGGTCATGACCCGGATGGTCGGGTAGTCGACCTGCGGCAGCGCCGAGACCGGCAGCAGCTTGTAGGCAATCAGGCCGGCCAGGACGATGGCCAGCATGCTCAGCGTGGTGGCGACCGGGCGCAGGATGAACAGGCGCGAGAGGTTCATGCGCCCGCCTTGCCTGCTTCACCGGCTTGGGCCGAGCCCTTGGCGTCCTGGCCCTGCAGGTGCTGGCCCGGGGTGGTTGGCACCTGCGAGCTGTCTTCGACCACCTCTACCTTGGTGCCTTCACGCAGGCGATCGGTGCCTTCCAGCACCAGGCGATCGCCGGCAGCCAGGCCTTCAACGATCACGCTGTTCTCGCCATCGCTGGCGCCAACCTTGAGCTTGCGGATATTGACGGTGTTCTGGGCGTTGACCACATAGGCAAAGGTGCCATCGTTGCCAAACTGGATAGCCGCGGCCGGGGCCAGCACCACCTGTTTGAGGGTGTCGGCCAACAGGCGCACATTGACGAACTGGTTGGGGAACAGCACCAGGTCCTTGTTCTCGAAGCGGCCCTTGAACTTGAGGGTGCCGGTGGTGGTGTCGATCTGGTTGTCGATACTGCCCAGTACCCCGGTGGACTGCAGCTTGCTGTCGCTTCGGTCCCACGCCTCGACCGGCAGGCTGGCGCCGCTGCGGTAGCGCTCCAGCACGGTGCTCAATTCGGTTTCTGGCAGGGTGAACGCGACGTTGATTGGCTCGGTTTGGGTGATGACCACCAGCGCGGTAGCGTCGTTGGCAGCCACCAGGTTGCCCAGGTCGAGCTGGCGCAGGCCTACCCGGCCATAGATCGGCGAGCGGATCTGGGTGAAATCGAGGTTCAGGCGCGCATCGCTGACCTGTGCCTGATTGGTCTTGACCAGGCCCTGGAATTGCGCGACCTGGGCTTCTGCGGTGTCGAGGGTCTGCTTGGCGATGCTGTCCTCGGCATACAGGCCTTTATAGCGCGCCAGGTCGACCTGGGCGTTTTTCAGCTGTGCCTGGTTCTGCGCCAGGGTGCCTTCGGCCTGCTGCAAGGCGATGCGGTAGCTGCGAGGGTCGATCTCGGCCAGCAGTTCACCAGCCTTGACCTGTTGGCCTTCCTTGAAGTGGATCTTGACCAGCTCACCGGCCACACGGCTGCGCACATTGACGGTGTTGGTCGCAGTGACCGTACCCAGCGCCTTGTAGTACAACGGGAAATCGCCCACCCGAACCGGCTCGACACGCACCGGCACCGGGTCGCTGGAAGCCCCGAAACCTGGGCGTCCGCCTTTGCCCATGCGCCCGCTGCTGGCTTCTTTATGTGCAGGCGATGCGGGCCACAGCCACCAGGCCAGCAAGGCCACCAGCAGCAGGATCAGCAGGCCGACGAGCCAGCGACGGGGGGAACGGGAATTAGACGCTTGCATGGGTTGAACGAACCTTGTTCGGAGTGACGACTTGGGAGGGTTGAACGATAAGCACTGGCATCGTTTTAGCAAAGGCCCTTTACCAGAGGTTTACCTTTGCCTGACGTTGCCAAAACACTGAACTTTAAACGAAAACGGCCCGGAAATCGTTCCGGGCCGTTACAGGGTGTTGCTTGGAGCGGTGGGCGGGGCTGGAGTTCCGTTGCCTCTGCCGGCCTCTTCGCGGGTAAACCCGCTCCCACAGGATTACCACTGTTTCTAAGACCAGTGGCCATCCTGTGGGAGCGGGTTTACCCGCGAAAGGGCCGGAACAGGTAAACCCACCGGCCCGACCTGCCTTTATTTCAGAACAGCCAGCGCAGCCTCGTAGTTCGGCTCGTCAGCGATTTCACCGACCAGCTCGCTGTGCAGCACGTTGTCGTTTTCGTCCAGCACGACCACTGCACGTGCAGCCAGGCCAGCCAGCGGGCCGTCGGCGATGGCCACACCGTAGTTTTCGAGGAACTCGGCGCCACGCAGGGTCGACAGGTTCTTCACGTTCTCCAGGCCTTCGGCACCGCAGAAGCGCGCCTGGGCGAATGGCAGGTCGGCGGAGATGCACAGCACCACGGTGTTGGCTACATCGTTGGCCTGGGCATTGAACTTGCGCACCGACGTGGCACAGGTTGGGGTGTCGACGCTCGGGAAGATGTTCAGCACCTTGCGCTTGCCGGCGTAGTCCTGCAGCGACTTGTCAGCCAGGCCTTCACCCACCAGCGAGAAGGCTGGCGCCTGAGCACCGGCTTGCGGCAGGTTGCCTTTGACCTGAACCGGGTTGCCTTTGAGAGTCACTTGAGCCATGGACGAAATCCTTATGCGGGGTTTGAAAAGGACACCGAGTTAAGCATGAAGGCGGCCGGGTGCCTATGGGTGAAGCAAAAATTGTTTTATTGCCAGACAATTCTTGTGGACAAAAAAATGCCCAGGTCGCAACAGGCGACCTGGGCATTGCTTGTCACGGGCGGTGGATCAGCTCAGCAAGCCGTAAACCACCGACGTCAGCGCAACCACGCCAACCGCGACCACGAACACGTTGGACATCGCCCCACTGTACTTGCGCATCGAAGGCACGCGGCGAATGGCGTACATCGGCATCAGGAACAGCAGCACCGCGATGATCGGGCCGCCCAGCGATTCGATCATGCCCAGAATGCTTGGGTTGAGGGTGGCGACGATCCAGCACACCACCAGCATCAGCGCAGCGACCACGCGGTCCAGGGCTTTGGCGCCCGGGCGCGCGCCGGTTTTGGCAATGATGCCTTTCAGGCCTTCACTGGCACCGATGTAGTGGCCCAGGAACGACTTGGCGATAGCAATGAAGGCAATCAGCGGTGCGGCAAACTCGATGGTCGGGTTGCTGAAGTGGTTGGCCAGGTACGACAGGATCGACAGGTTCTGTGCCTTGGCTTCAGCCAGCTGGGCGCTGCTGAGAGTCAGCACGCAGCTGAAGACGAAGAACAGCACCATGGCCACCATCAGCAGGTGGGCGCGGGCGAGGATCTGGCCGCTGCGCTCATCGGCATGCTCGCCGTAACGGCGCTTCTGGTCGACCGCGAACGCCGAGATGATTGGCGAGTGGTTGAACGAGAACACCATCACCGGAATCGCCAGCCACACGGTGTGCAGGAAGGCCGAGCCCGACGGCAGCTGGGTGGCGCTGTCGAGAATACCACCGGTCCAGTGCGGTACCAGGTACAGGCCCAACAGCGCCAGGGCCACGATGAACGGGTAGACCAGCAGGCTCATGACCTTGACCGTGGCCTGCTCACCGCAGCGCACGATGGCCAGCAGGCCCAGGATCAGCACGAACGACAGGATCGCCCGCGGCGGCGGCGTCATGTGCAGCTGGTGCTCCATGAAGCTGGTGACGGTGTTGGTCAGCGCCACGCTATAGATAAGCAGGATCGGGAAGATGGCGAAGAAGTACAGCACGGTGATCAACGCACCGGCGGTAATGCCGAAATGCTCCTCGACCACTTCAGTGATGTCCCCGCCCTTGCGCCCGGAGAGGACGAAACGGGTCAGGCCACGGTGGGCGAAGTAAGTCATCGGGAAGGCCAGCACGGCCAGGATGATCAGCGGCCAGAAGCCACCGAGGCCAGCATTGATGGGCAGGAATAAAGTACCTGCGCCGATGGCGGTGCCGAACAGGCCCAGCATCCATGTGGTGTCTTGACGTGCCCAGCTGCCCAAGGCTGCCGGGGTCGATTCTTCATAGCGCCGTTCGACGCTTGGGGCCTGCTCATTCATTCCGGGTGTAGCTCCACTCGCAAGACTGCAACAGGGCTGGGAATGGCGAACCAGACGCTTCGCGCTCCCCAACCAAAAAAGAGGGGCGCGATTGTGCACTGAAAGTGGGCGGTTGCGAAGCCCCGTCCGAGGGACGGTTGCACTTGTCATGACAACTGGGTGAAACCGGGGGCCGCTTCGCGCCCCATTCGCGGCGCAAGGCCGCTCCTACAGCTGTTGCGCGAAGCGGCCCCTATCACATCACTTCTGAACGGCGGCGAACGCCTCGGCAACCCGTTGCAGGTTGGCCGGACGCAGGCCGGACATGCATACCCGGCCGCTGTCGATCAGGTAAACGCCGAACTCGTCACGCAGGCGACGCACCTGCTCGACGCTGAAACCGGTGTAGCTGAACATGCCGCGTTGACGCAGGAAGAACTGGAAGTCCTGGCCTGGCAGCAGCGTGGCCAGCGCATCGACCAACGCCTGACGCATGTCCAGGATGCGTTTACGCATCACTTCGACTTCTGCCGCCCATTGGGCATTGAGCGCGGCATCGCCCAGTACGCCGGCGACCAGTTGGGCACCGAAGTTGGGTGGGCTGGAGTAGTTGCGGCGCACGGTAGCCTTGAGCTGGCCGAGCACGCTCTGCGCGGTGGCGTCATCGTCGCAGACCACCGACAGGCCCCCAACCCGCTCGCCATACAGCGAGAAGATCTTCGAGAACGAGTTGCTGACCAGGCACGGTACGCCGGCACGGGCCATTTCACGGATGGCGTAGGCGTCTTCCACCAGGCCTTCGCCGAAGCCTTGGTAGGCGATGTCGAGGAACGGGATCAACTGACGCGCCTTGACCACTTCCACCACCTGCTGCCACTGGTTCTGGTCCAGGTCGGCGCCGGTCGGGTTGTGGCAGCACGGGTGCAGCAGCACGACGCTGTTGGCCGGCAGGGTCTGCAGGGTTGCCAACATGCCGTCGAAGTCGACGCCACGGCTGACCTGGTCGAAGTACGGGTAGGTATTCACCTTGAACCCGGCACCTTCGAAGATGGCGCGGTGGTTGTCCCAAGTCGGGTTGCTGACCCAGACTTCGGACTGCGGGAAGTAGCGCTTGAGGAAGTCGGCCCCCACTTTCAGTGCGCCAGAACCACCCACGGTCTGCACGGTGGCCACGCGGCCGCCGGTCACGGCCGGGTGATCGGCACCGAACAGCAGCGCCTGGATGGCTTGGCGGTAGCTGGCCAGGCCTTCCATCGGCAGGTACAGCGACGCTTCGTGAGCAACGCCTGCGATGCGTTTTTCGACGGCATCCACCGCCGCCAGTTGTGGCACCACGCCGGCTTCATCGTAGTACAGGCCGATACTCAGGTTGACCTTGTCGGCGCGGGGATCGGCCTTGAAGGTTTCCATCAGCGAGAGGATCGGGTCGCCGGCATAGGCATCGACATGTTTGAACACAGCGTGCAGCTCCTTGGATCAGGACAGTTCGGAATGGCTGCCCTGAGCATACCCGGAGTCGCGGTGGAGGAACATCACCGATTGTGCAGGTTGTCTATGCAAGATTGCACAGCCCTAGATTCGTGCTGCCTGTAACGGCCCTTTCGCGGGTAAACCCGCTCCCACAGGTGCACCGCAGGTCTCGAATACTGCGCAGAACCTGTGGGAGCGGGTTTACCCGCGAAGAGGCCGGTTCAGGCAACTAATGCCTTGAGGCCCTGCAGTTCCTGCTCGGTCAATGCCACGCCCTCTTCCTCGGCCACCTCGCGCTCGCGGTAACGCCGCTCCCCGGGCATCCGCGTCAGGCCCACGGCCTGCATCTGCTCCACCAGCTCGCGGCTGCGCTGGGCAAACCGCTCGCCTTCGGCCTTACTCGGGTCGATGACGATGATCAACTGCCCGGTCCAGGGCGTCTTGGCCCCAGGGTGCCCGGACCAGTCGAACTCCCAAGAGAAGTTCCCGCCCGTCAGCGCCGCCGCCAGCAGCTCGACCATCATCGACAACGCCGACCCCTTGTGCCCGCCAAACGGCAGCAAGGCGCCGCCTTCGAGAATGGCCTTGGGGTCGGTGGTCGGCTGGCCGTTGGCATCTACCCCCATGCCCTCGGGCAACTGCTGGCCGGCCCGTGCAGCGATCTGCACATCGCCATGGGCCATGGCGCTGGTGGCCATGTCAAAGACGATCGGGTCATGTTCGGCACACGGTGCGGCAAAGGCGATGGGGTTGGTACCAAACAGCGGTTTGCGTGCACCATGCGGCACCACGCAGGTCATGCTGTTGACCACACTCAGGGCCACCAGGCCCTCTTCGGCGAACGGCTCTACATCCGGCCACAGCGCCGCGAAGTGGTGCGAGTTGTGGATCGCCAGCACTGCGATGCCGGCATTGCGTGCCTTGGCCACCAACAGCTCACGGGCCGCCGCCAGCGCCGGCTGAGCAAATCCGCCCGCTGCATCGACACTCACATAGCCAGCCGCCACATCGCTGACCTTCGGCCTGGCCTGGCCATCGACCCAGCCACTGGCCAAGGTCGAGACATAGCCCGGAATACGGAACACGCCATGGCTGTGAGCGCCATCGCGCTGGGCGCTGGCGCAGTTGTGGGCCAGCACCTGGGCCACGGTTTCGCTGCAGCCATGACGCTGGAGGATTGCCTGCAACAGGTTCTGCAGCTCGGTAAAAGGCACACGCACGGCAGTGCCAGTGGAAGGTGCGGACATCTGAAGCTCCTTGTTGGAATTAGAGTGGCTACAGCGTTGCAACGACAAAAACTTTCCTGCATGTGACAGCTATCTGTCAAATATTGACTTGATGACAGAAAACATTCATTTTCTATCGCAAGCCTCACCCCCGGAGAAACAGCATGAGCCAACCGATCAAGCAACGCCTGGAAAACAGCCTGCAAGGGGCTGCCGCCTCAGGCCGCACGATCGCCAGCTACATGCTTGCCAACCTGCACGAACTGCCCTTTCAGACCTCGGCCAGCATCGCTGCCAAGCTGGGTGTCAGCGAATCCAGTGTTGGCCGTTTCTGCCGCTCGTTAGGTTATGCCCACCTCAAGGCGCTCAAGCAAGACCTGCAGAACGACCTGGGCGATGGCCCGTGGCTGGTCGGTGACCGCTTGCAAGACTACCGCCAGAACCATGATGCCAGCGACAACGCCGGCAGCCTGGAGCTGGAAATCGCCGCCCTGGTGCGTGTGCACGAGTACCGCCAGAGCGAGCCCTGGCACCGCGTGGCACAGCGCCTGGCAAGCAAACCACGGGTGTTCATCGCCGGCTTTCAGACCGAGCGCGGCGTCGCCATGTGCATGAGCCACCTGCTGCAGTACCTGCGCGATGGCGTACAACTGGTCGACCTCAGCGCCGGGCACTTCGGTGAGGTGCTGTTGGGCCGCGCCGAAGACAGCGCCCTGGTGGTGTTCGAGGCGCGTCGTTATTCCCGCCACGCCCTGCAGCTGTGCCAGAAGGCGCGCGAGGCTGGCATTGCGGTCACCCTGGTGACCGACACCTTCTGTGACTGGGCCGATGCCAACGCCGACGAGGTGTTCCGCATCCCCACCGAGTTCAACCTGTTCTGGGAATCCACCGCGACCATGCTGTCGTGGGTGCACCTGATGGTCAACGAGGTCTGCAAGAAGCTCGGGCCGGATGTTGAAAAACGCTTGGAAGCGACTGCCGCTCTACATAACGAATTCGTCGGCTACACCTCGTGGCCGGCGGGAAAACAACAATAGCAAGAGTGCAAGAGGTGCGAGATGAACAAGACCATGGCTATGGTAGGTGCGTGTGCCCTGCTGCTGGCGGGCGCCGCCAGTGCTGAAACCCTGCGTTTCGCCACCGAAGGTGCCTACCCGCCCTTCAACTATGTCGACGCCGATAACCAGCTGCACGGCTTCGACATCGACATCACCCACGCCCTGTGCGAACAGATGAAAGTCGAATGCACCCTGGTCGCCCAGGATTGGGAAGGCATCATCCCGGCCCTGATGGCGCGCAAGTACGACGCCGTGGTCGCGTCGATGATCGATACCGAAGAGCGCCGCAAGAAAATCGCCTTCACCGATCATTACTACCGTACCCCGCTGACTGTGGCTGTGGCCAAGGACAGCAAGATCACCGATGCCCAGAACAACTTCGTCGGCTACACCGTGGGCGCCCAATCCTCGTCGACACAAGCCATCTATGCCGAAGACGTCTACGGCAAGGCCGGTGCCGACGTGAAACTCTACCCGACCATGGATGAAGCCAACGCCGACCTGGCCGCAGGCCGCCTGGATGGCGTGATCGCCGACAAGTTCCCCCTGCACGAGTGGATGACCAAGAACGGCCAGGACTGCTGCAAGATCCTCGGCGACGTGGCCGACACCAAGGCCGACGCGGCCATCGCCGTGCGCAAGGATGACGAGGCGCTGCGCCAACGCCTGAATACCGCACTGCAACAGATCGTTGCCAACGGTACCTACCAGAAGATCGCCAGCAAGTATTTCGCCTTCGATATCTACAACTGATCTTCAGGAAACGACGCAATCCTGTAGGAGCAGCCTTGTGCTGCGAAAGGGCTGCAAAGCGGCCCCCTGCAATCTGTGCCGCGGCATACACCCTGGGGCTGCTCCGCAGCCCTTTCGCGACACAAGGCCGCTCCTACCAAGAGAACGCGTTGCTCACCTTAGGGGTTTGTCATGCTCGATCAATTGTCCTTGCTGTCCTTCGCCAGCGGAGGCTGGGGCCAGGCGTTGCTGGCCGGCGCCCTGGTCACCGTTTCGCTGGCCCTCGCCTGCCTGCCCATCGGCCTGCCGCTGGGCCTGGCCGTAGCGTTTGCCGCACGTTCGCGCAAACGCCTGCCACGGGCCTGGGCCACGACCTTTTCTACCGTGTTCCGCGGCCTGCCCGAACTGCTGACGCTGCTGATCATCTATTACGGCTGCCAGATCGCCGCGCAAAAAGTGTTGGCCGCCCTCGGCTATCAAGGCGAATTCCTGATCAACACGTTCCTGGCCGCCATGATCGCCTTCAGCCTGGTGTTTGCCGCATTCTCCAGCGAAATCTGGCTGGCAGCCTTCAAGACCCTGCCCAAAGGGCAACTTGAAGCGTGCTCGGCACTGGGCCTGAGCAAGCGCACAGGCTTCTTCAAGGTGGTGCTGCCACAACTGACGCGCATCGCCCTGCCCGGCCTGTCCAACAACTGGTTGTCGCTGCTCAAGGACACCTCGCTGGTGTCGACCATCTCGCTGGTCGACCTGATGCGCCAGACCAACCTGGCCGTCAGCGTGACCAAAGAGCCGATGTTCTTCTATGGCGTTGCCTGCCTGGGTTACCTGCTGTTCTCGGCGGTCTCGGGACGGGTCTTTGCCTTCATTGAACGGCGCAGCAGCCGTCACCTGCAAGGAGCCCGGGCATGACTATCGAACAATGGCTGGCAGCCGTCCTCGACCCGGACCTGCTGGAACGCTACGGCCCGCGCTTCGTCGATGGGCTGCTGGTGACAGCCAAGCTGGTGGCGATTTCATTCACCCTGGGCGCCGTACTCGGCCTGCTGCTGGCACTGGCACGCTTGTCGCGCAGCCAGGTGCTGCAGCGCATGTCGGCCGGTTATGTGTACTTCTTCCGCGGCTCGCCGCTGCTGGCGCAGTTGTTCCTGCTTTATTACGGCCTCGGCTCGTTGAAAGGTTTCTGGCAGGACGTCGGCCTCTGGTGGTTCTTCCGCGAAGCGTGGTTCTGCACGTTGCTGGCATTCACCCTGAACACCGCCGCCTACCAGGCCGAGATCTTCCGCGGCAGCCTGATGGCCGTCGCGCCTGGGCAGCATGAGGCGGCGCGGGCACTGAACCTGAGCCGCTCGACCACCTTCTTCAAGGTGATCCTGCCACAGTCGCTGCTGGTGGCCATCGGCCCACTGGGCAATGAACTGATCCTGATGATCAAGGCCAGCGCGATTGCTTCGCTGGTGACCATCTACGACCTGATGGGCGTGACCAAACTGGCGTTCTCGCGCAGTTTCGACTTCCAGATCTACCTGTGGGCCGCCGTGCTCTACCTGGTGATCGTCGAGCTGGTACGGCGCCTCCTGAAACACCTGGAAGCCCGCCTGGGCCGCCACCTGAACTGACCGAAGGATACGTTCCATGCATTGCCAGACTCTCGTTCTCGGCGCCGGCATTGTCGGCGTCAGCACCGCGCTGCACCTGCAGGCGCGCGGGCGCCAGGTGATTCTGATCGACCGCGACGAACCCGGCAGCGGCACCAGCCATGGCAACGCCGGGCTGATCGAGCGCTCCAGCGTGATTCCGTATGCCTTCCCCCGGCAAGCGGGCGCGCTGCTGCGTTACGGCCTGAACCGCCAGCCCGACGTACGCTACAGCTTGCTGCACTTGCCCAAGGCCGCACCGTGGCTGTGGCGCTACTGGCGCCAGTCGGCGCCGGGGCGCCTGGCGGGTGCCGCCGCCGACATGCTGCCGCTGGTACAGCGCTGCGTCGAAGAGCATGACGCGCTGATCGAAGCCGCCGGCCTGGAAGGGCTGGTTCAGGCCAAAGGCTGGATCGAGGTGTTCCGCGACCCGGCCCTGTTCAAGCAGGCGAAAGAGGACCTCAAAGGCTTGAGCCGTTACGGCCTGCAGTACGAGATTCTCGAATGCGGGCAGCTTCAGGCACGCGAACACCAACTGGACAGCACCGTGGTGGGTGGCATTCATTGGCTCGACCCGAAGACCGTGAACAACCCCGGCGCCCTCACCCGCGGCTATGCGGCGCTGTTCGTCAAACGTGGCGGGCAGTTCCTGCATGGCGATGCGCGCAGCCTGCGCCAGGTCGAAGGGCAATGGCAGGTCCACAGCCGTCGCGGCCCGGTCACCGCCGACGAAGTGGTGGCCTGCCTCGGCCCACAGTCGGCCGACCTCTATGAAGGCCTTGGCTACCAGATCCCGTTGGCGATCAAGCGCGGCTACCACATGCACTACGCCACCCGTGACGGTGCGCAACTCGAGCATTCGATCTGCGATACCCAAGGCGGCTATGTGTTGGCGCCCATGGCCCGGGGCGTGCGCCTGACCACCGGTATCGAGTTTGCTGCCAGCGACGCGCCAGGCAACGAAATCCAGCTGCGCCGCTGTGAAGCCTTGGCCCGGCGGTTGTTCCCGGCACTCGGCGAACGCCTTGATGACACGCCGTGGCTGGGCCGGCGCCCGTGCCTGCCAGACATGCGCCCAGTGATTGGCCCAGCGCCGCGGCACAAAGGCCTGTGGTTCAACTTCGGGCATGCACACCATGGCCTCACCCTGGGCCCGGTCAGTGGCCGGCTGCTGGCAGAACTGCTGACCGGCGAGCGCCCGTTTACCGACCCTGCGCCCTACAGCGCGACACGTTTCGACTGAACCCTGCGGAGAACAACAATATGACCGCCCCTTTGAGCCTTGCCAGCCTTGCTCCAGCACCCGACCCGCGCCCGGTACTGATCCGTATCGAGGGTTTGAACAAGCACTATGGCGCGTTTCATGTCTTGCGCGACATCGACCTGCAGGTCCGCGAAGGCGAACGCATCGTCCTGTGCGGCCCGTCCGGTTCGGGCAAGTCGACGCTGATCCGCTGCATCAATCGCCTGGAAGTGGCCGAAAAAGGCAGCGTCCAGGTGGATGGTACCGACCTGGCCGCCACCACGCGCCAGGCGGCGCAGATCCGCAGCGAGATCGGCATGGTGTTCCAGCACTTCAACCTGTTCCCGCACATGAGCGTGCTCGACAACTGCCTGCTGGCCCCCACCAGCGTGCGCGGGCTGTCGCGCAAGGACGCCGAGGAACGCGCGCGCATGTACCTGGCCAAGGTCGGCATCGAGAGCCAGGCGCACAAATACCCCAGCCAGCTGTCCGGTGGCCAGCAACAACGCGTGGCCATCGCCCGCGCCTTGTGCATGAAACCCCGCATCATGCTGTTTGACGAGCCGACCTCGGCGCTGGACCCAGAGATGGTCGCCGAGGTGCTGGATGTGCTGGTAAAGCTGGCCGACACGGGCATGACGATGCTCTGCGTCACCCATGAAATGGGCTTTGCCCGGCAGGTGGCCGAGCGGGTGCTGTTCCTTGAAGGTGGGCAGATCATCGAAGACAGCCCGCCGCAGGTGTTCTTCAACCAACCGAAGACCGAGCGGGCCAAAGGGTTCCTGGCGCAGATACTGCACTGATCCGTGTAGGAGCAGCCTTGCGCTGCGAAGAGGCCAGTGACAGCACCGTAAATCTTCGTGGCTGCCACTGGCCTCTTCGCAGCACAAGTCCATCGATTACAGGTGGCGTGCCAATGCATACGCCGCCTTCATTGCACCGCTGCAATGAACCAACTGCGTCGTTAAATATAATTGACCTCACCCCCTGCCAAACCCTTGCCGCCACAGGCCTGCAACGGTTTAACCCCCCTGAAATCGGCGTATACCCCCCTCTAAAGCCTCTACCAGTCGTTTGACATATCGAACGGCTCTGGCAAGCTAGCAACAAGTCCCGACCGGAATCGTCGCCTCTGACGAGCCGGCAGTGCTCGGGGCTTCAGGTCGCACTCAAGGCCCCGGCCGTGCGCCTGCACAACAACGACAGGTCGAACCTGTCCCAAGGTGACATATGTCCAACAGCAACATTGGCAACAAGCAACCTTCCCTGCGCAAACCCATCGTCCTGATGACCATGGGCAGCCAAGAGCGCAAAGGCCATGACTATCAGGTCATGACCCACAAATACATTACTCCGCTGGTCGACTTCGCCGGTTGCGTCCCGGTCCTGGTGCCCACCTGCTGTGGCACTGAAGACCTCGAGACCTACCTGGACATGGCCGACGGCGTCTACCTGACCGGTGCCGGCAGCAACATCGACCCGGCCCTGTACGGCCAGGAGAACGAAACCCCCGGCAAAGGCCAGGACAAGGCACGCGACCTGTTCGACATCCCGCTGGTCAAGGCAGCCCTCAAGCGTGGCCTGCCGATCTTCGGCATCTGCCGTGGCATGCAGGAAATCAACGTGGCGCTGGGTGGCGACATCTACCAGAAGGTGTACGCCGAGCCAGGCTTCAACGACCACCGCGAAAACCCCGAAGACCCGGTCGACGTGCAGTACGCTCAAGTGCATGCCGTGAAGGTCAAGCCAGGCAGCTGGCTGCGCGACACCCTGGGCTGCGACGAGATCCGCGTGAACTCGCTGCATGGCCAAGGCCTGCGCAATTTGGGTAAAGGCATCGAGCCGATCGCCCTCGCCGAAGACGGCCTGGTCGAGGCTATTCATGCCCCGAGCATTTCGCCCTTCCTGTTCGCGGTGCAGTGGCACCCCGAGTGGCAAGCTGCGAAAAACCCTGATTCGATCAAGATCTTCCAAGCCTTCGGCGACGCTTGCCGCGCCCAGGTTCGCAAGTCCCAGGTCAAGCACCATCAGGCTGCCTGACACAAAGCTTCGTTAGCTTTGATCGCGGGGCGGCGCAAGGCCGCCCCCGCTTCCCCGGTCACCCTCTGCTGGTCCCAGAACACTTCCCGTGGATGCGGGCGGCGGCCTTGTGTCTGTCTCCGCGATCGTTTTTTCCTCCCCCCTCAAGAGATACGATGACTGTTTGCCATGAACCTGAGTGCCAGGCTTCATGCATGATCGGTTGTCGCCTACTACGCCCCATCCGCGGGCAAGCCCGCTCCCACGGGGTTTTCTAGGTGCTGACTGTTTGCGCTATCCCTGTGTGAGCGGGTTTACCCGCGAAAGGGACGCCTGCAGAAACACGCCTTCCTCAGCCCATCAGGGAAAAAAAATGCATCGAGGGACTAGTCATCGTACAAGTTGTACGATAACTTACCTCCATCGCTTCTACACACCCTCACCCAAGCGCCACAGGATGCCTATAACAATGAATCCACAAGAACTGAAATCCATCCTCTCCCACGGCCTGCTGTCTTTCCCGGTCACCGACTTCAATGCCCAGGGCGACTTCAACCAGGCGGGTTACATCAAACGCCTGGAATGGCTGGCCCCTTATGGCGCCAGCGCCCTGTTCGCAGCCGGCGGTACCGGTGAGTTCTTCTCCCTGGCGGCCAGCGAATACAGCCAGGTGATCAAGACTGCCGTCGACACCTGCGCCACTTCGGTGCCGATCCTCGCCGGCGTTGGTGGCTCGACCCGCCAGGCCATCGAATACGCGCAAGAAGCCGAGCGCCTGGGTGCCAAGGGCCTGCTGCTGCTGCCGCACTACCTGACTGAAGCCAGCCAGGACGGCGTCGCCGCCCACGTCGAAGCCGTGTGCAAATCGGTGAAGATCGGTGTAGTGGTCTACAACCGTAACGTCTGCCGCTTGAACGCCGACCTGCTGGAAAAACTCGCCGAGCGTTGCCCGAACCTGATCGGCTACAAAGATGGCCTGGGTGATATCGAGCTGATGGTGTCGATCCGCCGCCGCCTGGGCGATCGTTTCAGCTACCTGGGTGGCCTGCCGACCGCCGAAGTGTATGCTGCTGCCTACAAGGCCTTGGGTGTGCCGGTCTACTCGTCGGCCGTGTTCAACTTCGTGCCAAAGACCGCGATGGACTTCTACCACGCCATCGCCCGCGAAGACCACGCCACCGTTGGCAAGCTGATCGACGACTTCTTCCTGCCGTACCTGGACATCCGTAACCGCAAGGCCGGCTACGCAGTCAGCATCGTCAAGGCGGGCGCCAAGCTCGCCGGTTACGACGCAGGCCCGGTGCGCACGCCGCTGACCGACCTGACCGCTGAAGAATACGAAATGCTCGCAGCCCTGATGGACAAGATGGGTCCGCAATAAGCGAACCCCCGCGGCCTGTCTCAGCCGCACCCGGAGTGGGAAGCCCCCACTCCGGTTACACCTCGTGAGCCCGCACAAAAATAACTAGTGGGAGTACTACCAGCATGCAAGCGACTAAGAAGACGCATGTGCGCTACCTGATCCTGTTCATGCTGTTTCTGGTGACCACGATCAACTATGCCGACCGCGCTACCATTGCAATCGCAGGCTCCAGCCTGCAGAAAGACCTCGGCATTGACGCCGTCACCCTCGGTTATATCTTCTCTGCCTTTGGATGGGCTTACGTGGCTGGCCAGATCCCTGGTGGCTGGCTGCTCGACCGTTTCGGCTCCAAGAACGTCTACGCCTTCAGCATCTTCACCTGGTCGCTGTTCACCCTGTTGCAAGGGTTTGTCGGTGGCCTGCCGGTGGCATGGGCAATCGTAACGCTGTTCACCCTGCGTTTTCTGGTCGGTTTTGCCGAAGCCCCGTCGTTCCCGGGCAACGCCCGCATCGTCGCGGCCTGGTTCCCCACCGCAGAACGCGGCACGGCCTCGGCCATCTTCAACTCGGCGCAATACTTCGCCACCGCACTGTTTGCCCCGATCATGGGCTGGATTGTCTTCAGCTTCGGTTGGGAACACGTGTTCGTGGTCATGGGCGGCCTCGGGATCCTGTTCTCGTTCGTGTGGATGAAGACCATCTACAACCCCAAGCAACACCCGCGCATCAGCCAAAGCGAGCTCGAGCACATCGAGCAGAACGGAGGCCTGGTGGACATGGACCAGAAACGCGGCAACGACGGCCCGAAATGGGGCTACATCAAGCAGTTGCTGACCAGCCGCATGCTGCTGGGCGTGTACCTGGGCCAGTATTGCATCAACGCCATCACCTACTTCTTCCTGACGTGGTTCCCGGTGTACCTGGTGCAAGAGCGTGGGATGACCATCCTCAAGGCGGGCATCATTGCCTCGCTGCCGGCCATTTGCGGTTTCATCGGTGGCGTGCTGGGCGGGGTGCTGTCGGACTGGCTGCTGCGCCGCGGCAATTCGCTGACCTTCTCGCGCAAGCTGCCGATCGTCTGCGGTCTGTTGCTGTCGACCACCATGGTCTTCTGCAACTATGTCGACGCTGAATGGATGGTGGTCGGTTTCATGACCTTGGCCTTCTTCGGCAAAGGCATTGGTGCACTGGGCTGGGCTGTGGTCGCCGACACCTCGCCCAAGCAGATCGCCGGCCTTTCGGGCGGCCTGTTCAACACCTTCGGCAACATCGCCTCGATCACCACGCCTATCGTCATCGGCTACATCATCAGCGCCACCGGTTCGTTCAAGTGGGCCCTGGTGTATGTAGGCGCCAACGCCCTGGTCGCGGTGTTCAGCTACCTGGTGATCGTCGGCCCGATCAAGCGCATCGAGCTGCGTGAACCCCCAAAGGCTGAAGCCGACGTCACCGCCAATGGTGACCTGGCAAGCGCCCGACACTGAGTGAACACGCCCGCGCCCGGCACCTGCCGGCCGCGGGCGGATGTATAAAGCCTGAGCAATCACAAGAAGGGCCCGAACATGCAGTTGATCGAACATTCCGACTCGCCCCGCTACGTCCGCCTGCACGATGACGACAATGTCGTGGTAGTGGTCAACGACGGCGGCCTGGGCGAAGGCGCCCGCTTTCCCGACGGCCTGACCCTGGTCGAAGGCGTGCCGCAGAGCCACAAGGTCGCCACCGTACTGATCGCCAAAGGCGAGCCGGTGCGCCGCTATGGGCAGATCATCGGTTACGCCCTTGAAGACTTGCCCCAAGGCAGCTGGGTTCAGGAAAGCCAGCTGGCCATGCCAGAAGCCCCAGCGCTGGACAGCCTGCCGCGCTGCGACGCCGTCCCCGACGCCTTGCCGCCACTCGAGGGGTTTACCTTCGAGGGCTACCGCAATGCCGACGGCACCGTCGGCACCCGCAACATCCTCGGCATCACCACCACCGTGCAATGCGTGACCGGCGTGCTGGAGCATGCGGTCAAGCGCATTCGTCAAGAGTTGCTGCCGCTGTACCCCAACGTCGATGACGTGGTCGCCATCACCCACAGCTACGGCTGCGGCGTGGCGATCAACGCCCGCGATGCCTACATCCCGATCCGCACCGTGCGCAACCTGGCGCGTAACCCTAACCTTGGCGGCGAAGCGCTGGTCATCAGCCTGGGCTGTGAAAAGCTGCAGGCCGGCCAGGTCATGCACGACAACGACCCCTCGGTAGACCTCAGCGACCCGTGGCTGTATCGCCTGCAGGACGCCAGCCTGGGCTTCGGCGAAATGATCGAACAGATCATGGCGCTGGCTGAAACCCGCCTGAAGAAGCTCGACCAGCGCCGTCGCGAAACGGTGCCCGCCAGCGAGCTGATCCTGGGCATGCAGTGCGGCGGCAGCGATGCCTTCTCCGGCATCACCGCCAACCCCGCGCTGGGTTATGCCTCGGACCTGCTGGTACGCGCCGGCGCGACCGTGCTGTTCTCGGAAGTGACCGAAGTGCGTGACGCCATCTACATGCTGACCTCCCGCGCCGAGAACCAGGACGTGGCCGATGCGCTGGTGCGCGAGATGGACTGGTACGACCGCTACCTGCAGCAAGGTGCGGCCGACCGCAGCGCCAACACCACGCCGGGCAATAAGAAAGGCGGCCTGTCGAATATCGTCGAAAAGTCCTTGGGCTCGATCGTGAAGTCCGGCAGCGGCGCTATTCAGGGCGTGCTCGGCCCTGGCGAGCGAGTCGCCCGCAAAGGCCTGATCTTCTGCGCGACCCCGGCCAGCGACTTTGTCTGCGGCACCTTGCAGCTCGCAGCTGGCATGAACCTGCATGTCTTCACCACCGGCCGCGGCACGCCGTACGGCCTGGCCATGGCACCCGTGGTCAAGGTGTGCACCCGCACCGAGCTGGCCGAGCGCTGGCCTGACCTGATCGACATCGACGCCGGGCGCATCGCCACAGGCCGCTCGAGCATCGAGGAACTGGGTTGGGAGCTGTTCCACTACTACCTGGACGTGGCCAGCGGCCGCAAGCAGACCTGGGCCGAACAACACCGGCTGCACAACGACATCACCCTGTTCAACCCGGCGCCGATTACCTGATGTAGCGATTTGGCATGGCCCCTGTGGGAGCGGGCTCGCCCGCGAAGCAGCCAACGCAATGCAGGGCACCGGCTTTGCCGGTGTTCGCGGGCAAGCCCGCTCCCACAAGTACCGTGCCGTCCTTCAGCCTTTTATTTCATCAAAGGAGCACCCCATGCCTGAGATCCTCGGCCACAACTTCATCGCCGGCCAGCGCAGCGCCGCTGGCGCGCAACGCCTGCAGAGCCTGGACGCCACCACTGGCGAGGCCCTGCCCTACAGCTTTGCCCAGGCCACCGAGGCTGAAGTGGACCAAGCCGCCCAAGCCGCCGCTGCCGCCTTCGCCGAATTCCGCCAACTGGCCCCGGCGCGCCGCGCCGAATTCCTCGATGCCATCGCCGCCGAACTGGATGAGCTGGACGACGCCTTCGTCGCCATTGTCTGCCGCGAAACCGCCCTGCCTGCAGGGCGTATCCAGGGCGAGCGCGGGCGTACCAGTGGCCAGATGCGCCTGTTCGCGCAAGTCCTGCGCCGCGGTGATTACCTGGGGGCACGCATCGACCTGGCCCTGCCGGATCGCCAACCGCTGCCTCGTGTCGACCTGCGCCAGATGCGCATTGGCGTAGGCCCGGTTGCCGTGTTCGGTGCCAGCAACTTCCCGCTGGCCTTCTCGACTGCCGGTGGCGACACCGCCGCCGCCCTCGCCGCGGGCTGCCCGGTAGTGTTCAAGGCGCACAGCGGCCACATGGCCACGGCCGACCTGGTCGGTTGTGCCATCCAGCGCGCCGCTGAGCGCACCGGCATGCCCAAGGGCGTGTTCAACATGGTCTTCGGCGGCGGAGTCGGCGAATGGCTGGTCAAGCACCCGGCGATCCAGGCCGTCGGCTTTACCGGCTCGCTCAAGGGTGGCGATGCACTGTGCCGCATGGCCGCCGAACGCCCACAGCCGATCCCGGTGTTTGCCGAGATGTCGAGCATCAACCCGGTGATCATCCTGCCCGGTGCCCTGGCCAAACGCGGCGAAGCCATCGCCCGCGAACTGGCAGGCTCGGTGTGCCTGGGTGCCGGCCAGTTCTGCACCAACCCTGGCCTGGTGATCGGCCTGCAATCGCCGCAATTCAGCCAGTTGCTGGCCGACCTCGGCCAGCACCTCGACCAACAGGCTGGCCAGACCCTGCTCAACGCCGGCGGCCTGCGCAGCTACGTTGGCGGCCTGGAGCACCTGCACGCCCACGCTGGCATCGAGCACCTGGCCGGCCAGGCACAGGAAGGCAACCAAGCCCGCGCCCAACTGTTCAAGGCTGACGCCCGCCTGTTGGTCGACGCCGACCCATTGCTGCAAGAAGAAGTGTTTGGCCCGACCACTGTGGCCGTCGAAGCCCAGGACAACGAACAACTGCGCGCCGCACTGCTCGGCCTGCGCGGCCAGCTGACCGCGACCCTGATCGGCGAGCCGGAGGATTTCGAAGCGTTCGCCTGGCTGGTGCCGCTGCTGGAAGAAAAGGTCGGCCGGATTCTGGTCAATGGCTACCCGACGGGTGTCGAAGTGTGCGACGCCATGGTGCATGGCGGGCCGTACCCGGCAACCTCGGATGCACGCGGCACGTCGGTCGGCACCTTGGCCATCGACCGTTTCCTGCGCCCGGTGTGCTACCAAAACTACCCGCAGGCACTGCTGCCTGAGGCGCTGCGCGATGGCAACCCGCTGGGGCTGCGTCGCCTGGTGAATGGGCAGTGGAGTGAAGAGGCGATCTGATCGTCTTTAGAATGGAAAAAGCCCCGCACATGTCGGGGCTTTTTTTTTGTCTGTACCGGCCCCTTCGCGGGTGAACCCGCTCCCACAGGATCACTGCAGGCCTGAAATCTGTGCCCCCCCCCTGTGGGAGCGGGTTTACCCGCGAAGAGGCCGGCCCGGGCGACAGAGGGCTCAGCCCCCCTGCGCTTCCGCCTCTTCATGCGCCTGACGCAACCGCTCGCGGCTGTTGCTCAAGTGCATGCGCATGGCCATCTTCGCCCCTTCGCTGTCTTGCCGGGCAATCGCTTCGTAGATCGCCTCGTGCTCATGCATCAACCGGCTCATGTAGTGCGCCTGGTCATCATGGGCCAGGCGTGCCGAATTGAGCCGGGTACGTGGAATGATGCTGGTACCCAGGTGGTTGATGATGTCGGCAAAGTAGTGGTTGCCGCTGGCCTGGGCGATGCGCAAGTGGAACTGGAAGTCCGCGGACACGGCATCGGTCGCATGGGCCGCGCCTTCGTTGAGCTCGTCCAGCGCTGCGCGCATGCCAACCAGCTGTTCATCACTGCGCCGCTGCGCCGCCAACCCTGCCGACTCGATCTCCAGGGCAATGCGCAACTCCAGCACTGCCAGCACTTCGCGCAGGGTCACCACGGTCGCCGGGTCGATGCGGAAACCGCCCGTGGCCGGTGCGTCCAGCACAAAGGTGCCGATGCCATGGCGGGTCTCCACCTGGCCTGCGGCCTGCAGCCGCGAGATGGCCTCGCGCACCACGGTGCGGCTGACGCCCTCTTCCGCCATGATCTGCGATTCGGTCGGCAGCTTGTCGCCGCGCTTGAGCTGGCCGCTGCGAATTCGCTCGGTCAGCACCGTGACCAGTTCCTGGGCCAGACTGCGCGGCTTGCGCCGGGTCCTTGCCTGTACCTGCTGCTCTGTCATGCCCTGTATTTCACCTTGAAAGACAGCGCCCATGATAGCGCAAGCAGTTGTACGATCACATACACCCAATGCGGTATTTCACACTGTGTCTGCGACACGCGGAATGCGAAAAATCAGCGCCACATGCTGGCCCAAAGCCAGCGAATGGCTGTACCGTGCGGCTTCGCGCTCACTTATCCATGGAAGGAAACGACAGCATGAAACCGCTCGACCGCATTCTGCTCGCCACTGGCCTGCTGATCCCCCTGTGGCTGCTGGCCGGCGTGTGGCTGACCGCCCAAGCGTACCCCGGCTATGACCACCTGCAACAGGCCATGAGCCAACTCGGCGCCGTGGATGCAGCCACCCAGCACTGGTCACCGCGGGTCAACAACTTCCCACTGGCCGTGTTGTTCGCACTGTTTGCCTGGGGCCTGGCCCGTCGCTGGCAGGGATCGACCCTGGCGCGGGTCAGCGCGGCCCTGGTGCTGCTGCATGGCCTGGGCCAGCCTGCGTGTCCCCGCCTCAGGGCGGTTGCGAATGGCCACTGCCTGACGGCAAATTGCTGGCCCCCAGGCGTTTGAAGGGAAGGCAAACTCCCTTCTCCTTCAGATGCTTAGGACAGCAACATGCGAGTACTTCTAGCAACGATGGCCGGCTGCCTGCTGGCCACGGCCGCCTTCGGCGTGCAGGCCAGGACGCTGAGCCAGAACGATCGCCAGACCTGTGGCTGGGGCGCACAGATCGCCGCAGAAGCCCAGCAGGCCAAGCTATCAGGGGTAACCCTGTATGCCACGCGCAAGAAGCTACAGGCGCGCAAGTTCGCCAAGCCGTGGATGCGCATGACCGCGTTCGGCATTACCGAGCAGACTTACAACAGCCGTTCGCGATTGAAACCTGCGGCGATCAAGCAGACCTATTACGAGCAATGCGTGCAGCATGCCGTCGCAAGGCGATAAATTCATATTTTTCAGTACTTTAGCCTGATTATTTGCAGCAAAACGTTAACAACAGGCGGAACAACCAAAAATAGTTTTATCGTTTGATTTCAACTAGTTAAACAATAAAATTAAGGCGAAATCTAAAGATGATCGCCCTGGTGCCGCCAGGGCGCTCCCGCACTGAACTGCTCAGTCACCCACGCCTTGAAAACCCCGAGTGCAGCGGTGTTCAGCCGTGCCGTAGGCCGCACCAGGTAGATCCCTGCCGCCACGTCGAGCTGCCAGTGCGGCAGCACCCTCACCAAGCGCCCACTGGCCAAATCCTCGCCCATCAGCCAGTCGCCGCCAGCCAATATGCCCACACCCCGCCGAGCAGCTTCGAGCAAGGCTTCGTTGTCATTACTGCGCAACGAACCACTGACTTTGACACTGACTTGCTGCGCTTGCCGGGTGAGGCGCCATTCGGGAAACGAACGCAAGCCGCTGAAGCCGAGGCAGTTATGCCCGGCTAGCTGCTCAGGCTGCTGCGGCGTGCCATGACTGGCCAAGTAGCCCGGCGAGGCGCAGAGGATGCGGCGGTGATCGCACAGCTTTTGCGCCACCAGGCGGTTATCGGCCAACTCGCCGATACGGATGGCAGCGTCAAAGCCCTCGCCGATCAGGTCAACGAAGCGATCAGCGTACTCGGCCTCCACGGTGACCTGCGGATAGGCCAGCACAAAATCCGCCAACATCCCGCTCAACCAGCGCCGCCCCATGGCCGCCGGCAAGGCGAGGCGCAAACGCCCCCGCACCGTTACCGCCCCTTGCGTGGCTTCCTGTTCGGCTTCGGCGATCAGCCGGCTGGCCTCACGCACCCGCGCCACCAACCGCTCACCTTCGTCGGTGAAGCGCAGTTGCCGCGTGCTGCGCTCAACCAGGCGGATGCCAAGGCGTGCTTCGAGTGCGCTCAGGCGCTTGGACAGCACCGTGGGGTGGCGCGCCAGTTGCTGTCCAGCAGCCGCGAACGACCCCTGCTCGTGTAGGGCCAGCAAGGTGGCAAGTTCATCGGCGCGGCGGCTGTCGAAGGCGTCCATGGCAAGGCTCGGCAGAAGGTAGGAAAGTCAGGCAATGAGAATCAGCGCCCCTTCCGACAGCCCTTGCTCCAGGTCCGCGTGGGCCCTGGCCGCTTCGGCCAGCGGGTAGCGACGCCAGACCCGAGGCTGGATGATACCTGCGTCGACCGCCGCCAGCACATCGGCGGCGCGCTGCTGGTACTCCTCGACGGTGCGCGTATGGGCTGCCAGTGACGGGCGCGTCAGGTACAGGGAGCCCTTGGCATTGAGCGTGGCCACTTCAATGGCCGCCGGCGCGCCGGAGGTGCCACCAAACGACACCAGCAACCCGCGCGGGCGCAGGCTGTCCAGCGAGGCCTCCAGCGACACCTTGCCGACACTGTCATACACCACGTCCACGCCCTCGCCGTGCGTCAACTCACGCACCTCCCTGGCCAACGTGGCCGCCTCGAACACCATCACGTGATGGCAGCCCGCCGCCCGCGCCCGCTCGACGCTCTGTGGTCGCGACACCACGCCAATCACGGTCGCCCCCAGGTGCCTGGCCCAAGACGCCATGAGCTGCCCCAATGCCCCGCCCGCGCCATACAGCAGCACCTGGGTACCCGGCCCCACGCGGTAGGTGCTCTTCAGCAGGTACTGCGCGGTGATGCCCTTGAACAATACGGCTGCGGCGGCTTCGTCATCCAGTGAGTCCGGCAGCTTTACCAGGCGCTCGGCAGGGAACAGCCGCCCGCTGGCATAAGCGCCTACCGGGCCCATCGCATACGCCACCCGGTCCCCCACGCGCACATTGCCCACCCCTTCACCCACCGCGCTCACCCGCCCTGCGCCCTCCAGCCCCAGGCCAGACGGCAATGCCAGGGGCGCCCCGCCCTTGCGCTGCAGTACGTCCAGCGGGTTGACGCCCATGGCGGTCTGCTCCAGCCAAACCTCGCCTGGCCCTGGCACTTGCGGTTGGACGTGCTGCACCTGCATGACATCGGCAGTGCCGGTGGCGTTGAGTGTTATACGGCTGGCCATGATCGATTCCTGTGAGGATGACGGTTTCGATACAGGCTAATTAGGCATGGCAAGTTGAACAATACGGCGCAGTGCAGATGATTTCTGCAACCCGTGCAGCAATAGCCGACCGCCATGCGCACCGCCGCGCACCCAAACCAGAGCATCTGTTAGGCTGATCAAAGCCCGCCCAACCAGCCTCGACTATTCGCCCCATGGATGAACTGCGCAAGATCGACCTCAACCTGCTGCTGGCCTTGCATGCACTGCTGACAGAGAAGCACGTGACCCGCGCCGCCCTGCGCCTGCACCGCAGCCAGCCGGCGGTGAGCCACGCGCTGGCACAATTGCGCAGGCACTTCGACGACCCCTTGCTGATACGCCAGAACGGCCGCATGGCCCTGACCGCACGTGCGCAGGCACTGGCCAAGCCGCTGCAAGATGCCTTGGGCAACCTCAACGCACTGCTGGCCGCTCCACTGTTCGACCCTGCCAAGGCGCAGCGTCGGTTCCGTTTGTCGTTGTCCGACTATGCTTCGCGCATCATCCTCCCGCCCCTGGTCCGCCACGTGCGCCAGGTAGCACCCGGTGTAGACCTGGCAATCAGCCAGGCCAGCCGTGAAACCATGCTGGCCCAACTGCTCGACGGGGAGCTCGACCTGGCCTTGGGCCTATTCCCCGAGCTGCCGCAGAGCATCACCGCCCAGCCACTGTTCGAGGAACACTTCATCAGTGTTGCCGACCGCCAGGTGCTGCCTGCCAGTGGGGGCCTAGCGTTGGCCGACTGGCTGGCTCGCCCCCATGTGTTGATGGCCATGCACCCCGATGCCCATGATGAAATAGAACGCGCACTGGCCGCCCACGGCCTGCAGCGGCGGATAGCCCTAGCACTGCCGCACTGGAGCGCAGCGGTCGAGGTGCTTGCGGGCACCGACCTGATTCTCACGGTGGCCAGCCGCGCGGTAGGTTCATTGCGCCAGCATCAGGCGTTGCGCCGGTTTGAGCCGCCACTGGCCATTCCTTCGTTTGCCTATCAGCAGGCCTGGCACAGCCGCAAAGACAGCGACCCCGGGCATCGCTGGCTGCGCGAGGCCGTGTGGGCCTGCAGCCAGCCAGGCACTTGATCAGCGCTGTGACTGCTCGAGCACCACAGGCTTGGCCGCAGCGCTGCTCCCCCAGTCCCCCTGGACCAGAAACACCCCACACAGGATCAGTACCACGCCGGCCACCCGAGCCAGGTTGACCGGTTTGCCCCCCAGCCCCATTACCCCGAAGTGGTCAGCGATGACCGCCGTCAAGATCTGCCCTGCCACCACCAGCACTAGAAAGCCCGCGGCGCCCAGTTTCGGCGTCAGTGCTGCCGCGCCGGCCACGTAGAGCGCGCCCAGCACGCCGCCAATCCACAGCCACCACGGCCCTTGGAGGGCCTTGCCCAGGTCTGGCGTTGGCACCCGCAGTATCAGCAGCGCCGCAATCACCACCACTGAACTGACCGTCAGCGAGGTGAACGCCCCCCATAACCAGTGGCCCAACGCCCGACCAACAGCGGCGTTGCCAGCTGCCTGAAACGGCAGCACGGCACCCGCCAGCAACGCCATCGCCACAGGGATACCCAACAGAACCATCGACTTGCTCAACATGACCACCCTCACCTTGTTGTGTGATGGAGGCCATGATCGATGGATCTGCACCGGTTATGGAAATCAAACACATGCACCCCGACTATTCGCCGTGTGAATAGTCGGGCACCTCACTCGCCGACCTAGCGTGAGGTCTCTACGCGCAGCACTTCGGTGTAGATGGCATCGACCGTCTGGCCGACCTTGAGGTTCTTCATGCGCGCCTGCAGGTCAGGGTTCTCGACCTTCACCACCTGCAGCTTGCCTTCCGGCGGCAGCAGGCTCACCTCATGCTTCTTGAGGTCGATCTTCTTGATCTGCGACGTGACCTTGACCTGGCGGAACGCCTCACCGCCGGGGTTGGGGTTGTCCTTGGTGGCGCGAATGCTGCCGGACTCATCACTCACTTTAGGCGCGCCGCCCACCTCGGTATTGAGCACATAAGCCACAGCGCGGGTCACGTAGATGTCAACCGTGTCGCCGACCTTGAGGTTGGGCAGCGCCTTGGCCTTCTCGGTCAATTGGAAGGTCACAGGCTTGCCGTTGGCGCCCTCCACCGTGACCTGGCGGCTGGCCAGGTCGATAGCCTGCACCTTGGTGGTGACATGGCTTTCCAGCGCTTCGCTACCAATCGGCACATCAGCGGCCTGGGCCGTGAAGCTGAAGCTGCCAGCGAAGACCAGCGAGGCGAGTGCGACAGCGCGAGCGAGTGAGCTAATGGGTTTCATAGGCCTGCTTCCCTGTATTCGTTTCCGGGTTGGCGCGTGAAAGGTTCACGCGCCAACAAGCATAGTCATTACTGGCTGCGCGTCACCCGCCAGACCGTATTGGCCAGGTCGTCGGCAATGATCAAGGCACCGCGCGGGTCGACGGTGACCCCCACCGGCCGCCCACGCGTCTTGCCGTCCTCGCCCCGGAAGCCCGTGGCGAAGTCGATCGGTTCGCCTCCCGGCTTGCCATTGCTGAACGGCACGAAGATCACCTTGTAGCCCACGGGGTTTGGCCGGTTCCAGCTACCGTGCTCACCCACGAACACCCCGTCGGCGAAGCGCTCGCCCATGGCCGGTACCGAGAAGTCGACCCCCAATGCAGCCACATGCGAGCCAAGGCTGTAGTCCGGCTTGATTGCCGCCGCCACCTTGTCCGGGTTCTGTGGCCTGACCCGGTCATCGACGTTCTGGCCCCAATAACTGTAGGGCCACCCATAAAACCCGCCTTCACGCACCGACGTCAGGTAGTCCGGGACCAGATCAGGGCCGAGTTCATCACGCTCGTTGACCACCGCCCACACCTGCCCGCTCTGCGGCTGAACAGCCAAGGCCGTCGGGTTGCGCAAGCCGGTCGCATAGGGCCGGTGAGCACCGGTCTGGGCATCGACCTGCCAGACCATGGCCCGATCGATCTCCACTTCCAGGCCGCGCTCGGTGATGTTGCTGTTCGAGCCGATACCCACATAAAGGAAGCGCCCATCAGCGCTGACGGCCAACGATTTGGTCCAGTGGTGGTTGATTTCGGCAGGCAGGTCGGTGACCTTGACCGGCGCACCGCTGGCCTTGGTCTGGCCCTCCTGGTAGTCGAAACGCACCAATGCATCCTGGTTGGCCACGTACAGCTTGCCGTTGGCAAACGCCAGGCCGTAAGGGGCGTTGAGGTTTTCAGCAAACACCGTCTGCACCTCGTAGGTGCCATCGCCGTCGGCGTCGCGCAGCAACGTCAGGCGATTGCCGCCTTTGACCTGGGTATTGCCCTTGGCCTTGATCTGGCTGGCGATCACATCCTTGGGTTTGAGTTTTGCGGCGCTGCCGCCGCGGCCTTCGGCTACGAGAATATCGCCATTAGGCAGCACCAGGCTCTGGCGCGGGATGTTCAGGCCGGTGGCGATTGCCGTGACGCTGAAGCCCTCAGGCACAGTCGGCTTCTGCTCACCCCAGGCAACTGGCTCAGCGATCTTCATGCTCGGCAGCAAACCACGCTGTGGCTCAGGCAGCTTGGGGTCCGGGCCATGGGCTTGAGTGGGCGTGCCTTCCCCACCACAGGCGCTGATCAGTAACGCCATGCTCAACAGGCTCAAGGTATGCAAAGCCTTCATGCCACACCTCCCGAACGCAGGTTGCTAAGGCCAGTCCACGCCGCGACAGTTGCGAGCCCGGTCACAATGACCGACAGCACCAACCCCGACGGCATCACTGCCCAGGCGTCCTTGGCATGCTCGAAGGCATTGACCAACCCCAACACCCAGGTCGCCAGCAACAGCACGAAATACAGGGTCGCACGCCCGCCCTTGCGCTCGGCGCGGATCAGGTTGACCAACGCGAACAGCAGCGCCAGCCCACAGAACACCAGGCCACCGGCGATCAGCCAGGCCGCGAAGTTGCTCCATTGGATCTGGTAGCTATTGAAGTAGGCGATATCGCTCATCAGCGCGCCAAGAAACAGCGGAACACTGCCGGCCAACAGCATGGCGTGCAATGGGCCTGGCGTGCAGCGGTAGAGGGTTTGCTCAGATGCGGTCACGGCGCCTCCTTATCGTTCAGTGACCCGGGCCTGATGACAAAGACATCATCAGGCGTGCGCGGGGTGCGCTAAAGAAAGGAGCGTCTCTACGACGCGATAGTTCACCGTTTCGCTTGAATGGTATCCTGCAAGCACCCGCGCTGTACTTTTCCACCTTCAGCGCTTTGGCATCATTCGAACAAGGAGAACAGCATGAGCGACTACCGGGAGCGCACGTGGGCGTTCTGGGCACTGAACACGCTGCTCATCCTCGGCCTGGGGCTGAGCGCGGGCTGCTCCAGCAAAAAAAACCAAGCCCGCTATGCGGCCTCCACCGTTGGCTCCAACTGCTTCGCCAAGGCCGTACCGACTACGGGCGAAGGTGGCCTGGCCTGGGGCAATACCCTGAGCATTGCCCGGCAGAAGTCGCTGAACAACTGTGTGCGCTATGCAGGCAGGTCTGGGGGGACGCCGAAGACCTGCCAGGTGGTGATGGCCAAGTGCAAGAACTAGGCAGCAGTCGCTGACGCTCAACGCCGCGTGATCACCACCTCCAGATACTCGCTGGGTACCACCAGCGAGGCCCCGCCCGCCACGTTGTTTACATTCAACAGCGCAGTCAGGTCGCTCTCCAGCGCATTGGCAGCTTCAGGCGCCAATGCCGCAAACGCCTTGTGCACCGGCCCATACCAAGTGCGGAACACATCGATGAAGTGCGCTGCAGAGCGATAGCGGAAGTTGAAGTGTTGACGGGTGACCTGCATCTGGCCAAGCGCCCTGTCGAACAGTACCCGCAACTGCTCCTCGTCACCCCAGCGTGAAGGGGGCAATGCCCCGGCTGGCGGCGGAACGTGGCGCCCGAGCGTCTTGAACATCTGGCCAACGAAACCCTGGGGCGTCCAGTTCGCCAGGCCAATCCGGCCGCCGGAACGACAGACGCGGCTCAATTCCCGCGCGGCCTGGGCCTGATCGGGGGTGAACATCACACCGAAGGTCGACAGAACGGCATCGAATGCACCCTCGGCGAACGGCAACGCTTCGGCATCGGCCACTTGAAACACCACGTTCAGGTGCTCGGCCTGAGCGCGTGCCTCACCGCGCTTGAGCAACTCGGCCACGTAGTCGGTGGAGGTGACGCGGCAACCGCGCCGCGCGGCGGCCAGGGTGGCATTGCCGTTGCCGGCCGCCACGTCCAGCACCTGCTCGTCCCAGCGCAAATCACAGGCTTCGGCCAGGCGTTCACCCACCAGCTGCAGGGTGGTGCCGATCACGGCGTAGTCACCGCTGGCCCACGCGGCTTGCTGGCGGGCTTTCAAGGCATTGGTATCCAAAGGGGTGCTCATGGTCTGCGCCTTCGTGTTGTGCGCGGCCGAGGTCCTTCTGGCGGTCATCGCGCCATGGATAGGTTGAGGGGTCGAGCCCGTGGGGGCAGCAAAAAATTATGCGCCTGATGGAGGAAGCGGCAAGCGGTGAGGGGTGAGAGGCAAGACGGATTTGAGATAGCGGAAAGCATTAACCGCTATATGGGGATGGTTGCGAGGTGTACGGTTTGGGGGTTTTGGCGCTTGTGTGATCGAGCGCCGCTTGCGCGACGCTTCGCAGCACAAGGCTGCTCCTACAATTGTTTCGGGCCAATTATTCCTGTGGCAGGGGCGCGACCTTCCTGGCGGCGAATCGGGCCTGTGTAGGAGCAGCCTTGTGCTGCGAAGCGCCGCACAAGCGGCGCTCGGTCTATCAGGCAAACTTGGCCCGAGCTGCATGCAGCTTCTTGTAGCTCTCGATCAAACGCAAATGACGATCCAGCCCTTCCAGCTTCATGCTGGTCGGCGTCAGGCCATGGAAGCGCACGCTGCCGTCCACCGAGCCCAGCACCGCGTCCATCCGCGGGTTGCCGAACATGCGGCGGAAGTTGGTTTCGTAGTCTTCCATCTCAAGTTCATCATCCAGCACCACTTCCAGCACCACGTTCAACGCCTGGTAGAACAGGCCACGCTCGACGGTGTTGTCGTTGAACTGAAGGAACGCCTCGACCAGCTCCTTGACATCTTCGAAGCGCTGCACGGCCAGGCAGATCAGTAGCTTCAACTCCAGAATGGTCAACTGGCCCCACACCGTGTTGTCGTCGAACTCGACGCCGATCAACGTGGTGATGGTGGTGTAATCGTCCACATCGCAGTTGTCCAGGCGCTTGAGCAGCAACTTCAGCGAACGGTTGTCCAGGCTGTGCAGGTTGAGGATGTCAGCGCGGAACGACAAGGCCCGGTTGGTGTTGTCCCAGATCAGGTCCTCGACCGGGTAGATCTCCGAGTAACCCGGTACCAGGATGCGGCACGCGGTGGCACCGAGGTTGTCGTACACCGCCATGTACACTTCTTTGCCCAGGTCTTCGAGGATGCCGAACAGGGTCGCAGCTTCCTGCACGTTGGAATCTTCGCCATGGCCAGAGAAGTCCCACTCGACGAACTCGAAATCGGCCTTGGCGCTGAAGAAGCGCCACGACACCACGCCGCTGGAGTCGATGAAGTGCTCGACGAAGTTGTTCGGCTCGGTCAGCGCGTGGCTTTCGAAGGTGGGCTGCGGCAGGTCGTTCAGGCCTTCAAAGCTGCGGCCCTGCAACAACTCGGTGAGGCTGCGCTCCAACGCCACTTCCAGGCTCGGGTGCGCGCCGAACGAGGCGAACACGCCACCGGTGCGCGGGTTCATCAAGGTCACGCACATGACCGGGAACTCACCGCCCAGCGATGCGTCCTTGACCAGCACCGGGAAGCCCTGCTCTTCCAGCCCCTGAATACCGGCAACGATGCCCGGGTACTTGGCCAGCACTTCCTGCGGTACATCCGGCAGGCACAGTTCGCCTTCGAGGATCTCGCGCTTCACCGCACGCTCGAAGATTTCCGACAGGCACTGCACTTGCGCCTCAGCGAGGGTGTTGCCAGCGCTCATGCCGTTGCTGAGGAACAGGTTCTCGATCAGGTTGGACGGGAAGTACACCACCTCCTGGTCCGACTGGCGCACGAATGGCAGCGAGCAGATGCCCCGCGCAGTGTTGCCCGAGTTGGTGTCGTACAGGTGCGAGCCGCGCAGCTCACCGTCGGGGTTGTAGATTTCCAGGCAGTTCGCGTCGAGGATCTCGCTGGGCAGCGCGTCCTTGGGGCCCGGCTTGAACCACTGCTCGTTCGGGTAATGCACGAACGGCGCGTTAGCGATGTCCTCGCCCCAGAACTGGTCGTTGTAGAAGAAGTTGCAGTTAAGGCGCTCGATGAACTCACCCAGCGCCGAGGCCAGCGCGGCCTCCTTGGTCGAACCCTTGCCATTGGTGAAGCACATCGGCGACTGTGCATCGCGCACATGCAGCGACCACACGTTGGGCACGATATTGCGCCACGAGGCGATCTCGATCTTCATCCCAAGGCCCGCGAGAATCGCCGACATGTTGGCGATGGTCTGCTCCAGCGGCAGGTCCTTGCCCGGGATGTAGGTGCTGGTGTCCGACACCGGCATCAGCAGCCCCTGGGCATCGGCGTCGAGGTTGTCCACCACCTCGATGACGAACTCCGGCCCGGTCTGCACGACCTTCTTTACCGTGCAACGGTCGATGGAGCGCAGGATGCCCTGGCGGTCCTTCTCGGAGATGTCTTCGGGCAGCTCGACCTGGATCTTGAAGATCTGGTTGTAGCGGTTTTCCGGATCGACGATGTTGTTCTGCGACAGCCGAATGTTTTCGGTGGGGATGTCGCGGGTCTGGCAGTACAGCTTCACGAAGTAAGCCGCGCACAGGGCCGAAGACGCCAGGAAATAGTCGAACGGCCCCGGGGCCGAACCGTCGCCTTTGTAACGGATCGGTTGGTCGGCGATCACCGTGAAGTCGTCGAACTTGGCTTCGAGACGGAGATTGTCGAGAAAATTGACCTTGATTTCCATGCGGGATTACCGTGAGTTAAGCGTGCAAAACGAAATTGGCCGGCATTATCCGGGTTTTTCGCCTGGAAGTCCTGTTTGCCTGCCGCCAACGCCTGCCTTGCGCATTCCGCCGGATTCCTTGCCTGATCCTCCTGACCTGTCGGCAGCGCCCGCTCGCCGGTCGTAGCGCTGTGCTAGCGTTTCTGGATTGGGGGCAGCGTATCCCCACTCAAGACGACAACGCGACAGCAAACCGATGATGAGCAGGTGAACCATGGAACTACGCATCAACCAGAAGACCTATCAGGTCGAGGCCGACGCTGACACGCCCCTGTTGTGGGTGATCCGTGACGACCTGGGGCTGACCGGCACCAAATATGGCTGCGGCCTGGCGCAATGCGGCGCCTGTTCGGTGCTGGTGGACGGCAGCGTGGTGCGCGCCTGCGTGACCCCGGTGGCAGGCGTGGTCGGGCGCGAAGTGACCACCATCGAGGCGATCGAGGACGACGCCGTTGGCAAGCGCGTGGTCGCGGCCTGGGTCGAGCACCAGGTGGCCCAGTGCGGCTACTGCCAGTCAGGCCAGGTGATGGCCGCCACGGCGCTGCTCAAGCACACGCCCCAGCCCAGTGACGCGCAGATCGATGCCGCGATGGTCAACCTGTGCCGCTGCGGCACCTACAACGCCATCCATGCCGCCGTCCACGACCTTGCGGCCCAGCGGGAGGAGGCGTGATGAACACGCGTATCGATACCCCTGCCGAGCTGTCGGCGCTGCCGCTGGGTGAGCCGGTTAACCTGTCACGCCGCCGCTTCCTGCTAGCCTCGGCGGGCGCCGCCGCGGGCGCGCTGGTACTCGGGTTTGGGTTGCCGCTGGGCTCGGCACGGGTCCAGGCCGCTACCGCCGCGGCCCAGGAGCGCGGCACACAAGTGCCGGCCTTCCTTGAAATTCGCCCGGACAGCACTGTGCGCCTGCTCTGCCCGTTCATGGAGGGTGGCCAAGGCACCTACACCGCCATGGCACAGATCGTCGGCGAAGAACTGGACGCCGACCCGGCCACGTTCCTGGTCGACAGCGCACCGCCTGGCGAGGCTTACGTGGTGATGGAAAACGGTATGCGCATCACCGGCGGCAGCATGTCGGTACGCATGAGCTACCCGACCATGCGCCGCCTCGGCGCCCTGGCCCGGGCCATGTTGCTGCAGGCAGGTGCCGAGCAGTTGGGGGTGCCGGTCGACGAACTCTCCACCGAACCCGGCAAGGTCATCCATGCAGCCTCAGGTCGCTCGGTGCCCTACGGCGAACTGGCCGAGCGCGCCCTCGACCTGCCGGTGCCAGACCCGGCCAGCGTGAAGCTGCGCGACCCCAGCCAGTTCCGCTGGATCGGCAAACCGGTGCGCCGGGTCGATGCCTATGACAAATCCACCGGCAAAGCCGTGTACACCATCGACATCAAGCTCGACGGCATGCTCCACGCCGCCGTCCAGCACGCACCGCGCCTGGGCATGACAGTGGGCAGCCTGCGCAACGAAGCACAGGTCAAGGCCATGAAAGGCGTGCATTCGGTGCATCAACTACCCGGCGCGGTGGCGGTGGTCGCCGAACGCTGGTGGCATGCCAAGCGCGCGGTCGAGGCCCTCCAGGTGGACTGGCAGGAGCCCGGTAGCGATTCGCCGGTAAGGCCGATGCCGGCCGACTTCTCCAGCGACGCCTATCGTGACCGCCTGGCCACCGAGCAAGGCCCCGCCCGTGACGAGGAAAACCAAGGCGATGTGGCCGGGGTGCTGGCCAAGGCCAAGACCAAGGTCGAGGCGACCTACCACAACCAGTACCTCAACCACGCCCAGCTCGAGCCGCCCTCGGCGCTCGCCCGCTTCAACCCCGACGGTTCGCTGGAGGTGTGGTTGCCTAACCAGGCGCCGGACATGTTCCGCGACGATATCGCCAAACGCACCGGCCTCGACCCTGCGCGCATCACCCTGCACTCACCCCTGCTGGGCGGCTTTTTTGGCCGGCATTTTCTGTACGACTCGGCCAACCCCTACCCACAGGCCATCGCCCTGGCCAAAGCGGTGGGCCGCCCGGTCAAGCTGATCTGGAGCCGCGAAGAGGAGTTTCTGCGGGATGTGTTGCGCCCGCTGGCGGTGGTCAAGTTCCGTGGGGCACTGGATGACGATGGCCTGCCCGTCGCGATAGAAGCCGTGAGTGCCACCGAAGGCCCAACCGAGGCACTGGCCGGCAAACAAGGTGACAAGATCGACCCCACCGCCCTTGAAGGGCTGTCGGGCAAGTCGTACGCCATCGCCAACAAACGCATTGCCCAGATCTACGTCAAAGGCCCGGTCATGCTCGGCTACTGGCGCTCGGTGGGCAACTCGCTGAACGACTTCTTCTACGAAGCCTTCCTCGACGAGCTGGCCGACAAAGGCGGCAAGGACCCTTATGAATTGCGCCTGCATCTGTTGCGCGACAACCCGCGCCTGACCACCCTGCTACAGGCGGTCGGCGAGTTGTCCGGTGGCTGGAAGCGTGGGCCATTCACGGCCGAGGACGGCAGCAAACGGGCACGCGGTGTGGCCATGGCCTCGCCGTTTGGCTCGGAGGCGGCGGTCATCGCCGAAGTGTCGATCGAAAACGGTCAGGTCAAAGTGCACGACATCTGGCAGGCCATCGACCCAGGCAGCATCGTCAACCCGGCGATCATCGAAGCCCAGGTCAACGGCGCCGTGGCCCTGGGCCTGTCGCAGACCCTGTTGGAAGAAGCGGTGTACATCGACGGCAAACCCCGGGCGCGCAACTACGACCTGTACCCGATCCTGCCGCCTTCGCGCATGGCCCGGGTGCATGTGCGCATCGTCGAAAGCGGCGCGAAGATGGGCGGCATCGGCGAACCGCCGCTGCCCGCGGTTGCACCGGCGGTGGCCAACGCGGTAGCGCGGCTGACCGGCCAGCGCATCCGCAGCATCCCATTGAGCCGCTACACCTTCACCTGACAGGACAAGGAACGCCCATGACCCACAGCCGATTCGCAAGAACCGCCGGCTGGCTGGCGCTGCCGTGCCTGGTCGCGGCAGGCCTGCTGGCCTGGTATGTCACCCGGGAGCCCGCGTCGCCTTTCGTGGCCGAACACAATGCCAACGTCGACCCGGCGCTGGTCAGCCGCGGCGAGTACGTGGCCCGGCTCAGCGACTGCGTGGCCTGCCACAGCCTGCCCGACAACAAGCCGTTCGCCGGGGGCCTGGAGATGGCCACGCCGTTAGGCGCGATACATGCCACCAACATCACCCCAGACCGGGACACCGGCATCGGCGGCTACAGCCTCGCCGACTTCGACCGCGCCGTGCGCCATGGCGTCGCCCCCGGTGGCCGGCGGCTGTACCCGGCCATGCCCTACCCCTCCTACGCCAAGCTCAGCGATGACGATGTGCGTGCGTTGTACGCGTTTTTCATGCAGGGCGTGCAACCTGCCAGCCAGCCGAACATCCCCAGCGATATCCCCTGGCCGCTGAACCTGCGCTGGCCCATCGCGCTGTGGAATGGGCTGTTTGCGCCCACTACGCCCTACGTGACCAAGGCTGGCCAGGACCCTCTGTGGAACCGCGGCGCTTATATTGTCCAGGGCCCCGGGCACTGCGGCAGTTGCCATACCCCGCGCGGCCTGGCCTTCAACGAAAAGGCTCTGGATGAAGACGGCAAGCCGTTTCTGGCCGGCGCGCTGCTCGATGGCTGGTACGCGCCGAGCCTGCGCGCCGATCACAACACCGGCCTTGGGCGCTGGAGCGAAGCCGAGATCGTCCAGTTTCTCAAGACTGGGCGTAACCGGCATGCCGTGGTCTATGGCTCGATGACCGAGGCGTTCAACAACTCCACGCAGTTCATGGCCGACGAGGACCTGGCGGCAATCGCCCACTACCTGAAATCGCTGCCCGGCGATCCGCAACGTGACGGCACGCCCTGGCAGTACCAAGCGGCATCGGCGGCGACGACGCTTGAGCGCCCGGGCGCCCACACCTACGTCACGCGCTGCGCCTCTTGCCATGGGCTGGACGGCAAGGGCCAGGCCGAATGGATGCCGCCGTTAGCGGGCGCAACCTCGGCCTTGGCCGGCGAGAACGCCTCGGCGATCAACATAACCCTCAATGGCTCGCAACGCATCGTTGCCGCTGGCCTGCCCGATGCCTACCGCATGCCGGCCTTCCGCGAGCAATTGTCGGACCAGGAGGTTGCCGAAGTACTGAGCTTTGTGCGCAGCAGTTGGGGCAACCACGGCAGCGCGGTGGATGTACAGGCAGTGAGCACGTTGCGCGGGCACACCGACCCGGCCAGCAGCAGCCCCATCATCTTGCATATGCGATGAAGCCGGCACAGGTATTACGCTTTGGAGAATGAGAATGGAAAGCATCGACCTGCTGGTATTGCGCACCGCCCGTGACTGGCTTGCCAGCGGTGAACGCGTCCTGCTGGCCACCGTGGCCCGCACCTGGGGCTCCTCCCCTCGCCCGGTCGGTTCGATGATGGCCCTGCGCAGCGACGGTCGCGTGGTCGGCAGCGTGTCCGGTGGCTGCATCGAGGACGATCTCATCCACCGCTACACCACCGCCTATGGCGGCCCCGGCATGCAGACCGGGCTGCCGGAGGTGGTTCGCTACGGCGTCAGCGCCGAGGACGCCCACCGTTTCGGCTTGCCCTGCGGCGGCACCCTGCAACTGATCCTCGAGTTCGAGCCATCGGCAGCACACCTGGCGCAACTGCTGGCCGGCCTGGACAGCGGTAGCCTGATACGCCGCGAGCTGGATGTGCGCAGCGGCGCAGCCACGCTTACGGCCAGCGCCACACCGGATCAGTTCAGCTTCGACGGCCAGCGCATGCTCAGCACCCTCGGCCCTGGCTACCGCGTGCTGCTGATCGGCGCCGGCGCGCTGGCCGAATACCTGGCGACCATGGCCCTGTTCAACGGCTTCACGGTGTCGGTGTGCGACCCTCGGCCCGAGTACATGGGCGGCTGGAGCGTCGAAGGCGTGGTGAAGCTGGCCGGGATGCCGGACGACGTGGTTCGCGCCTTCGCCCCCGACCTGCGCAGCGCCGTCGTCGCCCTCAGCCACGACCCCAAGCTCGACGACCTGGCATTGCTCGAAGCCCTGCACAGCCCGGCGTTCTACATCGGCGCCATCGGCTCGCGGCGCAACAGCCAACTGCGCCGCGAGCGCCTGATCGAACACTTCGGCGAGACCGAAGCCAGCCTCCAGCGCCTGCACGGCCCTATCGGCATCTACATCGGCAGCAAGACCCCGGCCGAAATCGCCGTCAGCGTCATGGCCGAGATCCTTGCCGCCAAGAACGACGTGAGCCTGCCTGGCGCGGTCAACGTGACCAAGGCCAAGCTTGCGCGGGAGGCCGAGGCGTGCCTGCACACCCCATGACCTGCGCCGCGCTGGTACTGGCGGCCGGGCGAGCGCAGCGTTTTGGCAGCGACAAACGCCTGGCACGGCTGCCTTCGGGGCAGACGCTGCTGGCAGCGACGCTGGCGCGTGCATTCGAGCAGTTCGCCGTGGTGCACATCGTGCTGCGCCCGGGCGACAACGCGCAACAACTGGGCATCGACCCGCGTGCCCGGATCGTATGGGCCGACCAGGCCGAGCATGGCATGGGCGCCAGCCTGGCAGCGGGGGTAACCGCCCTGTTGCAGACCCCCGCCCAGGCGGTGGCGGTGCTGTTGGCGGATATGCCGTGGATCGCACCGCGTACCTTGCACACGTTGTGCGAGCAGGCCAGCGCTACACGTATCGTGCTGCCGCTGTACCAGGGCCAGCGCGGGCACCCGGTGGTCTTCGGCCGTGCCTTCTGGCCGGCACTGGCGCAGTTGCACGGCGATCAAGGCGGCAGGCAGCTCATCCTGGACAATCCGCAGGCGTGTGCCAGCGTAGCCGTCGACGATGCTGGGGTAGTGCTGGACGTTGACGTGCCTCAAGCCCTGACGTCGATGTGAGGGTCAGTGAGCGAGCCCTTGCGACTGCTGTTGCTGCCAACGTGCCAGGTTCTGCCGCAGTAATTGCTCCGGCAACGTGCTGGACACGACCTGGGTCATCTCCCGCGTCAGCGCTTCGCGCAACTGCGGCTGATTGCAGGGCGACTGATGTGATACCGCCAGGTACAAGCCTTCGCTGGACACGGGCGGGTCCAGCACCTGCAGCTTGTCCTGCATGCCCAGCGTCTGCGCCAATGCCATGCCGGGGTACTGCTCGAAGACCACGTAGTCGCTGCGTTTGAGCAACAGTTTCTCGAAGGCCTGCTTGGCACTGGGCACCGCTTCGAGCGTGAGGTTGGCCCTGGCATAGTCATCGAACTGCTGGCCATGGCTGTTATTGACCAGTGTCCCGCCTTTACGGCCTTGCAGGTCCGCCCATTGCTGATAGGCAAAGGCCCCTTGCTGGCGCACCCAGACCACGCTGGGCGTGTGCAGGAACGCGGGGCTTATAAAGTCCATCAGGTGGGTGCGCGCCTGGGTCAGAAAATACCCGGCCAGCAGGTCGATACGGCCCGTGCGCACTTCCTCCTGGGCACGCGACCAAGGCCCGCCATAGACCACCTCCACCTCCAGCCCGAGTTGCTTGCCCAAGTGCTTGAGCAAGTCGGCATTGGCACCGATCAACTGCTGAGGGTTGTGTGGGTCACGCCACAGGTACGGGGGGTATTCAGGGTTGCCAGTGGCCGTCAGGTGCTGGCATGCCGCCTGCGCACCCGCGCCCATCGGTAGCAGGGACCCGCACAACAACAGCAAGGCGTGGCGAACGCAACGCTCGATCATCTACAACCCTCGGCACAAGTGGCACCCGGCGACCCGGCGTGGTCGCCAAAGGCTGCCACATCCCGTGGAAGACTGCAGCATCTGGCTTCGCGTGGTGTAGACAGTCTGGCTCAACAATGGCTAGGCGGCAGGGTTTTGTTGCGCAGGCAGGTTGACGGGGCCACTGCGCGTCGCCAGTAAGCCCCGAATGGCTTAAGCCGACTGACGACGCATCGTCAAAATGGCCGCACCGAAGCCAATGAAGGTCGTCCCCACCACCCGGCTCACCCAGCGCGAAAGGCTGGGCCGGGTCAACACGCCCTTGGCACGCGAGGCCAGCGCGGCGTACAGGGTCAGCGAAACGAGCGACAAGGCGACAAAGATCCCGGTCAGGATCAGGAACTGCGGCAGCAACGCTGCACCCTGATCGATGAACTGCGGGAACAGCGCCGTGAAGAACATGGTCGCCTTGGGGTTGGTCACCGCCGTCAGGAACGCCGATTTGTACAGTTTCATCGGCGTCGGGCGTTGCTTGGCCACCCCGGCGTCAGCCCCCGCCTCGAGCATCGGGCCTTTCTTCAACAACTGCCGTGCGCCGAGGTAGAACAGGTACGCGGCACCGATGATCTTGACCGCATTGAAAAGGACTTCAGAGCTGGCCAACAAGGCGCCCAGCCCGAGCATGGCCGCTGCCGACAGGCAGAACAGCCCCGAACCATTGCCCAGCGAGGACCAGACAGCGCTGCGCTGCCCGTGGGCCAGGCTGTTGTTGATCGCCATCAGCGTTGCAGGGCCAGGGCTGGCGATGGCGATCGCAGCGACCAAGGTAAAGGCAAGAAGCGAGTGAGAATCCATTTTCCAGGCTCGATTTAACGTTCAGAGAGTTGAGTGTTGACGCAGTAGACAACGGTCAGTCGGTATTCTGCCGCTTCGCGTTCTTCTTGACGATGGCCTTCATCCGCGTGGCCGCGCGCTGCACGGTGGCCATTTTCTCAGGGCGCTTCATGCCGCGCCACTTGCGGATTTCTTCACGGGTGCGGCCACAGCTTACGCACAGCTCGCTGTTGAGCTGGCAAAGCGAGACGCAGGGGTTGTCGATGTCTTTGGCCATTACACGCTCAAGACCAACATTCAGGCCGGCATTTCAGCGCGCACACGTTCGGCGGCTTCTTCAAAGACTTTGCGAAGCTCTTCGGACTTGGCCTTGGTAATCGACTTGGCGGCCAACAGTTCCTCCACCACACGAACGCACTGTGCCTCGGCAGTTTTCAGTTGCTCACGGTCAGAGGCGTCGGCGATATCACCCAGATAAGGAGCAACGAGGTACACGTACCGGTCCTGCAGCTTGAGTGTTTCCAGGGCATCGAGGGCAGTCTGGAACCGTTGGGCAGCGGCAGGGCTCATGCTCAATTTATCGAAATGAATCAGGCTCACACGGTCAGTGGCCATTGACGAATCTCCGTTTCCTGATAAGGCCAGGCTCGCAGGCAGCGCCGCTTCTACGGTGCTCGGGAGTGCGGGCCAGGGTAATGCCCATCAGGGTACCAGAACGCGGGACAAATAGGGCCATCGCCCCCGGAACTAAAAGTATTAAACAGGTCGTTCAATGGATGCCCCACGGCGCATTCGGGACAGGAAGCGCTGTGACTCGCACAGGATAATCGGCCCGGCAAGACTCCCCCGCCGAGACCGTTATCGACCCCGGCAGCCCACAACAACAAGCCTGCACGCGCAGGTAAGCCACAAAGGGGCAACACCATTCATGGCAAAGGAACACATCACCGAAACGCTCGACCTTGGCGTGACGGACCCCTCGAAGACTGCAGAAGCGCGCCAGGACCGGCACCTCGAGGGCAAGATCGACTGGATCGTCTTTGGCATCACCAGCATCCTGGCCATCGGCTTCGTCATCTGGGGCTTCATCAGCCAGGCCAGCCTGGCCGCCAGCGCGTCCTCAGCGCAATCCTGGGTCATTCTCAACTTTGGCTGGTTTTTCGTACTTACCTCGACCGTGCTCGTCATCTTCGTGCTGTGGCTGGCAGCCAGCCGCTACGGCAGAATTCCGCTAGGGCGTGATGGCGAAGCGCCAGAGTTCCGTACGGTTTCCTGGGTGGCCATGATGTTCAGCGCCGGTATGGGCATCGGCCTGATGTTCTTCGGCGTTGCCGAACCCTTGTCACATTACGTGTCGCCGCCTCCCGGCTCGGCCACCGGGCAATCGAGCGAAGCCATGCAGGTGGCCATGGCCACCACCCTGTTCCACTGGACCCTGCACCCCTGGGCCATGTATGCCATCGTTGGCCTGGTGATCGCTTACGGCACCTTCCGACGCGGCCGCTCGCAGCTGATTTCCACCGCCTTCCGGCCCCTGATCGGTAAACACGCCAACGGCCCAATTGGCCGTGTGATCGACATGATGGCGATTTTCGCCACCTTGTTCGGCTCTGCCGCCTCGCTCGGCCTTGGCGCCCTGCAGATCGCCGGTGGCCTGGAATACAACGGCTGGATCGAGAGCCCCGGCAAGCTGTTCTACATCTCGATCATCACCCTGCTGACCATCGCCTTCGTCACCTCTGCGGTCTCTGGCATCGGCAAAGGCATCCAGTGGCTGTCCAACACCAACATGGTGCTGGCGCTGGTGCTGGCAGTGTTTGTGTTCCTGGTTGGCCCGACACTGTTGATGCTCAACCTGCTGCCCACCTCCATCGGCATCTACATCAAGATGCTGCCAGAGATGATGGCTCGCACCAACGCCAGCGGCGGTGAGCAGATGGACAGCTGGCTGGCCGGCTGGACAGTGTTCTACTGGGCTTGGTGGATCTCCTGGACGCCTTTCGTCGGCATGTTCATTGCCCGCATCAGCCGCGGCCGCACCATCCGCCAATTCGTCACCGGCGTGCTGCTGGTACCGAGCCTGGTCAGCCTGGTGTGGTTCACCATCTTCGGCGGTGCCGCCATCGACGCCCTGCGCGAAGGCAGCTTCGCACTGGTCAATGGCGCCGTGAACAGCAACCATGCCCTTTATCAGTTGCTGGACAGCTACCCGCTGGCCTCGGTGACCTCGGTACTGGTGATGATCCTGGTGGGTATCTTCTTCGTCTCCGGTGCCGATGCCGCGTCGCTGGTCATGGGTACCCTGTCGGAGCACGGCACCACCACGCCATCACGGCGCACCGTGATCTTCTGGGGGGCGCTGACCGGCACGGTGGCGGCGATCATGCTGGCGATCGGCGACCCACGCGACCCCGGCGAAGCGCTCACCGGGCTGCAGAACCTGACCATCGTGGTGGCGCTGCCCTTTGTCGTGGTGATGGTGCTGCTGTGCCTGGCGCTGTACCGCGACCTGCGCAAGGACCCGATGATGCTGCGCCACCTGCGTGGCACTGAGCTGATCGAAAAGGCCGTGCTGTATGGCGCGGTGAAACACGGCGAGGAGTTCTACATCGTGGTGCAGGAGAAGAAGTCCGCGAGCAAGCAGGCGCAACCCCTGGCCGACGCCGAGCTGAACGGATAACCCCTACGCTGCAACAACCCGGGGCCGCCAAGCGGGCCCGGGCCGCTTCAGTCACTCGACGAGAAAGCTGTCTTCGAACGCGTAATGGGTCAGCACTTCATACCCCGTCTCCGTCACCAGCAGCTGGTTCTCCAGTTTTATCCCGTCACGCCCTCCTACCTCCCCCACATAGGCCTCTACGCACAGCGCCATGCCAGGCTGCAGTTCCCCTTCGTAACCGTAGGCGTCGAAGTCTTCCGGGTAACGAATACAGGGGTACTCGTCGCACAGCCCCACGCCATGGAACATCACCCCATAACGCTGGGCACGGCAGCTTTCCGGCAGACGATGCCCGTTAGCGGTGAGCTCGGAGAAACGCACGCCAGGCTTGACCATGTCGGCGTTGACATGGATGTGCTCATGGGCGATTCGATACAGGCGTTTTTGCTCGGCCGTCGGCTCAAGCCCGCCACACATCCAGCTGCGCGACATGTCGACGCAAAAGCCGTACACGCCGATCAGGTCGGTGTCGAACGACAGCAGGTCGCCGTCGTTCAGCACCCGTGGGCCGGACTCCTGATACCACGGGTTGGTACGCGGGCCGGAGCTGAGGATGCGGGTTTCGATCCACTCGCCGCCACGGCGGATATTACCGCTGTGCAACGCCGCCCAGACGTCGTTCTCGGTTACCCCGGCGCGCATGGCCTGGCGCATTTCGGCGATGGCAGCTTCACAGGAAGCCACCGCGCAGCGCATGGCGAGGATTTCATCGGGGCCCTTGATCAAACGCGCGAACTCGGTCACCGCCTGGCCGTTGTGCACCTGCACGCCCAAGGCGTCCAGGGCTCGCAGGCCGGCAACCTCGATGCGGTCCACGGCCAAGCGGCGGTTGTCGCCGGCATGGGTTCGCAGCAGTTCGTCGACCTGGGCACAAAAACGCCGGGCATGTTCGTCGGTACGCTCGCCCGTTTCGAAGTAGAAGAACGACGCGCCACTGCGCAGCTCACGCACCAACGGCAGGTGTGCCGAGAGGTGGTCACAGCCATGAAAATCCCACAGCACCACATGCCCGCTGGCAGCGACGAAACAGGCACGGGCGGGGTTGTGGGTGGTCCACAGCTGCATGTTGGTGCTGTCGGTGGCGTAGCGGATGTTCAACGGGTCGAATAGCAGAATGCCGCCGAGGTCACGGGCCACGAGCTGCTCGCAGATGCGTTGCAGGCGGTACTCACGCATCGTCGCCAACTGCGGCACCTGCAGGCCGAGCGCGGCCCACTCGGCGAACGCCAGAGGGGTCGGGCCGATTTCGCTGCGGTCGTTGTCATCGACCGAGCCGTCGGCCCTGAGCGCGGCAGCACGCTGGCGCGACGGGTCGATACGGCGTGACTGGGCGGGGATCGAGAACGGCGAAGTCATCATGGTGCGAGGGCTTCCTTGATCGTAGTGTTGGAAGAATCACCCACCTGCAAGGTGGCGCCGCTAGTTGCTGGCTTGCACCGCTGTCGCTCGCGCGGCCTGCAGCCATTGATCAAACTGCTGACGATGCGCTGCAATCCACGCCTGGGCGTGGCGCTGAATGTCGCTCAGGTTCTTCTCGCCGTTCTGCATCTTGAGGTTCTGCGCGCTCTCGTCCGCCGCGCTGATCTGCACCAGCGACAGAAACTTCAGTGCCGCCGGGTTCTTGTCGGCGAACGCTCGGTTGAGTACCGCTTCGACCTTGTCCACCGCAAAGCCCAGGTTCTTGCCCTCGAACGTGGTATCGACGCTGTTGCCGCCGCCCGGCAAATCGGTGTTGGGCACTTGCAGCCACACCACGTCGCGCCCCTCCACCATCACCCCGGCCACCCACTGGGGTACCCAGGTGTAATAGAGCACCGGTTTGCCTTCCTTGAAGCGGGTGATGGTGTCGGCCATCAAGGCGAAATACGACCCTTGGTTGACGTGCACGGTCTTGTCCAGGTCATAGGCCTTCATGTGGTGGGCGATGACCAGTTCGCAGCCCCAGCCGGGGTTGCAACCGGTCAGGTCGGCCTTGCCATCGCCGTCGGTGTCGAACAGCTTGGCCAGCTCGGGCTTTTTCAGGTCGGTGATGTACTTGATGTTGTATTGATCGGCGGTTTTCTTGTCGATCAGGTAGCCCTGCAACACGCCAGGCATGATATCGCCGGCCTTGACCATGTTCTGGTCGCCGCCGGCCTTCTCGTAGAAGCTGGCGTGCAGCTTGTCCCACAGGTTGACGCTGAAGTCGGCGTCGCCGTAACCGACTGCCAGAATCATCGTGGCGTATTCGGTTTCCTTGGGTTTCTGCACGTTGTAGCCCAATTCGCGCAGGCCCTGCATGGCGATTTCGCCGCGGAAGCGTTCTTCATCCACCGAAGGGAACGACGGGGTTATCTTCACCCCCTCCCCTGGCTTGTCGGTGGAGGCGCTGGCGCCCAGGCACGTCACGGAAAGCGCCATGGCACAAGCGCACTGAAGCAAACGACGGGTGAACGGGGACTCGTACATCTTCGCGTACCTTTTCGGGTTGTTGTCGAGGGTTGCGGCAGATAGAACGCGGTGTTTCAGGCGGCCTTGCGCTGCCCTTGTGGTTGCGCCGCGCCACATAGGCGCAGCACCAGGCCCACCGGG